>JANMHN010000147.1:0-1637 GCA_031375185.1 Allobosea sp. | reverse complement strand
CGCCTGTTGAGCCGCTCGAAGGCCAGCCCGCGTCCGGCCCAGGCATCTGCATTGCGGTTGTCGACATTGAGCGAGGCGGTGAAATCCTCCTGCGCCTTGTCGAACTGGCCAAGCTCGATCAGGCTCTGGCCACGCGCCGTGTAGGGCGGCGCGTTGTAGGGATTGCGGTCGATGGCCGAGTCAAAGTCCTGCACGGCCTGGCGGTGGTTGCCCTGGCGCTGATAGACGAGCCCGCGGGCATGCAGCGCTTCTGCACCTTCAGGGTTCAGCCTGATGGCCTGGTTGAGATCTCCCACGGCTTCGGCAAGCTGGTTCTGCGCACGCAGGAGGTTGCCCCGTGCCAGATAGGCCGGAGCATAACCCGGATTGGCCTGGATGGCACGGCTGAAGTCCTGCATCGCAGCCTCGTTGCGGCCGCTCTGGCGCAGCGCAAGGCCGCGGTTGGTATAGGCAGGCGCAAAACCCGGATCGAGACTGACAGCTTTCGAGAAATCCGCAATGGCGTCAGAGAAACGCCCGCTGCGCGCGTAGGCTGCGCCGCGCTGATTATAGGCTTCCGGATCATTGGGGCGGCGGTTGACCACCTCTGACAGGGACGAGATATTGACCGATGTCGCGGGATTGTCACCGGTCTCAAGCTCGGCCACGCCAGCGCCGGGGCCAAGGGCAGAAACAGTGTCACACGCGCCAAGGCCGCCCGCGAGCGAAACGATGATCGCAAAACGCCTCAGTTTCATGCCATTCACTCCCTGGAGCATGTCTCGCAAAAGCTCAGACCCGTTTTGCATCACAACATGCGACATCACTCAGATCGGTACGCACCAAAGATCGGATAGGGATGTCCCGATCCGCATCACGACCTGATCATGCAGGTTGTCATCAGGCACATCCAGACAAAAAATGGCGCCTGGAAGGCAAACATCCAGACGCCATCTGATTTTGATCAAGGAGCGGCATGTGACATTGCGCGCGGACGCGTATGGTCAGACCCGTGGTGGCTTTGCACCAGCCACGACGCGTGGCTTGGAAGGAGGAAGCAAGCCCTCGCGCTGCAGGCGCTTGCGCACCAGCTTGCGGGCGCGGCGCACGGCCTCGGCTTTCTCGCGCGCCCTCTTCTCGGAAGGCTTCTCGTAGTGGCCGCGCAGCTTCATTTCGCGGAAGATACCTTCGCGCTGCATCTTCTTCTTGAGCGCGCGGAGCGCCTGATCAACATTGTTTTCGCGGACGAGAACCTGCACGTCTGACCTGCTTTTGTGTCTGGAAACCGGAAACTGCCGGAACGCCACCATCGCGCCCCTGCTATTGAGCGGTGCACCTAACAAAAAACCGTGGCCATGTCCACACACAAGCTCGGCTGACAGCACCCGGTTCTGCGTGCCGGGGGCCGAGCGGCTTGGACGGGCCCTGCGCCGGTCATCCGGCGTCGATGCCGTGGAGGCGGTTGACATGCCCCATCTTGCGGCCGGGGCGCGCCGCCGACTTTCCATAAAGATGCAGTTTCGCCGACGGATCGCCGAGAATGCCGCGCCAGTCATCGGCGTCGTCGGCGATCAGGTTGAGCATCTCGACGCGCGGCGCCAGCCGTGTGGCCGCGCCCAGCGGCCAGCCGGCCACGGCGCGGATGTGCTGCTCGAACT
>JANMHN010000132.1:0-12357 GCA_031375185.1 Allobosea sp. | reverse complement strand
CATCGATGTCGACAGTGCGCGCGCCGTGCATGCCCTTGCGGCGCAGGCTGGCCTGCAATCCCTTGATGCCCCTGTGTCGGGCGGCACCGGCGGCGCGAAGGGCGCAACCCTCACCTTCATGGCAGGCGGAGCGCACACGGCCTTTGCGGCGGCCCGCCCGGTCCTTGAGCAGATGGGCAAGAAGGTGGTGCATTGCGGCGAGGCAGGCGCAGGGCAGGCCGCGAAAATCTGCAACAACATGATTCTCGGCATCTCGATGATCGCCGTGGGCGAAGCGTTTGCCCTAGCCGAAAAGCTCGGGCTGTCCCATCAGGCCCTGTTCGATGTGGCGTCGACGTCATCCGGCCAATGCTGGTCGCTGACCACCTATTGCCCTGTGCCTGGCCCGGTGCCCACCTCACCTGCCAACAATGGCTACAAACCCGGCTTTGCCGCAGATCTCATGCTGAAGGATCTGAAGCTGGCGCAGGAAGCGGCTGCAGGCGCAGGCGCATCAACACCTCTCGGGGCGCTTGCCGCGCAGCTTTATGATGCGTTCGCCGCATCCGGCCATGGCGGGACCGATTTTTCGGGGATCATCGAGATGTTGCGGAAAAGCTGAGGCTGGACTTTGCCAACTTCAATGTTTCATCCAGCACCTTGTGGTCACCGATCTGATTGGCCAGGATCAGTACGAGTGCCGCATTGAGCGCGGCGCTTTGCACATCATCGAGACCACGATGCGCCTCGATGATGGCCCGATAGGCCGCATCTGGATCAGCAAAACGCGACGTGGTTTCCAGATTTGTCGTCATATGGCCAGAGCCCTTGCAAAGGCCTGACTCAGCGATGCGCTGTCAGGTGTCCTGAAACGTGCCGCAACATGACGGTCAGGGCGTATCAGGTAGCCTGTTCCTGTCGGCGCATCGAAGCGCTGGACAAACAGCCCATCGGCATCACGCCAGCACCCCTGCGCCTCGCTGATATGCACAAGGCTGACATCACCCAGCAGATCGGGCGCTGGCGCGTTGCCTGTCCAGACCAGATTGAAACCAGGCTTGAGTGCTTCACTGAGGAAAACAACACCTCCATCCGGTGCGACAAGCGGCACATCCGGTATGGGCGCGCCGGGCCGGGGGCCGCCTGACCACAGATCGATGTCGGGTGTCGATAAGGTGCTGTTCATGTATGTCGTCGGCAATGACAAGCGCCCGGAATTGACAAAGCTGCGCGCAAAGGGTGCCGAGCGGGCGAGCGCCAGTGCCGCGTTGCGGAAGTGCTGCTCGGCGATGGTCCGGGGCGCGATGAAATCCGTGGCGCGCGTGGAATTCAGGATGTTCTCGTTCGCGGCTTCCGAGCGTTCCAGATCATAGCTTTCGATCATGTCCGGTCCGGAATGACCCCCAAGGACCGCTGCAAGCTTCCAGCCCAGATTGTCAGCATCCTGCACGCCTGAGTTCGCTCCCCTCGCGCCAAAGGGCGAGACCTGGTGGGCGGCGTCACCGGCAAAGATAACCCTGCCATGGACAAAGCGTTCAAGCCGCCGACACTGGAAACGGTAGATCGACACCCATTCAAGTTCAAAATTGCCGTGCCCGAGCATGCGCTCGATCCGAGGCCGAACCACCTCTGGCCTGCGCTCATGATCAGCATCAGCATCAGGCGAAAGCTGAAGATCGACACGCCAGATGTCATCCGGCTGCTTGTGCAGCAGGCAAGATTGGCCAGCGTGGAAAGGGGGGTCGAACCAGAACCAGCGCTCGACGGGAAAATCAGCGGTCATTTTCACATCGGCAATGAGGAACTGCTCCTCGAATTGTTCGCCGGCAAACTCAAGACCCATCATGCCGCGCAATGGTGAGCGCGCGCCATCGCATGCGATGACATAATCTGCCGTCAGATCGTAATCACTATCGGGCGTATCGACCCTCAGATGCACTCTACCTGGCATCTGCGACAGGGCATCGACGCGGTTCTTCCAGCGCACGTCCACCCCGAGTTCAAGCGCGCGATCAACCAGAAACTTCTCGACGTAGAACTGCTGCAGATTGATGAACGCCGGCATCTTGTGGCCAATTTCTGGCTGAAGATCAAACTGATAGAGTTGATCTTGCGCCTGGAACACTTTGCCCACCTGCCAGCGCACACCTTTCTCCAACATGGGCGCAGCCACACCCAGACCATCGAAGATTTCCAGAGTGCGCTTGGCAAAACAGATGGCGCGGGAGCCATCACCAATGCGGTCCGAATCATCGAGAACAACGGTCTTGACACCTCGTTGTGCCAGATCAACAGCCAGCGAAAGACCAACAGGACCAGCACCTACGATGACGACAGGGTGATGCGCTGAACGCTCCTGATCAGGCGAACGTTGATAGGCGAATTGCGCGAAAACGCGGGTTTGCATCACACTCTCAGCCTTGCAGGCTTTGCCACATCGCCACATCCCGCGCATCGGTCCAGATGCGCGGCCAGGCGATGCCGCGCGCTTCGTCATAAGCGCGGCTGACATTGAAGGGCAGGCAATGTTCGTAGATCGCGTAATCGCCGAAGGGCTTGTCCATCACCTTGCGCACGTCGCCGGATGTTTCCTTCAACGTCAGGCCTCTGGCCACCGCGCGCTCAGTGGTGCTGTAGAGGGCGGTGAGAAAATCTGTCGTTCCCTGCATTGCAGCCTTGACCGTCGCGGCTCCGACAAGTGCGTCGCCCCTGCCCGGCACGAGCGCATCGGGCGCATAAGCCGCGAGCTTGCGAATGGTGTCAGGCCATTCGCGCAGGAAGGCATCGCCGCAATAGCAGGCAGACTTGTATTCCACGAGATCGCCCGAAAACATGACGCCCGCGTCCGGCACCCACGCGATCGTGTCGCCAGCGGTGTGGCCGCGACCGGGATGCGAGATCTCGACGCGGCGCTTGCCGAGCCACAGGTCAAGCGTTCCTGTGAAGGTCAACGTGGGCCATGTCAGTCCGGGAATGCTCTCCTGCCCCCGGAACAGGCGCGGGAAACGGCCAATCTCCGAGGCCATGTCTTCCGCCCCGCGCTCCACGATCAAAGCCCGTGTCGCTTCGTGGGCGATGATCTCCGACGCACCATAGGCCGACGCACCCAGCACCCTGACCGCATGATAATGCGACAGAAGGACATATTTGACCGGCTTGTCGGTGACAGCCCGCACGCGTGAGATCACGTCCTGCGCCATCAGCGGAGTGGCCTGCGCATCGATCACCATGCAGCAATCGTCACCGATGATGATGCCGGTGTTGGGATCACCCTGCGCGGTGTAGGCGTAAAGCCCCTGGCCGATCTGCGAAAACGTCACAACCTTGTCGGCGAGGTCCGCATGCGAGGCAAATGCTTTGCCGTCCATCTATATCGTCTCCAAGCTCATTCTGCGTCAGGCTGGCGCGAAGGCTGCGCCTTCTGGAAGGCATCGATCTCTGCCAGAGCGGCGTCAGTCCGGGCGATCAGCGGAAAACGGGTGAGATCAACGCCGAAACGCCGCGCGTTGAACATCTGAGGCATAAGGCAAACATCGGCCAGCGTGGGGTTGTCTCCGTAGCACAGATGCCCCGGCGTGCTAGCAAGGCGCCTTTCGATAGCCTCGAAACCGCTCTCGATCCAGGTCCGGCACCAGGCGGCACGGGCGGCCTCGTCGGCCTTGTAGTCGTGGGTCAATTTGTCGAGAACACGCAGGTTGCCGAGCGGGTGGATGTCCGCCGCAATGGTCAGCGCCATTTCGCGGATGATGGCCCGGTCCCGCGCAGACCCTGGCAGAAGTGGCGGTTCTGGCCGGATCTCCTCAAGATATTCGATGATGGCGATGGACTGTGACAATCCAAAGCCGTTCTCGCTCCAGAACGGCACAAGGCCTGCGGGGTTGCGGCGCCGGAAATCCTCCGAACGCTGCTCGCCCTTGCGCAGGTGGACAAAGCGCTGCTCGACCTCGAGGCCCTTCATGTTCAGCGCGATCCGCACACGATAAGCGGCGGATGAGCGGAAATAGCCATAAAGGACACCGTTTTCAGGCATGAATCGCGACCTGCTGCTCGATGGCACCAAAAATCGAATGACCTTTCGGATCTTTCATCTCGATCCTGACCGTGTCGCCCGAGCTGAGAAACGGCGTGACGGCGCTCCCCGTCAGGATGGTTTCAACGACGCGCATCTCGGCCAGGCAGGAATAGCCCACGCCGCCATCGGCAATCGACTTGCCCGGCCCGCCATCGGCACCCTTGTTGGACACGGTGCCGGAACCGATGATCGTGCCTGCAGACAAGGCCCTCGTCCTTGCAGCGTGCATGATCAGCGCCGGAAAATCGAAGGTCATGTCCACGCCGGCATTGGCTTTTCCGAAAGGCTTGCCATTGATGAAGGTCAGCAGAGGCAAGGCGAGTTTGCCGCCATCCCACGCCGTGCCAAGCTCGCCCGGCGTAATCGCGACAGGAGAGAAAGAGGACGAAGGCTTTGACTGGAAGAAACCGAAGCCCTTGGCCAACTCACCCGGAATGAGATGGCGCAGCGAGACATCGTTGACCAGCATGATGAGCCGGATGGCTGAAGCTGCCTGTTCGCGCGTCGCCCCCATCGGGACATCGCCGGTGATCACGGCAATTTCGCCTTCCAGATCGATGCCGAACCCGTCGCTCGCCAAGGTGATCGGATCGCGTGGCCCAAGGAAAGCGTCCGAGCCGCCCTGATACATCAAGGGGTCTGTCCAGAACGTCTCGGGCATCTCCGCGCCACGCGCTCTGCGCACCAGTTCGACATGGTTCACATAGGCGGAGCCATCTGCCCACTGGTAGGCGCGCGGCAAGGGCGACGCGCAATCATGCTCATGAAAACGGAATGACGGGACCGAGCCAAGCTCGAGCTGGGCAGCCAGATCGGACAGCTTCGGCGCGATGCGCTCCCAGTCATCGAGGGCCGCCTGCAATGACGGCGCAATGAAGAAGGCGTCTGTCGCGCGGGTCAGATCATGTGTGACGACCACGAGGCGGCCATCACGGCCATGTTTCAGGGAGGCGAGTTTCATGCGGGGTTTTCAACCTTCTGGGCAGGATTCATCAACACCTCATCTTGCGCGCCAGGTTCAGGTTTGTAACCCCCTTGGCCAAACGAAAACGACATCCCGTCATGGCCGATGGCGAGCGGCCCCGCCCATGTCGTGCGCACGGCCTCGAGCCAATCCCGCTCCTTCACCTCCGGATCATCCGCCGGAACCAGATGATGGAGCACGAGCAGCCGCGCGCCGGCGAGGGTGGCGATCTGGCCCACATCTTCGGCAAGCGTATGGCTGTCCATCAGGTGCTGCCTGAGCCGCGCGCCGTTGCCCACACGCGCCACAAGCCGGTCAACCGCAGACCCGAGCATCGCCTCATGCACCAGGATGTCAGAATCTTTCGCAAAGGTGCCAAGAGGAGGGTGAAACGCCGTGTCAGCCGACAGCACCACAGACGTGCCCCCAAAATCGAATCGCAGGGCGAAGCACTCGGTCACGGGCGGGTGAGGAACCCGGCAGGCGGTGAGCATAACGCGCCCGTCGGCAAAGGCCGGTCCTTCAGGATATTCATGGATGCGGACCATGGCGGCCAGGTCGGGCCGCCCCTCATCCGCGATGCGGGTGGACATGTCATAAGCCATCGAGCGAAGGAAACCCCGCCAGAGGTCAGCGGTTCCGACTGGCCCATGGACGTCAACCCCATGCGCCAGTCCGGCCGTCCAGGCCGTGTGAATCAATGGCCCGAGTTCCAGTACATGATCCGAGTGCAGGTGCGTGATCAGGATCGTGCCGAGATCCTTCAGAGCAAATCCGGCCTCGACAAAGCCGCGCGTGACGCCGAGCCCGCAATCGATGAGGTAAGGATGCCCTTCAACCACCAGAAGCGTGGATGTGGGTGACGGTCCGCCTTTGCGGATGGCCGGGCCACCCTTCGTGCCGAGCAGCACCAACCTGTCGGTGCCTGTCATCTGGGCGCTCGCACAGAGGGGTCAAAACGCTTTGTCATGCCATCCCAGCAACCGATGTAATTGCCCTGCAGGGTCGGCAAACTTGCGGCGTGCCGCGTCACCCGCTGCGGAAACCGCGTCTCGAACATGAAGGCCATGGTGCCGGTGAGCTTGACCGGCTTGAGTTCGACCGTGGACGCATGTTCGAAAGCCGGTGCGTCAGGCCCGTGGGGAAGCATCTGGTTGTGCAGGGAGAAGCCTCCCGGCACGAAACCTTCGGGCTTGGCATCATAGACGCCGTAGATCAGCCCCATGAACTCGCTCATGATGTTGCGGTGATACCAGGGGGGACGGAAGGTGTTTTCCGCCACCATCCAGCGTTCTGGAAAGATCACGAAATCGATGTTGGCGGTGCCCGGCTCGCCGGATGGCGAGGTCAGCACCGTGAAGATCGACGGATCGGGATGATCATATGAGATCGAGCCGACAGCCGCATAGCGCCTGAGATCGTATTTGTACGGGTAATAGTTGCCGTGCCAGGCGGCCACATCGAGCGGGGACTGGCCGATCTCCGTGACGAACAGGTCGCCGCCCCATTTGACATGAAGCCTGGAGGGCTCCTCCCGGTCCTCATAGGCGGCAACGGGCGTCAGGAAATCGCGCGGGTTGGCCAGGCAGTTCGCGCCGATCGGCCCGCGATCCGGCAAGGTGAAGGCACCGCCATAGTTCTCGCAGACATAGGCCCGTGCAGGCCCATTGACGAGTTCGCAGCGGAAGATGACGCCACGCGGGATGAGGCAGATTTCGCCGGGCTCGATCTCGATGACGCCGAACTCGGTGCAGAACCGCAAGGAGTTGTGCTGGGCGACGATGAGATATTCGCCATCCGAGTTGAAAAAATACTCGGCCTGCATGGAGCGCGTCACCATGACGATGTGAGCCGCCATGCCAACTTGCGTGTCACTGTCTCCCGCAGTGGTGATGGTCTGCAGGCCCTCGACAAAGCTCATCGGCGTTGCCGGAACCGGGGACGGATCCCAGCGCATCTGCCCCAGCATGGGCTTGCGCTCTTCAAGGTTGGGAGCCGTGCGCATCAGGCCAGGATCAACTGGCGCATAGCTCTGCGAATGCTTGACGCTCGGCCGGATGCGGTAGAGCCAAGAGCGTTCGTTCTTGCCCTGCGGCGCGGTGAAGGCGGAGCCTGACAACTGCTCCGCATAAAGCCCGTAATTGCACTTCTGAGGCGAATTGCGGCCCACCGGCAAGGCATTGGCCAAGGCTTCCGTCTCGAAGGAGTTGCCAAAACCGGACATGTAGCGAAGCTGAGCCTCGACAGTGGTTTTCGCGCCGCTGGCCATGCCGTTTGCCGTGGTGCCTGCCGTGTCGCGCATGTTTGCCTGTGTGCCGATACTGCCCATGGGTTTCTCCCTTGACTGGTGGACATATGGGACAATCCGGATCAAGTTGCAAGATAGTTGCGTCTGTAACTTGTTGGAAAAGCCAAATCTGGAATGCTGTGTCCAAAGTCTCGCATACCGTCCTCATCCTGAGCCCGTCGAAGGAGGAGTTCCAGCGACAAACAATCTGGAGCCCATCCTTCGACGGGCTCAGGATGAGGAGGTGTGGACACGAATGAGCCATGACCCACTTCGCTTCGCGCATGATGACGCTATGTCAAACCCCCATTTTCAGCACCAGAGCCTCGACCGCTTCAGCCATCGGCAGGCTGGGCTGCGCACCGGGCTTGGTGCAGGCAAGGGAACCGGCTGCGATGCCGCGCTGCAAGGCGCCTGAGAAGCCAAGCCCCCTGTGCAGGGCAGCCGCGAAAGCACCAACAAAGGCATCGCCCGCCGCGACCGTATCCACCACGCGCACCTCCGGCGCGGGTACCGAGCGGCGCACGCCACCTGACCAGCCGATGCAGCCTTCCGCACCGAGCGTGGCAATGCAGGCGATCCCGAGTTCACGGTCCACACGGGCCGCGATCAGGTCAGGGTCGCGCTCCTCCCAATCGAGAGACACCGACAGAACGATGGCTTCATGCTCGTTGACGATCAGCACATTGAGAAGATCAATGAGATCGGCGCTGACAGGACCGGCAGGGGCCGCGTTGAGAATGATGCGTGCGCCACAAGCAGCGGCGGCCTTCGCAACAGCAATGCACTCGGTTTCGGGTGTTTCGCATTGCAGCAGGAGGATGTCAGCCTTGCTCCACAGGTGATGCTCAAGGCTTGCAGCCTTCGCCTTCAGGTTTGCGCCAGCCGTGACGATGATCTGGTTCTGGCCCTTGGCGTCCACACCGATGAAGGCCGCGCCGGTGGGCATCTCGACGGTTTCGACACCGGACAGATCAACGTTGCCCTCTCTCAGCAAGCCAAGGGCTGCGTCAGCTGCCGCATCCTGGCCAACGGCACCGCCAACGAGGACAGGTGCGCCAGCCCGCGCCGCCGCAAGCGCCTGATTGGCGCCCTTCCCGCCAGCAAACACCTGATAGGACGGGCAAATCACGGTTTCACCAGGGCGCGGAAGCCGATCGACAACGGCAACGTGATCAAGGATGATCGACGCGAAGACAACAATCATTTCACGTTCTTTTGCATTTCACGTTCTTTGGCATCGGAAGCTCACATGGTTGCGCCGAGTTGCCACGGCACGAACTCGGCATCGCCATAGCCCAGTTGTTCAGACTTGGAAGGCTCCCCCGACGCAACGCGCAGGATATAACCGAAAATCTCCTGGCCCTTGTCCTCCATGGAAGCTCCATCGAGGATATCGCCACAGTTGATGTCCATGTCGTCGATCATGCGGCGATAGATGTCCGAATTGGTGGCGAGCTTGATCGAGGGTGTCGGCTTGCAGCCATAGGCCGAGCCGCGCCCGGTGGTGAAGGCCAGGATGTTGGCCCCTCCCGCAACCTGCCCGGTGGCCGAAACCGGATCATAGCCGGGTGTGTCCATGAACACGAAGCCCTTGCCGGTGACAGGCTCCGCATACCTGTAAACACCGGTGAGGGCTGTGGACCCGCCTTTCGCGGCAGCTCCAAGAGATTTTTCGAGAATGGTCGTCAGGCCGCCAGCCTTGTTGCCGGGGGATGGATTGTTGTCCATCGACTGGTTGTTGCGGGCCGTGTAGTCCTCCCACCACCTGATCACGCCGACCAGTTTCTCGCCAACCTCGCGGCTGACGGCGCGGCGCGTGAGCAGGTGTTCGGCACCATAAATCTCGGGTGTTTCCGACAGGATCGCAGTCCCGCCATGGCGAACCAGAAGATCGACCGCGCGGCCAAGTGCCGGATTGGCGGTGATGCCGGAATAGCCATCGGAGCCGCCGCATTGCAGGGCCAGCATCAACTCCGAGGCAGATGCGGTCTCGCGGGTCTTGGTGTTGGCAATGGCGAGCATGGTGCGCACCGCATCGACACCGGCGGCAACGGTTTTCCTGGTGCCGCCGACATCCTGGATCGTCATGGTACGGAACACATCGCTTTCGCTGAGACCATAGGCTTCCTTCATCTTGGCGATCTGGAAGCCCTCGCAGCCGAGACCAACCACCAGCACGGCCGCCATGTTCGGGTTGCAGGCATAGCCCCAGGTCGTGCGCTTCAGCACCTCGAAGGCGGGGCCGGAATAATCGATGCCGCAGCCGGTGCCGTGCGTCAGCGCAATGACACCGTCCACGTTCGGGTAGTCGGCCAGGATGCCGGAGCGGCGAACCTCCTCGGCCATGAACTTGGCCACTGAGGCGGAGCAGTTCACGGAGGTCAGGATGCCGACATAATTGCGTGTGCCGAACTTGCCGTTGTCCCGCCGAAAACCCTGGAAGGTGGCGCGCTGATCGGGTGCGACATAGTCCGTGACAGGTGCTGCGCTGGCATGGGCATAGTCCAGTTCCATCGCGGCAAACAGGCAGTTATGGGTGTGGATGTGCTGACCCGGCGCGATGGCCTCCGCCGCATAGCCAATGACCTGGCCATACTTGCGGATGGGCTCACCCTTCGCGAT
Source organism: Allobosea sp. (assembly GCA_031375185.1). Classification (GTDB taxonomy): domain Bacteria; phylum Pseudomonadota; class Alphaproteobacteria; order Rhizobiales; family Beijerinckiaceae; genus Allobosea. The sequence continues at coordinate 2,430 of JANMHN010000132.1, read as the reverse complement.
GGAGGCAACCGCCATCTTGTGGCCGCGAGGGATACGGGCCAGCGCCTGCGTGCCGGCGGCAATGGCGCCAACATCCACCGGATCGACGGCAACCACCACATTGTCCTCAACGCTCAGTCTCAACACGCGCGGCGGGCCTGCCGGTAGGCCGCCGGGCGGTCTGGAAATCAGGTTCATCATGTCATCCTTTGACGCACGTTGTGCAAGGCGCGCCCTCATCAAACCAAGCGTCTTCGCAAGTAGCAACCTCACACAAGCACATATCAGCCCAGGCAGCGCCAGCCTATGCGCATCTTGTGCAAGCCGACAGCGCGTGTCATCACTAACATGTCAGTTATTGACCGCGTTGCAACCCTCTGATGACGGGGCTTGCGGCAAACCGCGCTGCGGTCAATGATGGCGTCAAGGGCAGGGCATGAACCTGCCCGGGCATTCACGCTTCCACGAAGCGGTGAACGTTCATCGATCAAAACGTCCTGGGGAGGACCATATGACCAATCCGATCTGGCGCCCGTCACGGCGCGATTTTGTTCGCACGACCACGGCACTTGCCGCTGCAGGCATCTTCGCACCAGCCCTGATCCGCGAGGCGAATGCCCAGTCAACCTTCAACTGGAAGCGTTTTGACGGCACCAAGCTCGATGTGATGCTGGTGAAGAACCCGCGCTCGGACCTGATGCAGGGCCATGAGAAGGAGTTCACCGCGCTCACCGGCATCCAGGTCTCTTCGGAACAGATACCCGAGCAGCAGCAGCGCCAGAAAGCGATGATCGAGTTCTCGTCAGGGCGTCCATCCTTTGATGTCACCATGCTGGCGCTGCATGTGCAAAAGCGGCTCGCCGCGAAAGGCAAATGGCTTGAAGACCTGCGGCCCTACCTTGCCGATGCTTCGCTGACATCCCCCGATTTCGACTATGCCGATTTTGCCGCCGGAGCGGTCGGTTTCGGCAAGCAGGCCGATGGTTCGGTCGATACCTTGCCGCACTTCATCGATTTCTGGATGCTCTACTACAACAAGGAGCTGTTCGCGCAGAAAGGCGTCGAATACCCCAAGAGCATCGATGAGATGGTGACAGTTGCCCAGAAGCTCAACGACCCGTCGAAGGGCATTGCCGGCTTCGTGTCGCGCGGTTTGAAGAACGCGAATGTGCCTGTGTGGACAGCCTATCTGCTTGGTCAGGGCATGGAGACCGTTTCTGCCACAGGACAGCTTCAGACCGACGGGCCAGAGGCGATCTGGGCAGGCGAAATGTACAAGCGGCTCAACCGCGACTTTGCTCCGCCCGGCACCATCGGCTTCAACTGGAACGAATGCCAGACCACCTTCATGCAGGGCCGCGCAGCGATGTGGCTTGACGGCATCGGCTTCGCAACGCCGCTCGAAGACCCGTCGCGCTCGCGCATTGTGGGCAAGGTCGGCTATGGCGTGATGCCTGCAGGCCCGAAAGCGCACCATGCCGGCCTGTTCGGCGATGGGCTCGGCATTTCCCGCTCGTCCACCAAGAAGCAGGCCGCCTGGCTTTACATGCAGTTCATGTGCAACAAGGGCAATCAACTCGCGATGCTCAAGGCTGGTGCGGGCGCGCCCGGCCGCTCGTCCGCCCTGAGCAATCCGGAAGCCGCAACCGGGTCGCGTTTCTCGAAGGAATACTTCGAATGTCTTGCGACATCGGGGCGGATCGCACGCGCCGGCCTGCCGCAGATCATCCCCGTCACCGAGTTCCGCGACACGTTCGGCGTGGCATTGACCAACACGCTGTCGGGCGCTGATGTGGCCACCGAACTGAAGAAAGCCACCGAGGTGTTCAAGCCCGTGCTGGAAAAATCCGAGCTGGGTTGACCGTGCCGCCGACAGGACAGCGATATGATACGCGCCGTCCCTTTCCCCCTCACGGGAGAGGGACGCATGAATTTCGTCTTTCCAGTGTCTGGTCCTTGTGAATGACAGCAATTCCAAGTCCGCAAACCGATCTGGCATACCAAGCGGCCCAGGCACAGGCGCGCCTGAAGCCCAGGCGTTACTGGCTGTTTGCCGTGCCCGCTCTGATCCTGATTGCGGCTGTCATCGTGTTTCCCTGGCTGTTCACCGTTTTCATGTCGCTCAACGACTGGAAGGTGGGTGGCGGCATCGATTTCGTCTGGTTTCAGAATTACGTGCGCCTGCTCGCAGACGAGCGCTTTCTGGAATCGATCTGGCGAACGTTCTTCTTCACGCTGTTGGCGGTGGCCCTACCCATCGTCCTTGGCGTGGCGGCAGCGCTCGTCTTCCACCGCGAATTTCCCTGGCGAGGGCTGCTGCGCACCATCTTCGTCATGCCGATGATGGCAACGCCGGTGGCGGTCGCGCTGGTCTGGACCATGATGTTCCACCCGCAACTGGGCGTGCTGAACTATCTGCTCTCACTGTTCGGACTGCCGCCATCGCTCTGG
>JANMHN010000071.1:0-14543 GCA_031375185.1 Allobosea sp. | reverse complement strand
AGCGTGTCCCACAGGCGGCTCATCCAGCGGGCGAGCCCCCAGTACCAATCGGCGACATCGGTGAAAACAAGCTGGCCATTTTCGAGATAGAAGATGCGGCCCAGATAGCTGGTGAGCTGCCCGGCATTGGCCCAGAGCTTGACAAGATCAACCTCGGCCACGCGGCCGGCCAAGACGATCATGATCGCCAGCACGAGCACGCCGATCAAGGTGGTGCGGCGCTTGGCAGCCTGCGCCGCGCGATAGGCGGCGGACAAGGCGGCGACCTGAGTGTCCTGCAGGCGGGGAATTGCATGTGCCATGTCGTGCCCGGCGGCCTCGATGGTTGTCAAACGACAAGGGCGTCACACACGTGGTGCGACGCCCTGTCAGGGGAGACGTGATCAGGAGCCGCTGCGACGGCGCAGGTTGTCCACAAACTTCTGCAGCTCGACGGTGACTTGATAGTCAGAGTGTTGGGCAGGGGCAAAGCCCGGCGACTTACCATCCGACAGACGGTCGAAAGCTGCCTTGTTACGTGTAGGAGCTTCAAAAAATGCCTTGGTAATGGCAGCCTTCAATTCCGGTGGAAGGTTGGAAAGGTAAGCATACGGCGAGCCGGGGATTTTTTCTGACCGGAACACGATCTTGAAGTCCTCTTTCTTGACCATGCCCTTGTTTGCCATGCGGCTGAGATTGGAATCGTCCTCAGAGTTCCACCAGTTGAAAGCGACATCGCAAGTCCCTTGCTGAACCGCCATGACCGCGTTCTCGTGGCTGCCAGCATTCACGACCTTGCCAAAGAATTTCTCAGGCTCGATGTTCATCTTGCTGAAGCTGTAGAGAGGAACGTTATTGCCGGACGCCGAGTTAGGGTCGACGAGGCAAAGGTTCTTGCCGCGTAGATCTTCGAGCTTCGTGGCTGGGTTGTTGGCTTTTGTGTACGCAACCGAATAATAGCCGGTCGAGCCATCAACGGCGCGCATCGAGGCAAAAGCCTCCACGCCGCCATTCGTCACAGTGTGGGCGCGCACATAAGACGACGGACCATAGTCACCGATGTGGATCGACCCTGCGCGCTGGCCTTCGATCACGGCGGCATAGTCAGAGGCGATGCGCAGCGTGACCTTCACGCCGAGTTCCTTCGACAGGTACTCCATCCAGGGGCCCTGGCGCTCGGTCACGCCGGACGCATTTTCGGCAGGCACCACGGCATAGACAAGCTCGGGAAAACGTGTGCGCCAATCCTGGGCGAAAGCGCTGGTCGAGGTGGTGGCGAGCGCAAGGCCGGCAACAACTCCAAGGGCAAGACGACGGTTCAGGGTCATGGGTCTACTCCATCACAGCAAAGTTTGATTTGAGGGAATGATCCGGCCAGAGCCGGCATCAGGCGACAGCCGAAAGCGGCTGATACGTCCCGCCAACAGCAGCAGGCGGCAGGATGGTCATGGCCTCGCCAGCTTCGAGGCCGTAAAGTTCACGCGCGGCGCTCTCGGTAAGTTCGTCGGGCGTGCCATCGAATACGACCTTGCCCTGCGCCATGCCGATCAGGCGGCCACAATAGTCCTTGGCCAGATCAAGGTCATGCAGGTTGCAGATCACCGTGATGCCGAAATGCTTGTTGAGCCTGAGCAGGCTGTCCATCACCACCTTGGTGTTGCGCGGATCAAGCGACGCGATGGGTTCGTCGGCCAGCACGATCTCGGGCTCCTGCACCAGTGCGCGGGCGATGGCGACGCGCTGCTGCTGGCCGCCGGACAGGGATTCGGCGCGTTGGCCAGCCAGCGCGGTGATGTCGAACTGTTCGAGGGCTGACACGGCAATGGCGCGGTCATCAGGCGACCAGAGCTTCAGCAAGGAGCGCATCTGCGAGGTGTGGTTCAGCCGGCCCATCAACACGTTGGTCATCACGTCGAGGCGTCCGACGATATTGAACTGCTGGAACACCATGGCGCAGGAGGCCCGCCAGTGGCGCAAGGCCTGGCCCTTCAACGTGGTGACATCCTGCCCGTTCCACATGATCGATCCCGAAGAGGCATCCTGAAGACGGTTGATCATGCGCAGCAGCGTTGACTTGCCGGCACCGGACCGCCCGATGACACCGACGAAACTGCCCTTCTCGATATCGAGACTGACATCGTCGACCGCGCGTTTGGAGCCGAAATCGCGCGTGACATTACGCAGTTCCAACATGCCTTGCTCCCGTTGTTTGAGCCCAGACGGGTAGTGGCCGGGCACGACAGTTGGATGACGTTTCGGTGCAGGTTCGATGTCACCCGCCGCTCATCCACAGGCTTGCCGGTAACGCGGAAGGCCCGCGCCTGGGCGCGGGCCTTCGATGTGGAATGGGCGGTGTATCCTCTCAGCGCGCGCGCAGAAACTCAGGCACGCGCAGCAGCACCATCTCGTTGTCGTCCGCCTTGTTCGGATCACGGCTCGACGAGAACGGAAGGTTGTTGTCATTGCCGACAATGATGTGATCCGCGTCCACGACATCGACATTCTCGATGGTGAAGAACGGCATCTGGAAGCGGCCATTTGACAATGGCACGCGGGATTTCTTCGTGTCGTCGCCGATATTCAGAAGATCGATATAACCGATCTTGCGCACCGGCTGATTGACATTGGCGTCCGTCATTTCGATTTTCCAGACACGCTTGATCTTCGGGAGGACGTGGAAACAGTTTTCCGCCCTCTGGCCCTGGGGGCAGGCACGCTCCGGCACGCCTTCATTGTCATCACGCTCGATCACCAGTGCGGTGCTTGCATCAATCATGTTGAAATCGCCGATCGACAGGCCATTCTCGTCGAGAACATACTTCCAGTGACGTCCGGTCCAGCGCTCGGCCTGCACATCGAATTCCAGCACCCGAAGGTATTGGCGACCGTTGAGCGCTTCCCAGTCCTTGGTGGCCAAATCCCAGAGCGGTCCTTCAAGCATGCCATAGAGAAAACGCCCATCCGGCGAGGAGGCGAGGCCTTCATAACCCTTTGAGCGGCGCACGCGGTTTTCGACCGCCGTCGTCGGCGTCGCGGGCGGCTGAACGCCAGGATGATCAGGAGAGCGCACCGCTTGCCCATCCACTTGTGTCTCGAACACAGCCTCAAGTCTGCCCTCGATGTCAAACCGCATCAGGAACGGGCCAAACTCCTCGCCAATCCAGATCTTGTCGCCAATGATCTGCATGCCTTCCGGGTCGAAGTCGGCGCCCGTCAGATAGCGCTTGTCGGTCGCCTCGTTGGCGATGCGGAAAGGCGCGCGCTTGTTGGGATCACTGAAGAAGATGGTCTGCAGGCGCTCCATCTGGCCGCTGGCCCAATCGATACGGTAGCGGTTCATGTAAAGCATGGAGTCCGGTGAATTCATCTTCGATCCGAAGCCATTATCCGTGAGCACCCAGAAGGTGCCGTCCGCCATGCGCTTGATGCCGGAATGGCCTTGCACGGGCTGGCCGCGCAGCGGTGTCGACAGGCCTGTCGGCCTGCCGGCGGAACGGCCCATGACGCTCCCAGGCGCATCAACCCGACGCATCGGCGTCACGAACTTTCCGGAGGTCTGAAGGTCGACCGGGGCATCGGCCGGTGCCTGCAGGAATGTCTCGGCCGGAAGCAGTGCATGGCCTGCCAACGCCGCCGGAAACTCCTTCAGCTCGCTTGCCGTCGCCGTCCCCATAAACAGAACGGCAAAGACACAAGCTGTCATCATCTGTCGCATATCGATCCTCCTCATTGTTGAGGCGGAACATCTGGCCACACGTCATGACAGGCGAATGACGACAGGCAAGTCGGGGTCAACCAACGGGCTTGCCGTCCGCTCGATCAGCATTGTGCCTGCATGATGTGCCGTGTGGCCCGGTTTTCTCGGTGCGCGACCTGCGGGGACGGGGCTGCCAAGACGGTCGGCACCCACATTCCGGAGATCGGCCTGGATGCCGCGCCACTACAGGAACCGGAGCCAGTATCGTCAGCGCGACCACAGCTATCGGGCTGATACCCGTCGCGCGGCAAGTGCCTGATCGACCGCCATCCGCAGGGACCGTGCCGCGTGTTCCGGATCGGGTACTCCGGCGATGGCCGCGACCACGGCCACACCGTCAGCCCCCGCAGCAATGCACGCGGCCACGTTTGCGAGATCGATGCCGCCGATTGCGACAACCGGCAGTCGCGAGGCCATGGCGCAGGCCCGCAGGCCGCCGAATCCCATCGGCTCGGCCGCGTCAGGCTTGACACCTTTCGACACCACAGGTCCAACGCCCAGGTGATCGATCAGGCCCCACGGCACATCTCTCAACTGCGAGACATCTGTGATCGAAAGCCCGATGATGCCATCGGGTCCAAGCAGCGCCCGCGCGGCATCCGGCTGCAAATCGTCCTGGCCCAGATGCACACCGGCGGCGCCGACTGCCAGCGCAACATCGGGACGGTCATTGATGATCAGCGGCACGCCCGATCCATCCAGCGCAGCCTTGAGTGCGCGACCGACGCGCACCAGTTCACCCGCCTTGGCATGAGGATCGCGCAACTGCACCAAGGTCGCGCCGCCACGCACGGCAGCCACGGCCGTCTCGACGAGACCGCGTTCTGCCGACAAAGGCGTGTCGGTCACGTGGTAAACGCGCAGATCAGCCATTGCGTGCATCAGCTGTCACCGATGTCAGCAGCAATCACCTCGTCCGGCGCACCGGCCATCACGGTCAAAGCTCCAAGGCTCAGCAGGATGGTGGCGGCCCCGTTGATCAGACCGAAAGTGGTGAGGTTGTGGGCGAATGTCGGTTTCCCGCACAACCGCGCCAGTGCCTCGCTGAGGCTTGATGTCGTATCTGATGGCATCCATCCCTCCGCCGGCATGACCCGGATCAGGTTCAGAAGGGTCCGGCACGATGCCGTCTCAGCCCCGACGCAAATACGCCGACGCGCCCCTTGGAATGACACAAGGGTAGATGGATGCACCTCGAGCCGTCAACCGATGAATGATCAAAGCTGCGGAGCGATGAAGGATGCCCGGCGTCTTCAGGGTCATCGTGTACCCGCGCGAATGAGCAACAATCGTGACAAGCCATTTGACCGGCTTGCGCCAAAACTCTCCGTTCCGGTTTCGGGCCGGGAATCGCGACTTCGGACGTTCAAATCGTGCTGAAAAAGATACCATCAGCAGATCGAGCATCGTGACATGCCCGTTGAGGTCAATATTAGCCGCATCGAGCAAGAGAGAGGTCGCTTCAGACAGCCATTCTCAGCGCTGTGGGCCGAACGGGCTGAATGCGCCAGGCCCCTCGATACGCCGGCGAATTTCGTCCCCGCTGCGGGACGACACCGGGATGGTCAGTCCTGACACATCGACCATGACATCGATGGCAGCTGCCTGATAGCGCCGCTGTGCATCGAAGGGCAGTCGCCCGATCCGCATGCTGACCTCCGACTGGAAGGCGCGGTCCGCGCGGCGCAACAGCATGGCGACTTCCCACTGGGCCTCCGCTTCCACCAGCGCGACAAGATCGTCCACTAACATGCGCCGGTCGTCCACAGCGAGCCAACGGCGCTGGTCGAGCAGCATGGCGGCGCGTTGCCAACGGGCCCAGGCTTCGCGAGGCGCCACGCGCGCGCTGAACCGCAGCTTGGCAAGCGAGGCGTCTGCCGCTCCCTCGCGCAGCAACGTCAACCGGCCAAGCGTGAGCCAGCCCAATGCCTCCAGCGGTTCACAGCGTACGGATCGCTGCGCCAACTCCAAGGCCTTGTCCAGGCGTGTGTCGATCACATCCGCCTCGACGAGGGAGAGCGGGTGGTCGGCCAGCCAGACCGCCATTGCGAGGGCGGGAGACAGTCCTTCGGCCGGGCATCCGGGTGCGGCGAGACGTGCCTGCATCCGGTCGAAATAGGTACGTGTCGCCTCGAAATCCTGGCTCTGCAGGCCGATCAACCCGATGTGCAGCACGCGCTCCTGGTCGATTTGCCGGCTGGCGGGGAGCGCCACCCAGGCAATTGTCAGCGAAGCCGAAGCGATGGCAGCAATGGCTGCGCGCAACATCCATGTGAGCAGGACGTCCACAGCGCCGTGCTCCGGCTTCAGTCGGTTTCCCGGTGATATGAGTCGTCGTAAGTCTCGAACATGCGGTAGATTTTCGCATCGACGAGGGTCAGCACGGTGCCTAGCAACTGAGAGCGCAGGAAATTCGCTTCTGCCAACAACTCCACGGCATGGCGACTTGTCTTGCTCCATGCGGCGCAGAACACGAAACCATCGACCATATGGGCGAAAGCCTTGACGTCGACCACCGGGCCGGTCGGCGCGGTATCGACGATGACATAATCGACAAGGCTTTCAGCTTCGGCGAACAGCTGCTGCATCATGGACGAGCCGAGAACACGGATGACGTCCTTCGGGCGGACCGAAAGCACGGCTGGCAAGAACAGCATGCCTGTCATCTGATCCTGCCAGACAACTGTCTCCAGCTTCTCTTTTCCAGCAAGAACCTCCAACAGGCCTGATGACGCATCCGGCGTCAACACGCGGGTCAGCTGTGGCCGGCGCAGGTCGAGATCGACCAGCAGCACCTTGTGACCGCTTTGGGCCAGGGACGCCGCGAGATTGACAGCCGTGGTGGTCTTGCCCTCGCCCTGGCCGCTCGAGACGACCGCAACGACCTTCAGCTTGCGCTGCATGCGCCCAAGGTCGATGGCCACGATGGCCGCACGGATGGTTTCAGCAAAGTGCGAGAAAGGCTTTCGTATGGCGGTCCACATCACCGGAGGCGCGCCAAACAGCGAGAATGTCCGCCCTCCGGGCAGTATGCGCAAAACAGACTTCTGGCACTTGACAGAATGGATAATCTAGTATAGGAATAAAATCATATTTAGGAGGAATGTCATGACAGATATGTTCGTCAATCAATCATTGGGTCTCACGTCACCGCTCATTCGAGGGTTTGATGTCACGCCCTCCAACACCGTTGATCTTCCTTTCGTCACCCGTCAGTTGCGCATCACGGGGCAAGGCGGATTTCTTGCGGTCGTATGGTTTACCGGTGAGGAGACAGTCGAGCCTGTCCTGACGGGCGATGTGCTGGACTGGCGCATCCGGCGCATCAGAGCCACAGGCACGACCGCAACCGGCATCAGGGGCTATTGCTGATGACGGCTGTTGGTCCTTTTATCGGCTCCGGTCGCCGTCGGCGTCGCCTCAATCCGGCCCCTTCCCTCATACCCCTGTCATCCCGGTTCGTGCAGCTTGGTGACAGCCTGACGGCGAGTGCGGCGAACCGCTCGACGCGGCAGGAACTGATCAGGCTCCTGAACGGGCGGCTCAGGCCAACAGTGTCTTGTAACCAAGGTGTTGGTGGCGAGCGCATGGATCAGATGCTGGCCCGCATCGGGGTGGTGACGGCACAGCGCCCGGCTGTGGTGTTGTTCCAGGGTGGCACCAACGATTTCAGCGCCAATCGCACCCTGCTCCAGATGCAGACCGATCACCAGGCCGTTGTTGACGCGTTGCTGGCCTCTGGCGTGGCCCGTGTGGTGTGCTGGACCATTCCCAAATCTACCTCGATTGTCGGCGCGGGGGAAACAAAACGTACAGATTTCAACACATGGCTTGCCGGACGCAACAACATCACGCTGGTCAACCTTGACCCCGTGTATGATCCGGCCACGGCTGACAGCTATGACGGCATTCACCCTTCGCAGATCGGGGCGCGCAAGATCGCGCAGGCCGGGGCCGATGTGATCTCGCCGCTCGTCACAGCAGGCTCGATCCTCTATGCTGACGCTGCGGATGCCACCGCTCGCGGCAACCTTGAGCCCAACTGGGACTTTGCCGGCACGGCGGGTGGCACCACAGGCTCAACCGGAACAATACCAACCGGGCAGATCGCCACCGGCTGGACTGTGGACAATGACACGTCCGCCACCGTCACCTGCTCCAAGACCACGGTTCTGTCCGGGCGGGACGCGCAGCGCATCGATGTCACCGGCTCTGTCGCGGCACAGTCCTCATTGAGGCTGACCAACAGCGTGACAATGACCCCTTCACTTCAGCCCGGCGAGTTTCTCGACGTGTGGATGTGGGTCCGGATCAGCGCCGCCTCCAACACGTCACTTGCACCTGTCGGCATGCGCTCTCTGGCGTTCAATGGTGGCTCCATCGCACAATGGGGCACGCTTGGTGCTGACGCTTCTGTCGGCGCATGGGATCAACCCATTGAAGGCGTCATCCGCTGCGAGGCTGTTGGCCTGACAGCGGTTGCAGCGACCATAGGCATTGACCTGGTCCTGCAACTCAACACCGGAGCGCCGGACATCCGGATCGAGGCGGCGGCAGCAGGCATCGTCAAGGCCGAGACGGTCGCCTATGCCATCCCGGCTGCGATGACGGTCGCCCGGACCTTGCCGCGCGTCACGGGCACGGCCACGCTCGGATCGACCCTGACGGGTGACCAGCAGACGTGGTCCGGCGGCGCGGTCATCTACAGCTACCAGTGGCAACGCGGCACGACCGACATCGCCGGGGCCACAGCACGGACCTATGTGGTGCAGGCTGCGGATCAGGGATCGACGCTGCGCTGTGTCATCACCGGCACGAACAGCTTTGGCGCGGCGAGCTATACCACGGCAAACACGGCGGTGGTGCCGTGAACGCTCAGGCCTCACTGGGCGGCCATAGCAATGCGCCAGTTCAGTCGATGCCTTGATGGCTGCGGAGAGCATGATCGGATGGATCGTGCTGTCGGTTTTCTCGAACGGATACTTCACGTTCGCACGATAGGCCGAGCTGGTTGAGACCAGTATGAGATGCGCCGCCAGATGATAGACCTTGTGCGAACGGTGATCTGCGAGGATGCACAGCAAGCCTTCGTGATCCCTCCAGCATCACCTTGTGGACGATAATCCGGGCTGCGCCTGCAGTTGGGTAAGCCGCCGCTCCTTGAGCATCACGTCATCATAGGCCGTCATGCCGTCAACACCGATGACCTCGACGCCGACTGACAAAAGGCTGCGCGCAAGATGGCATCCGATGAAGCTGGCGGCCCCGTCACCAGCACCTTCAAGCGCCAGCAACCGCCTTAAGGGCTGGACGAGCCTTCGACACTGCGCTCCCGCGGCCGACATCGACGTAGTCGATGCCCATCGCGCGCATCTCCTCGGCCACGAAAATGTTGCGCAGGTCGATCACGACCGGCTCTTTCAGCAACTCCTTGATCGTTGCGGCATCGAGCCCGCGGAACATATCCCATTCGGTGACGAGGCACATGGCGTCGGCCCCGGCAAGACAGCTGCGGACATCAGCGCTGAACTCAACGTCATTGAGGACCGATCGGGCCTGCCCCATGCCTTCGGGATCGAAGGCGCGGATGCGCGCGCCGTTGTCCTGCAAGGCGCTGATCAAATCAATCGACGGCGCGTCCCGCATGTCGTCCGTGTTGGGCTTGAACGTCAGGCCAAGGACGGCAATCGTCTTGCCGCGGACACTGCCGCCGCAGGCCGAGATCACGCGCCTTGCCATGCCGCGCTTGCGCTTTTCGTTGGCGCGCTGCACGGCCTCCACGATGCTGAGGCTGACCGCGTTGTCCTGGGCGGTCTTGATCAGCGCCAGCGTGTCCTTCGGAAAGCACGAACCGCCATATCCAGGTCCGGCATGCAGGAATTTCGAACCGATACGCTTGTCGAGGCCGATCCCGCGCGCAACCTCCTGGACGTTCGCGCCCACCTCCTCGCACAGGTCGGCGATCTCGTTGATGAAGGTGATCTTGGTCGCCAGAAAGGCGTTGGCGGCATACTTGATCAGTTCGGATGTGCGGCGGTCGGTAAAGACCAAAGGGCCCTGGTTGAGGTGAAGCGGCCGATAGATCGCTGCCATGACATCGCGTGCGCGCTGGTCATTGGCACCGACGACGATGCGGTCCGGATGCTTGAAATCGGTGATTGCGGCACCTTCGCGCAAGAACTCTGGGTTGGAGACGACCGATGCTGCAATATCCGACCGCTCTTCGCGGATGATGCGCTCGACCTCGTCGCCCGTGCCGACAGGGACAGTCGACTTGGTGACGATCACAGCATAGCCTGTCAGCGCCCGCGCGATCTCGCGCGTGGCTGCGTAGACGTAGCTCAGGTCGGCGTAGCCGTCACCACGGCGGGAGGGGGTGCCAACCGCAATGAACACAGCATCCACCCCGGCGACAGAGGCTGTCAGATCTGTGGAGAACGTCAGATTGCCTTCCCGCCGCGTCTTGACCACAAGGTCCGCGAGACCCGGTTCGAAGATCGGAATCTCGCCACGCTCAAGCATGTCGATCTTCGTCCTGTCCTTGTCGATACAAACGACCGAATGACCGAAATCAGCCAGGCAGGCGCCCGACACCAGCCCGACATATCCGGAACCAACCATGGCGATGCGCATTCCAAGATACTCCTCAACATTTCCGTCCGGAAATGGTGGGCCCTGCAGGACTCGAACCTGCAACCAGACCGTTATGAGCGGTCGGCTCTAACCATTGAGCTAAGGGCCCCGCTTCCGGATAGCCCTGGTCTGCACAATCGTCAATCAGGATCAGATCGCGTGTGCTGCGCGGCGTGATCACGCAAAAACCCGGCGGATGTTTCCATCCACCGGGCTTTGTTCAGTGTGCCTGCAGACTGCCGTGCTGCAGGATCAATCCGGAGCAAAGTTGTAGTACCGTGCCCAGCCCAGCCAGTCATCGACCACGGTGCCTGTCAGCAGGATGCCGATGCCACCTGTCAGTGTCGTCAGGACCGCGAACCACCAGGCCCAACGATGGATGGATTCCATCGAGGCATTGAAGCCCATCGTCCAGCGCCAGAACAGGGCGGCGCGTTCCGAAGCCGTGCCGCGGTCCACGATCTGCTCGATCTCGCGTTCACCACCATATTGGCTTGTCGCGAGGATGGTGCCGGCGTGCATGGCGAACAGCAGGGCCGAGCCATATAGGAAGACAATCGAGAGGCAGTGGAAGGGGTTGTAGAACAGGTTGCCGTAGCGCAGCGAGAAGTTATTGGTCCAGTCAAGGTGCGTGAAGATGCCGAATGGCACCGCTTCGCTCCAGCTGCCCATCAGAAGCGGGCGGATGAAACCCAGCACGAGGAACAGCCAGATGGCGGAAGCGAAAGCCCAGGAGACATGGCTGCCCATGCCCAGCGCCCGCGCCCTCGTATAGGTCCGCATCCACCAGGCAAGGACCGAGACCGTGATGGAGAACCCGGCCAGCAGCCACCATCCGCCCTTGTCGAGCGGCGGAAAGCTCAGGCCGTATTCAGCAGCCGGGGGTTCGAGCGAGAGCCAGAACAGCTCACGCACGAAACGGGTCGGGTTCCAGTCCACCTGTGCCCAGTAGTTCAGGCCGATGATGTTGAAGCCGATGAGGAATGTGGCAATCGAGATCAGGCCCCATGTGCCCAGGTAGACCGGGCCGATCTGGGCATCGCCGATCTTGCCCATCCAGTAGTTGTGCTGGACCTTCCTGGTGCGGGAATAGACCCCGTCGGTGGTGGCCGGAACCCCGAGATCATCGGGGCCGCGGACCTGCACACGTGTGAAGATGTTGAGATAAGGAACAGAGTTGAAAAGAACTGACATGGCTGCCTCGTTAAACTGTTAGCGCCAGATGAAAGCGGTGAGACGCGACAGATCCCACCAGTCAACCCATGGGTCGGTCCAGATGGTGCCGCTGATGACGATGCAGACCGCGCTCCAGAACCCGGCGGAGAGAGCGATAAACAGGCCGACACGGTGAATGCCGAGCGTGCCGACGGAGTAGCCGATGAAATCGCGGAAGTAGGCGTTCTCATGTTCGGGAGTCTTGACCGGCTCGCCCGCAGCCGGATTGGCCGATGACAGGACAAGGGAGCCGTGCAGGGCCAGCGCCAGGGTGGTGGTGAAGAAGAACGCGATGGCGATCATGTGGGCGGGGTTGTAGTGGAAGTTCCCGTAGGTGTAGCCGACATTGTTCACCCAGTTCAGGTGCGTGAAGATGCCGTAGGGAAAACCATGGCCCCAGGCGCCCATCAGGACAGGGCGGATGATGACGAGCGTAACATAAGCCAGGATCGCCACGGAGAACGCTGCGGGCACATGGTAGCCCATGCCCAGCTTGCGGCAGATTTCGACCTCGCGCAGCGCCCATGAGCAGAATGCCCCGGTCGCGCAGATCGTGACGATCTGCCAGATACCGCCCTCCTTCAAGGGAGCAAGCCTCAGCCCGTAGCTGAGATCAGGCGGATCAATGCTGATTTTCCAGATGTTCCAGGTGTCGCCGAGCGACGCCCCGTAAAGAATCAAACCGATGCCCACGATGGAGAAAAACACCGTCGTGACGCCGAAAAACCCGACATAGAACGGTCCGACCCAGAAATCGAACAGGTCGCCGCCGATCAGGGTTCCGCCCCTGACTCGATATTTGCGTTCAAAACTGAGCATCGCCATGAAGGCATCCTCCCCCGAAAGGGTTGTGATTGAGAACTCTGCGGCTCACCAGGCCAGGCTTGTCCGGACATTGTCCTGGCCGGATTGCCCCAAGGTGGTCGCGGGGCTTATGTCAGGATCGCCACGTGCGGGTGGCCTGGAGCAGGCATCCGGGGCACGGCCCTGAGACCCAAGGCGTAACGTTTGAAATATGGCAGGCCTGTCCGACAGACCATTTCCACGCGTTACGCCTCGGAGTTTGTCGTCAAACGGACTTGTGCTCGAAAGCGAAAGTACCAACCACGACGGGTGCCGGAGCGATCAGTTCTGCAGCCTTGGCGCGACCTGCACGCGGGCCTTCGATCCAGTTGAACCGATCGGTGCTGAGCAGGATGAAGTGGATCAAGATTGCCAGCGAGAACAGGAATACTGCCGTGGCAACGAGAATGCGGCGTGGGTCGAAGAGAAACCAAATGCGATACATCGTGCTCTCCCTCAAACGATCATCGACGTGATGGCTGTGACGCCATCAACAAGCGAAGCGTAACCCCGGACGCCGGGGAACCATGGGCGCCACATCCAGACAAGGAAATGGGCTATAATTGCCACGATCGTGAAACCGACCATTCCCTGGATGAAAAAGGAGTGAAACTCCCTTGCTTCCTGGTCGGTCAGCCCAGTCATGGACTGTCTGTCTCTGTCAGCCATAATCTGACCCTCCTTAAACTGGCCTAAGCCATCACCGCGCCCGTCCCGCGCGGCTGGGATCGTCCTCGTGAAACCACGATGACTGCCTGACCAGTGACCCGGCCAGGATCCGTTGCACTCTCAGCCCTGGAAGGCGAAAGCGATGCTTGCCTCGCAGGCCCGGCGGGCTTGCGCGAAAATCGAAAGGCGCGAAGCCGGGCGTGCCATCAGGCCACGGCCAAAAGGCGCAAGCCTCGAAATGACAGCCGCCACGAGAAACAGCGGGTAGGTCAGGACAACCAGCAGGCGGAACACCGCGCGGTCGGCATGACGACCGTGGGATTGAGCCTGAGCGTGGGAGTGTGCGATTTCAAATCGAATGTCGGTCATGTTTCACCTCTATGGAATCTTGTAGCACAGTCAGCTTAACTTGACACATAAAATGTCAATTTTACCTGACACTTTGGGTACTAATTTTCCTGCTGCACGTTCGTATTTGATCTAAAAATTCAAAAGTTTAGAGCGTCAGCGCGATGGCTTGCCGAGGATGGCATCCTGAGCGCGCGTCACAGATGACATGGTCACTTCTTCAGTTCCGGCCTTGCGGGCATCGCGCTCGGCAGCATCCCTCAGCCGTTTTGCCGCCGAAATGCGCACCAGAACCGGATGTTCATCAACCACGCGATCCAGCATGGCCTTGGCCTCGTGATTCCAGGGCAGTTCCTCATGCAGACGCGACGGGGTTGCCTCGATGGCATCCATTTCGGTGCTGAGGGGAATCATGTGGAACAGCGCATCGAACAGCGCGTTGCAGACCTCCTGGATCAGATAGGTCGCACCGGCATATCCCATGAACGGTGTGCCCGTGTGACGCCGGATGATCGCGCCCGGAAACGACGCCGGAATATACATCGAGCGGCCACCGGCCTCGGCCATGTACATCCGCTCGTTGTAGCTGCCGAAGAGAATCAGTGGCGGCTTGGTGTGGACCAGTTCGCGCACCTGGTCGTTGAGCGTCTTCTCGCCCGACTTGCGCGCGATCGCGAAGTTGCACGGCAGGCCCATCTCCGTTTCCAGAAACTGCCTGATGCCGCGCGAATACGTTTCGTTGGCGACGATGCCGAACGAGGCCGTGGCAAAGAAGTCCTGCGTCACGGAACGCCACAGATCCCACAAGGGCTTGATCGTGGTGTGTTTTTCCCTTGCGATGAACGGCTCGGGATCGAGGCCCGTCAGCTCGCCCAGCTTGCGCAGGAACTTGGTGGTGGAATGCAGCCCGATGGGAGCTTGCAGATAGGGCCGGTCCAGCGCCTCGCAGAGCAGCCGACCAAACTCGCGGTACATGCAGATGTTGACCTCGGCATCACCGAGCCGGTTGATGTCGGCCAGGTGCGTGCCGAGCGGGAAGCAGAGGTTGACCTCGGCCCCGATGCCCTCGACCAGGCGCCGGATTTCCGCAACGTCGGAG
>JANMHN010000465.1:0-2339 GCA_031375185.1 Allobosea sp. | reverse complement strand
GGCTTGATGATCACATCCGACGGGCCGAAGCTGATCGAATACAACACGCGCTTCGGTGACCCCGAATGCGAAGTGCTGATGCCGCGTCTTGACAGCGATCTCGTGGTCGCGCTGCTGGCGGCCTGCGATGACAATCTGGCGAATGTCACCCTGCGCTGGCGGGGCGAGGCAGCGCTGACGGTGGTGATGTGCGGCAAGGGCTACCCCGGCACGCCTGAGAAGGGCGGCGTGATCGATGGCATTGCCGATGCCGAGGCCATGGCCGGTGTGCTGGTGTTCCATGCCGGCACGACCGAGCGCGATGGCAAGGTGTTTGCTGATGGCGGGCGCGTGCTCAATTTGGTCGGTGTCGGCAGTAGCGTGCGCGAGGCCCGCAGCTGTGCCTATGCAGCGGTCGATGCGATCCAATGGGATGGCGGTTTCTGCCGACGCGACATAGGCTGGCGGGCGCTGGAAACTGGCTGACATGCGGCCCATGGTCTGATATATATCATTTGTGATTTTGTATATATCATCACGAGGAGCATTCCGTGGCCGTGCTGATCAAGGACCCCGAAACCGACCGCATCGTGCGAGCGCTGGCGGCGCGCACAGGCGAGACCATCACCGAAGCAGTGCGCAAGGCTGCCGAGCATCGCCTTGCCAGCCTGCCACCTGCGAAGAAGCAGGTTGACATGGACAAGATCAGGGCGCTGCTGGCCGAGATTGATGCGCTGCCGCGCGGCGAACAGATCAGCGTTGATGAGGCTGTTGGGTATGACGAGCATGGTTTGCCATCGTGATTGTCGTCGATACATCCGTCTTGGTCGCGATCGTCAATCACGAGCCTGAAAGGCAGACGTGTTTGGACCTGATCAGATCGAATGATGTCATCACGCCTTGCACCTGTATTCTTGAGACGGCCATGGCAATGCACAGGCTTTTGCCAAGTCTGACTGTGCAGCAGCAGGATTCATTTCTGACTGGATCGCTGATCGGCATCGCCGCGATCACGCCTGAACTGGCTCGCATGGCGCGCGATGCGTTCAGCGTCTATGGCAAGGGCCGACACCCTGCTGGCCTCAATTTCGGTGACTGTTTTGCCTATGCCCTTGCTATCCAGCTTGATGCGCCGCTTCTGTTCAAGGGAAACGATTTCGGCAAGACTGATGTCCGCATCGCAGCGGTGGAAGGTGATGAACGATGACCGACACATCTTCGCTGTTTCCGGGCTTTGAAGCCAAGTGGCTTGATGGAGACGAAGGCCGCATCTTCGCCCGCGTCGGCGGCTCCGGCCCTCCTGTCGTGCTGGTTCACGGATTTCCGCAAACGCACGCCATGTGGCACAAGATCGCGCCGCAACTGGCGAAAACAAACACCGTGATCTGTCCTGACCTGCGCGGGTATGGCTGGTCATCCGCGCCTCACAGCAGCAATGGCGAGCGCTATGCCAAGCGCGAGATGGGCAAGGACATTGTCGGCATCATGGAACAGCTCGGCCATGTCACATTCGCCTATGCCGGGCATGACCGGGGGGCGCGCGTAGGTTACAGGCTGGCGCTCGATCATCCGGGCCGTATCACGCAGCTGGCCCTTCTGGATATCCTGCCGACGTTCTTTGTCTGGAAGCGCATCAAGGCTGGCGAGGCGCCTGCCGCCCACTGGGGCTTTCTGGCGCAGGACAAGCCTGTTCCGGAAACCGACATCGGCAAGGATACGGCAGCGTATTTCGAAGGACTGATGGCGGGATGGACCAAATCCGGCACACTGGATGCCTTCTTGCCGACAGCAATGGCCAGCTATCGTGCCAGTTGCAATGACCCGAAACGCATTCACGCCATGTGCGAGGACTACCGCGCCGGAGCCACACTTGATCTAGCCGCAGACGAAGCCGATCTTGCGGCTGGCAGGACCATCCACTGCCCGGTGATGCTCATCTGGGGTGATTTTTACCTGACTGGCAAGGACATCAATCCGCTCGATGTCTGGCGTGGATCGTTCGCACCGGACGCCATCGGCACAAAGTCCAATGGCGGTCACTTCGTGGCGGAGGAAGATGCACCCGGCACGCTGAAAGCCCTGCAGGATTTTCTGGCCTGATGCCGAACTCGCCAAAGCCGCTTGCTGAACGGCAGATTGGCACGCCTCAAGGTCAGCATGTCACGCTGGCCCTTGGAGCCGGCGGGGCGCGCGGCCTTGCCCATATCGTGGCCCTTGAGGCACTGGACGAACTTGGCATCAAGCCCGCTGCGATTGCCGGCACATCCATGGGCGCCATCATCGGGGCGGCCTATGCCGCCGGGCTGCCGGGCCGAGCACTCAGGGCCTTTGTCCTGGCAGCTTTCCGGCAGCGTCCGCGG
>JANMHN010000421.1:0-9713 GCA_031375185.1 Allobosea sp. | reverse complement strand
TTCCCAAGCTGGATGTCGTGGGTTCGATCCCCATCGCCCGCTCCAGTCCTTTTCCGTTGCCAGACCCCGTGCCCTTGCAACAAGCGTCTGCGAGGGGCATGTTCCTTGTGTCGTCGATGTTTCTGCCGTCCGGCAGGGCTGCGCGCAGTGTGAGGGATTGTCATGTCAGGCTGGATTTTTCTGGGCATCATTGCTGCCATCGTCGCCTTCCTCGTCATGGCCTACAACACGATGGTGTCGCTCAGGCGCAGGGCTGACCAGGCTTTTGCGGACATCGACGTGCAGCTCAAGCAGCGCCACGACCTCATCCCCAACCTGGTCGAGACCGTGAAGGGTTATGCGGCCCACGAGAAGGACACGTTCGACGCCGTGATCAAGGCCCGCAACGGTGCCGTCGCGGCCAAGGGGCCTGAAGCGCAGGCGCAGGCCGAGCAGCAGCTCAATGGTGCCGTGGGCAGGCTGATGGCGCTGGCGGAGGCCTATCCGGACCTGAAGGCCAACACCAACTTCCTCAAACTGCAGGAGGATCTTGGCGGCGTCGAGGACAAGCTCTCCGCCGCGCGCCGGTTCTTCAACAATTCGGTCGGCGAATACAATGCGCAGATCGAATCGGTGCCGTCCGTGTTCTTTGCCTCGAAATTCGGCTTCCAGCCGCGCACCTTCTTCGATCTCGGGGAAGAAAAGCGCACGCAGATCGAGGTCGCCCCCACCGTGAAGTTCTGATCCGCGCAGACCCAACCAACAGCGGGGCGACGGCCATGACCGGCGAGGCTTTCGGCCTCTACACCCACATCCGCAACAACCGCATCCGGTCGCGGCTGCTGCTCGTGGGCCTTTTCCTGCTGGCCTATCTCGCCAGCTTCGGCGGCATCCTCGCCGCCACCGGCATGGGCGGGGCCTATGGGCGGCAATCTCCGTTCGAGGCGGCGTTCTCCACATTCATTGCAGCGCTGCCCTTCATCACGGCGGGCGTCGCCCTGTGGATCTTCATCGGCTACCGCATCAATGTCGCCATCATCGGGGCCGTCACCGGCGCGAAGGGGCTTGAACGCGGCGAGGCTCCAAAGCTGTACGAGGCGCTGGAGAACCTGTGCATCTCGCGCGGGATCACCACGCCCAGGCTGATGATCATCGAGGACCAGGCGCTCAATGCCTTCGCCTCGGGCGTCAACGACAAGCAGTTCACCGTGACGGTCACGCGCGGCCTGATCGAAAACCTCAGCGAGGCCGAAGTGGAAGCTGTGCTGGCACATGAACTCACCCATATCCGCAATGGCGACGTCAAGCTGATGGTGATCGCAGTCGTGATCGCGGGCGTACTGTCGTTCCTCAGCGAGATCGCCTTCAGGGGCGTCCGGTTTTCCGGCTCCTCGTCGCGGGGTTCCTCCGGCGACAACAAAGGTGCCGGTGCTGCCGTCCTTGTCGGGCTCCTGATCATGGCGGTCGCAGGCATCCTGGCAGCCGTCATCCGGTTTTCGCTGTCGCGCTCGCGCGAATATCTTGCCGATGCCGGTGCCGTGGAACTGACAAAGAACCCCGATGCGATGATTTCCGCCCTGCTCAAGATTTCTGGGCGCGCCGACATTCACGATGTGCCATCCGGTGTGATGGACATGTGCATCGAGAACGATCCCGACGACATGTCGGATATTTTCTCCACTCATCCCTCGATCTCGAAACGGGTGCAGGCGCTGGTGAGCACCGCAGGCGGGAGGATGCCGCCCAAGCTCGCCCAGATGGCGCTGCGGCCAGACCTGCCGTCCATCGTCCAGGCGCGCGGACCCTGGGGACCACGACCGCCAGGTGCGTGATGTCTGATCAGAACAGCGAACCCTGATCGTTTTTCAAGCCTGCCTTCGCCACAGCCACGCGTTTTACAACCCGGGCGGCGGGCGCATGCGCAGGCAAGGCGTCGTCTTCGTCAGCCTTGCTCCAGGGTGCCTGCACGGCGGCGCTGTCGTTCGCCACCTTGTTGACGAGCGGGCCGATCCTCACCATCTCCAGCACGTCATCATCTGGCGGATGCAGCATCCTTGCGGCCTCAGTGGCTGGCATGTCCGGATCAAGCCAACGATCGGCGTCCTTGTGCTGTACCAACACAGGGCAACGCTCGTGGATGGCGGACATGAGACCTTTGGCATGGCTGTTGAGCAGCGCCACCGTGTCAAGCTCGCTGCCGTCAGCCGAATGCCAGGTTTCCCAAATAGCGGCGAAGGCAAACGGGGCGCGGTCCGGCCTGCGAAACAGATAGGCATGGTTGTCCTTGCCTGTCCTGTGCCATTCGTAAAATCCATCTGCGGGCATCAGGCAGCGCCGCCGCGTGAAAGCCGCCCGGAAGGAGGGTTTCTCGCGCACGGTTTCTGACCGCACATTGATCACCAGCGGAAAATCCTTCATGTCCTTGACCCAACCGGGGAGGAAGCCCCAGCGCATCAGCTCAAAATGCCGCATGCCGTCACGGGCTACCACCACCGGCACCGGCTGTGTCGGCGCGATGTTGTAGCGCGGCGGGAAATTGGGGTTCTCCGCGTAACCACATGCAAGCCGCAAGACTTCAGGGGGAACGATCAGCGCATAGCGGCCACACATCGTTGTTTCTCGATCTCAAGAGCATGATCAGGGATGATCGTTCATTCGCGTGTCGCAGCTGAAAGCATTTGTTGCGATTTTTATGATTGTGTCGATAGCCAGCCATGTTTGAAACGGGCCTTGCGACGTGCCGATGGACCAGAATCACGACTTTGACAGGTGCATGCAGGGGGAAACAACCCTCGACATGGCCCTATCTGACATGACCGGTCACGATGTGCCGCATGCCGGCCTGTCAACGGACTACCTCAACCATTTCGGCGAAGCGCTGATGCTGATCGAAATGGCCTGCAGCAATCCTGACATGATCGGGGAATTGTGCGCATGGCAACCAACCAGCTACCGGGAGCATTTCAGCGCATCGGACCTGCGCTGCGCAGCAGCCGCGCTTGCTGCCTATGACCGGCTGGACGACACGGCACGGCGCGCCTTCGAGACCTTGTGCAGTGCGATGACCCGGCTTGTGGACACCGTCATCCTGACCCTTCGCGACATCGGTGATACGGCTGCGGCCCAGCCCGTGATCGACGTTGCAGCTGTCGCGTTCCACAACCTTCTGGGCCGCGCCACGGCCTTCATCAATTCGGGCGGCGACATGCACACCGCCGCCTATGACAAGATCGAGTTGCAGGTGGCCATTGACCGCATCATTGCCGGTTGATTACAGCCATCGCTTCATCTTGAAGAACGTGTAGGTGCAAGCCACCGACAGCACCATCATGCCGAGCGCCATCGGGTAGCCGTATTCCCAGTTGAGCTCCGGCATGTTCTTGAAATTCATGCCATAGGATGATGCGATCAGGGTTGGCGGCAGGAAAATCACCGCCGCCACAGAAAAGATCTTGATGATCTTGTTCTGCTCCAGGCTGACCAGGCCCAGCGTCGCGTTGAGGATGAACTGCACCTTGTTGTTGATGAAGGTGGCGTGGTCCTCGATGGACTGCACATCGCGGATGGCTGTCCGCCATTCCGCCTGAAAACCGGAACGCTTTGTCGGGCGCTCATAGTTGGCTTGCAGGAAGATCAGCATGCGTTCGAGGCTGACCATGCTTTCGCGGACATTGGAGATCAGCCCGGCCTGCCGGCCCAGTTTCCGGATGACGCCCTGGTAGCCACCCGTGCGTTCCATCTTGTCGCTGGTGCGCTCGAACACGGAGCTTGAAAGCTCTTCGATCTGGTCACCGACGCGGCCCAGGATGTCGGCGGCACGGTCGATGATCGCCTCGATCAGGCCATCGAGCACCGCCTCGGGCTGGTGGCCGCAGCCCGACGGCTTGCAGGCGCGCTGGGTGAACATGGCAAACGAGCGCGGTTCGTCATAGCGAACCGTGACAAGCGCCTGTGCCGTCAGAATGAAGCTGATGGGAACCAGACGGGGCTGCTCGGTATCGGACTGACACAGGACGCGCGCCGTCATGTAGCGGGCATCACCCTCGGTGTAGATGATTTCCGAGGGCTCGATGTCCTGCATTTCCTCGCGCGTCGGGATCGAAATCTTGAGGAAGGCTTCGACCAGATGATCTTCCGCACGGGTTGGCTCCAAAAGGTCGATCCACAAGGCATTCTCAGGGATCGGCATACCGTGCTCGAGCGCAAAGCGGTCAAGACCGGTGCCTGTCGTGGCTGGTGTGTGGACGACGATCATGCGGGGCTACTTTGCAAGGAGGCAAGATGCCTGCAGCCAGCATCTCGACATGACGGTGGTGTGACAATCATGATTTGGCAAGCGCTGCGATGCTCCGGCGCCACCTTTACAGGCCATATCGTGCCCATAAAGCGCGGGCTTCGACCGTTGCCAGCATCTCCGCCGTGTTGACGAGGCCACCTGCCGACGCTGTGCCCGCATCCGGGCCGGCCAGTCCGGGCACCAGGAACCGCAGCAGGCCCCCTCTTGACGGCGGCGGGACAAGACGCAGTTCGACATCTTCGCCAAAACGTTCGCGCATCACCGAGCGCACATCGCCAAGCCCGTCGATCAGCCCCAGATCGACAGCCTTACGCCCTGTCCAGAACGCGCCGTTGAAGAGGTCTTCGCTACTGCCGAGCCGCGAGCCGCGACGGGTCTTGACCAGATCGATGAAGCTCTCATGCACATCGGCCTGCAATTGCCTGAGCCGCACGATGTCATCGGGCTTCTCGGGCAGGAACGGATCAAGCATGGCCTTGGACGTGCCCGCCGCGTAGACACGGCGCTCGACACCCAGTTTCTCGATCAGCCCCGTGAGGCCAAAGCCGGCAGAGACGACACCGATCGAACCGACGATGGAGGATGGGTCGGCAAAGATCTCGTCGGCGGCGCAGGCCAGCATGTAGCCGCCCGACGCGCCCACATCCTCGATGAAGGCGAAGACCTTGCGGTCCTTCTCGCTGGCCAGAGCGCGGATGCGCTGGAAGATCAGGTGGGATTGGGCCGCGGCCCCGCCCGGAGAGCGGATCACCAGCGCGACGGCCTTGGCATCCTTGACCTCGAAGGCCGTCTCGATCTGACCGGCAAGCCCGGCCAGGGACAGCGAGCCTTGCGAAGGGAACGACATGCCGATGGGTCCGTAAAGCCTGATCACCGGGACAACCGGCTTGGCCTTGCGGAAGCGGGCGGGCAAAAACCTCTGGAAAGAGGCTGAGCGGCGGGAGAGCATCAGTGTGGGCATGTCCGGACAATGGCGATCCACCCGCGTCAGCGCAAGTGCCATGCGGCGTGCCAGATGCCACACACAAGCGCTCAACCGCGCGGTGGCAAACCCTCGAGCCGCGCCTTCAGGCTGCGCAGGTCAGCCCAGGCCTGGCGCTTGGCAATGGGGTTGCGCAGCAGATAGGCCGGATGCAGGGTCGGCAAGGCCGGAATGATGCGATTGCCAATGTGATATTCGCGCCATTTGCCGCGCTCGGCCATGATGCCCTTCACGCCCAGCAAGGCTTGGGAGGATGGCGCGCCGATCGTCACCAGGATGTCGGGTGCCGCAAGCTCGATCTGCCGTTCTATGAAGGGCTTGCAGATCATCATTTCCTGCGGGGTGGGCGTTCGGTTGCCGGGCGGCCGCCAGGGCACAATGTTGGCGATGTAGACATCGCTGGCCCGCACAAGGCCGATGGCGGCCAGCATCATGTCGAGCAACTGGCCCGAGACGCCGACAAAGGGCAGGCCCTGCCTGTCCTCGTCCGCGCCGGGCGCTTCCCCGATCAGCATCACGCGGGCACGCTCGTTGCCATCGGCAAAGCACAGGTTCTTGGCCGTGGCTTTGAGCGCGCAACCCTCAAAGGCGGCAAGGGCCGCGCGCAGGTCATCGAGCGTGGTCGCGGCGCGGGCCATTTGCGCCGCCGTTGCCGCCGCCTCATCAGCGCTGAGCGCGGCTCCGGCGATGGCCGGACGGGCAGGTTCGGTCGCGGGCGGCTGGGCGCGGATCAGGGCACGCGGCTGGGCTGCCTGATCACCACCCGCCTTTGTCTCGGGCGCTGCCAGGCCGCGCGGCGGCTGAGCCGCCAACCGGTCATGCGCCACCTCGTCCAGCGCACAATCCACCCCCGCCTCGGCATGGAAGGCAAGAATGTCGGCAAGCTCGGCAGGGGTCAGGGTGTCCATGGACGGCATAGATGGCCCTTAGCACGCCGCGCCCGTCATCGCGAGCGCGGCAACGCGATCCGGAATGATTGGGCGGCATGGCTGGAGCGCTTCGCTGCGCTCGCGATGACGGTGTGGGTAGCATGTGCGTAGAACAGCATCTGCAGCCCGCGCCATTTGGGCCTCTTGCATGGATAGAGCCGCTGGCCCAAACACAGACTTGAGAAAATCCCAAAAGCAAGATAGTTCATATCTAAACTATCAAACATATCACGATGCCGAAAGCCGGGTCTGCACAGACAAAGCGCCAAGATGCTGACCGAGACGATGCCCGAGATGATGCGAGGACATGATGACCGAACTGCCCGAACGCGAAGGCATGGACTATGATGTCGTGATCGTCGGCGCGGGGCCTGCTGGCCTTGCCGCAGCGATCCGGCTGAAGCAGCTCAATGCGGACACCACCGTGGTGGTGGTCGAGAAGGGCTCGGAGGTCGGCGCGCATATCCTGTCAGGTGCGGTGATCGACCCGGTCGGGCTGGACCAGCTCCTGCCGGACTGGCGAAGCGACAGCGCCCGCCCGTTGACCACGGAAGTGACCGAGGACCGGTTCTATTTCCTGGGGCCTGCGGGAGGCATCCGCCTGCCGAATTTCGCCATGCCGAAGCTGATGAACAACCATGGCAATTTCGTCGGTTCGCTCGGCAGCGTCGCGCGCTGGCTCGCCGTGCAGGCGGAGGCATTGGGCGTCGAGATCTACCCTGGCTTTGCCGCAGCGGAGGTTCTGTTCGACGACAAGGGAGCTGTGACCGGCATCGCCACAGGCGACATGGGGATCGCCAAGGATGGCTCGATCTCCGAGCGCTTCACACGCGGCATGGAACTGCGCGGCAAGTACACGCTGTTCGGCGAGGGTGTGCGCGGGAACCTGTCAAAGCAGCTCATCAAGCGCTTCGGGCTTGATGCGGGCAAGCAGCCCCAGAAATACGGCATTGGCCTGAAAGAGCTGTGGCAGGTGCAGCCGGGCAAGCACCACAAGGGGCTGGTGCAGCACTCGTTCGGCTGG
The DNA here is from genome assembly GCA_031375185.1 of Allobosea sp. Lineage (GTDB taxonomy): Bacteria > Pseudomonadota > Alphaproteobacteria > Rhizobiales > Beijerinckiaceae > Allobosea. The sequence goes on along the minus strand of JANMHN010000421.1, from coordinate 2,502 downwards.
CCGCTCGACATGACAACCGGCGGCGGCTCGTTCCTCTACCATTTCGACGACAATCTGGTGTCGGTCGGTTTCGTGGTGCATCTCAATTACCAGAACCCGACGCTGTCCCCCTTCGACGAGTTCCAGCGCTTCAAGACGCATGAGATGGTGCGCGATGTTTTCGAGGGCGGCAAGCGCCTGAGCTATGGTGCGCGCGCCATCACCGAAGGCGGCTGGCAATCTGTTCCGAAGCTGACCTTTCCGGGCGGCGCGCTGATCGGCTGTTCGGCCGGCTTCGTCAACGTGCCGCGCATCAAGGGCAGCCACAACGCCGTGCTCTCCGGCATGCTCGCCGCGGATCACGTATCCGGCGCGCTCACGCAAGGCCGCGCCCATGACGAGGTCATCGGTTATGAGGAGGCCTGGCGCTCGTCGGAGATTGGCCGTGACCTCAAGCCGGTGCGCAACGTCAAGCCACTGTGGTCGCGCTACGGCACGTTGGGCGGCGTCATGCTGGGCGGCATCGACATGTGGCTCAACCAGCTGACAGGCTTCTCGCCGTTCGGCACGATGGCGCATGGCAAGGCTGACCATGAGACCTTGAAGCGGATCGACCAGGTCAAGCCGATCAGCTATCCCAAGCCCGACGGCGTGATCTCGTTCGACAAGCTGTCTTCGGTGTTCATGTCCTCGACCAACCATGAGGAAGATCAGCCGGCGCATCTGAAACTGCTCGATGCCTCGGTGCCGATCGCGAAGAACCTGCCGCTCTATGGCGAGCCCGCGCGCCTGTATTGCCCTGCAGGCGTCTACGAGGTCGTCTACAGCGATGCCGAGGCCAAGACCGACCCGCGCTTCGTGATCAACGCGCAGAACTGCGTCCACTGCAAGACCTGCGACATCAAGGATCCATCCCAGAACATCAACTGGGTCACGCCCGAGGGGGGCGGCGGGCCGAACTATCCGAACATGTAATGCGACACGTCATGCCGGAAACGGCACTTTGCACGCCACTGTGATGAGATTTCGGGCACCGTCGCCGCCGCGTGACCGCAAGACAGCTTGTGCAAAGGCCGCGATGCGGCCATCTTGCGCAGCGATTGTTGGTGCCGCGTTGAATCGGGTCTGGTCCCGGCAAAATCTTGGGCGGCAAGCAGGTCAGGATGAGGCGAGCGTGACATTCTTCAGATTATCCGGTGCGACCTTGCATGAAGGGCTGGCCCGGACGGGCACCCTGACCCATCGGCTTGCACGGACAGCCCTTCTGGCCATGGCCCTGACCTTTGCAGGCGGAGCGGCGCTTGCCAGCGCACAGACGCGCCAGCCGGATCGTTTCGAGCCCGCCGACAGCATCGAGGGCAATTACCTTGCCGCCCTCATTGCAGGCTCGGCCCGTGACACCAGCGCAGCCGCCACTTTCCTGCGGGAGGCACTCAGGGCTGATCCCCGCAACCAGGAACTGATCGAGCGCTCGTTCATCGCCTTTCTTGCGGATGGCGCAATGCCTGATGCCTTCCGCGCCGCAGAGCGCATCATCCAGCGCGATCCGACAAATGGTCTGGCGCAGATGACTCTGGCGGTGCGTTCGCTCAAGAACCGGCAATTTCAGGCTGCCCGCGAGCGCCTTCGCGGCGGAGCGAGGGGCCGGGCCGCCGACATCACCTCGACCCTGCTCACGGCCTGGGCCTTTGCCGGCGCGGGCGATCAGCCCAAGGCCATCGAGGCTGTGGACCGTCTGCGCGGCGACACCTCGATCACCACGTTCCGCGACTACCACGCCGCCTTGATCCACGATGTCCTTGGCAACACCGCCGAAGCCCAGAAGCGGCTGAAGGCGACCTATGACAGCGACTCCGTCAGCCTGCGCACCGTCGATGCCTGGGGCCGGTTCCAGTCCCGGCGCGGCGACCTGGCCGGTGCGCGCGAGACCTACGACCGGTTCAACAAGCTGCTGCCGAACCACCCCATCATCCGCGACGCCATCTCCTCCCTCGCCTCCGCCAAGCCCGGCAGCGCTGCGCAGGGCCTGCCGCGCACGGTCAACAATGCGCTGCAAGGGGCAGCGGAGGCCCTTTACGGCCTTGGCAGCGCCGGTAACCGCGAGGACAACGATTCAGCCATTGTCATCATCTATCTTAGGCTGGCGCTCTACCTTGATCCCAATCACGACATGGCCATCATCACGCTTGGCGACACGCTGGAGCGGGCCAAGCAGCAGGATGACGCCATCGCGGTGTTTGACAAGATGCCCGCAAACTCTCCGTTGCGCGGCGTTGCCGAAGTCCAGATCGGCCTTGCGCTCGAAACCATGGGCCGGAAGGATGACGCCATCAGGCATCTGGAAGCGGCAATCAAGGAAGATCCGGACGATCTTGATGCCCTGTCAGCCCTTGGCGGGGTCTATCGTGCGCGCAAGGATTTTGCCCGGGCCGCGACCTATTACGAGCGCGCGGTTTCGCTGATCAAGACGGCGGAACGGCATCACTGGAACCTGTTCTATGCACGCGGCATCGCTTACGAACG
>JANMHN010000404.1:0-14969 GCA_031375185.1 Allobosea sp. | reverse complement strand
GCTCTCAAAAACGATCATCACCACAGCCATATCGCCGCGTTTTCGCACAGGGGATTATACCGGAGGGATCGAGGCAGGCGTCGATGCCATGCTCGACATCCTCAAGGGCGATGCCGAACAATGGCAGAGACGGCCCCGGATTCGCGACGACGGAAACGATGATATTGTGCCGTTCATTCTGATCGGCTTCTTCATGCTTGTCATCCTGGTCATCATTCTGCAATCCCGGCAACGCGGCGGACCCGGCCAACGTTCGCACCGGATGCGCAATGGCAACTGGGTGACCTTGCCGGGAGGCCCGTCAGGTGGCTGGTCCGGAGGCGGAGGCTGGTCTGGCGGAAGTGGCGGAAGCGGGGGCGGTTTTTCCGGCGGGGGCGGATCATCGGGAGGCGGAGGTGCATCCGGTGACTGGTAAGAAGATGACAAGGAGGCAGGCATCATGACGTTGAGCAGCACGGAACGTGACGACATTGCCGCCGCTGTCAGGCAAGCCGAAGCGGTGACATCAGCGGAAATTGTCGTGGTCGTGGACCGGATTGCGGGAAGCTGGCGCAGCTGGGCCATGGTTGTGGCCTTGATCATCGCGCTGGCCGTGCCGTGGCCCTTGATCGAATTCACCCAGTTCAGCACACGCACCATTTTCGCGACACAGATTCTGGTCGCTGCCGTGCTCATCGTGCTGTTCCAGCGCCAACCGGTCAGGCTGAAGCTCGCCCTGCCCCTGTTCAGGCGGCGCAAGGCGCACGAGACAGCCTTGCGCGAGTTCGCCGCACGCGGTCTGACAGCAACCCGTGACCGCACCGGCGTGCTGATCTATGTGGCGCTGGCCGAACGCTATGCCGAGATCATCACGGATACGGGTATCAGCGCCGTGCTCGACAACGACACATGGCGCGCGCAGATGTCAGACCTGATCGCCGCCATCCATCGCGGCGAGCTGGCGCAAGGGCTGGCGGACACGGTCCATCAGACCGCTCGCGTGCTGGCCCCGCACTTCCCGCCACGCAGCGATGACAGCGATGAGCTCGACAACAAGGTCGTGATCATCTGACGACCGAACGTGGTTGCGGCAAGGCTGATGATATTATCCAGCCTCATCCGCTGGTGTCCTATGCAATGACGCGGGCTTCTTCCGGCAGCATGATCGGGATGCCGTCACGGATGGGATAGGCCAGATGCGCGGCACGCGAGATCAGCTCCTGACGGGCAGCGTCATATTCGAGCGTTGTCTTGGTGACGGGACATACCAGAAGTTCCAGCAGTCTGGGATCGACACGGGTCGCTGAAGCCGTCTCTGTCTTGTCAGGTTCCATCGTCACGGTCCTCGTCTTCCTTGATCGGCCCAGCTGATACAACATCGCACACGGGATGGAACAGTTGCAGCTGGAGCATGCTGCGAAAACTGGGTGCCGGTTTTTCGGTCACGGCATGCCCTGAACGATGCTGATCGGTCACGCTGCATTCAGATGGACCATCTGAATGCAGCGTGACCTACCGTTTCGCACCCGAATGGGCAAGGTCATCCGTCAGACTGGCGGCCACCGACATCTTGGAAGCGTTCAATCCCGTGTCGATCAATTCCGAAAGGACCGTGCGCACCTGTTCGACGGCACCCGCATGATCCTTGCGCCACCGCTCGACGCCATCCTGGCCCTTTCCGTGGTTCTTCAGGACATCCACGGCAATCACCCGGAGCGACAGGTCGATCCGCTCGGCCGCACGGTCAATGGCGAGCCGCTCGAACCTGTCGGTGGCTTTCAGGCTGACGGCCGCTTGCCTCAGCCTGGCCACACCAACCATGTCGATGGCACTGAACAGCGTGCTGACAGCGTCGCCCACCATGGCCTGGCTCAACTCGGCGATAATCACGCCATCCGGTGCCGACTCCAGGGCCGGAAGATCCACGATGCGGGCCGCGATATCGGATGGAACCCCGCTGTCGGTCCATGCCTTGATCTGTGCCTGTCTCTGGGCCTGATCGGTGACCAGCCCTGCGCCTGCAGCGGAGACGGCGGTGATGCCAGCCCCGAAACGGGCAACCTGCTGGTCCAGCGGAGCCGCAACATCGGCGTTGCGCAGGAACCAGATCATGCGTGTCACGAGGGTTTCCTGCACGGCGCTGTAAAGGGCGAGCTGTATCGCGCCGGACAGTTTGGCGTCGAGCTTGTCGATGGCAAGGTTGAGGTCGAGCAGGCCGAAGGCATCGCGGGTCAGGATATACGCCCTTGCGATGGCTGCGGCATCAGCGCCGGTTTCATCGGCAAGCCGTGCGATCACGCCGGCGCCACAGCGGTTGATCACGGCATTGGCCAATTGCGTCGAGATGATTTCACGGCGCAGACGGTGGCTTTCGATGGCATCCGGAAACTGCTGCCGCATCGCCATGGGAAAGTAGCGCGTCAGTTCGGTGGCGAGATAAGGCTCGTCAGGCAGTCCGCTCGTCAGGAGATCGTCATGGAGCGAGAGCTTGGCATAAGCGAGCAGAACGGCAAGTTCGGGCCTCGGCATGCCTTCGCCGCGCTGCTCGCGCGCGCCGATCACAGCATCCGTGGGCAGAAACTCGACGGCGCGATCCAGCCTGCCTTCTTTTTCGAGACGGCGCATCTGCGTGCGCGCCAGCGCCAGTTCAGCCGTCCCGCGCCGCTCGGCCAGCGACAGGGCCAGGGATTGCAGGTAGTTGTTGCGCAGCACGAGCTGGCCGACCTCATCGGTCATGTCAGCCAGAAAGAGGTTGCGTGCTGCCTGGTCAAGACGACCGTCTTTCTCAGGCCTGGCCAGCGCAATCTTGATGTTCACCTCCACATCGGAGGTGTTGACCCCTGCGGAGTTGTCGATCGCATCGGTGTTGAGGCGCACCCCGGCCCGCGCAGCCTCGATGCGGCCCCTCTGGGTCGCCCCCAGATTGGCTCCCTCGCCAATGACCTTTGCGCGGATATCCGCTCCGGTGATGCGAATGGCATCATTAGCGCGGTCGCCGACCTCGGCATCGGTCTCGGTGGACGCGCGGATGTAGGTGCCGATGCCTCCGAACCACATCAGATCGACGCGCGCCTTCAGGATGGCGTTCATCACCTCCTGCGGCGGCGCCACGGCCTTGTCGATATCCAGCAAGGCCCGGACGGCCCCCGACAACGGAATGGACTTGGCGGACCTGGAAAAAACACCGCCGCCAGCCGAGATCAGGGTCTTGTCATAGTCCTGCCAACTGGATCGCGGCAAGGCGAACAGCCGCGTGCGCTCCTTCAGCGATGCCGCGATATCGGGTGAAGGATCAAGGAAAATGTCGCGGTGATCGAACGCGGCCACGAGCGAGATGGCGGGCGACAGGAGCATGCCATTGCCGAACACATCGCCCGACATGTCGCCCACACCGGCCACCGAGAAAGGCGTCACCTGTATATCGTGGTCGATCTCACGGAAGTGGCGCTTGACCGCTTCCCAGGCACCACGCGCGGTGATGCCCATCTTCTTGTGGTCGTAGCCCTGGCTGCCTCCCGACGCGAACGCGTCACCGAGCCAGTGGCCTTTTTCTTCAGACAGCGCGTTGGCCGTATCGGAGAACGTTGCCGTGCCCTTGTCCGCCGCGACGACCAGATAAGGGTCGTCTCCGTCATGGCGCACGGTGTTGGCCGGCGGCACGATCCGCTCGCCATCCAGGTTGTCGGTCAACTCCAGCAACGTGCGCACGAAGATGCGATAACTTTCGGTTCCCTCGGTGAACCAGGCTGCGCGGTCCGATGCAGGCGGCAGCAGCTTGGGCACGAAGCCGCCCTTGGCGCCCACCGGCACGATCACGGCATTCTTGACCTGCTGCGCCTTGACCAGACCCAGCACCTCTGTACGGAAATCCTGTGGCCGGTCCGACCAGCGCAAGCCGCCGCGCGCAACCTTGCCGAAGCGCAGATGCACGCCCTCGACACGCGGTGAATAGACGAAGATCTCATAGAGCGGACGCGGCGCGGGCAAGCCATCGACCTTGGCGCTGTCCAGCTTGAAGGAGATGACGGGCCGCGGATGGCCATCGGGACCGATCTGGAAAAAGTTGGTGCGGATGGCCGATGTGATCAGGTTGGCAAACCTCCGCAGGATGCGATCATCGTCAAGACTGGTGACATGGGCCAACTGCTCGTCGAGCGTGCCGGCAAGTTCAAGCGCGGTTGCGTCGCGATGCGCGGGATCAAGCCTTGGATCGAACCTGTTGCGGAACATCCGGGACAGCGTCACGGTGATGTCCTTGTGCCGTGCCAGCGTCCCGGCGAGATAGGACTGGCCATAGGGCACGCCGGCCTGCTGCAGATAACGTGCGAGCGCCCTGAACAGCGCAGCTTCCCGCCAGGCCAGCCCTGCTTCCAGAACCAGCGCGTCGAAGCGGTCCGATTCGGTCACGCCCCTGAATTGCGCCATCAGCGCGGCCTCGATCGCCGGTTCGGCGGCTGCGATGTCGATGTCGCCGCCTGCCGAGCGCTCAAGTGCCATGTCATGAAGCCAGACGCGGGCCGATTCAGGTGCCCCTGCCGGCACGATCCGGTAGGTGCGCTCGTTGACGACGGTGAAACCCATGTTTTCCAGCATCGGAACACGCTCCGAGAGCGGCATCGGCTTGGCCCGTGTGAACACCTTGAGGTTGACGCGGCCTCCTGGGTCACCCTCGCGCCGATAGAAATCAACAGCCTGCTGCTTGTCGTCAGACAGCGTGTCGAGGATCTCGATGTCCTCGATGGCGTCCGAAGCCGCAAAGTTCTCCCGATAGGCAGCCCCGAAGGCTTCGGCGTAGCGCTCGCTCGAAAGTCTCGCCTTTGCACTGCCTTTTGCCGCATCCAGCGCATCCTTCAATCCGTCGGCCCAGGTGCGGACAATGGCTGTGATGCCTGCTTCCAGGATCGCGCGCTCGACGCGCGGGGTTTCCCCCTCATCGCGCCCGATGATGAAATGTGTCCGCGACAACGGTCCTTCCGGATAGCTCGGATAGGCCGCCGACACGCGCCCCAGAAAGATGCGGGCCAGAAACTCGCCGACCCTGCGCCGGACCGACGTGTCGTAACGGTCTTTCGGAATGTAGACGAGAACCGAAACGAAGCGGTCGAACTCGTCGATCCGTGCCAGGGCGCGGATGCGCGGGCGCTCCGTGAGCTGAAGGATGTCGAGCGCAAACCGGTGCAGCGTCTCCACGTTGATCTGGAACAGTTCGTCACGCGGATACGAATCGAGCACGTTCATCAGCGAGCGGCCCGAATAGCTGGCTTGGTCGAAGCCCGCCATTTTCGCCACCTGGCCGACCTTGAGGCGGAGATAGGGCACGCTCTCGGCTGTGCCCGTGTAGGCGCTGGAGGTCAAAAGCCCGACAATGCGCAATTCGCCATCCAGCCTGCCGTCGGCGGTGAACAGCTTGACGCCGACATAGTCGAGATGGACCCGCCTGTGGACGCGGCTCTTGACGTTGGCCTTGGTGATGATGAGGGCCTGCGGCTTGTTCAGGAAGGCCCTTATTTCGGGCGTGCTCGCAACAAGCTCGCGGCCACGTCTGAGCACCATGACGGCAGGATCGCGCAGGATGCCGAGCCCGGTTCCGCCCACCTGGTCGGCTGCAGAAGCACTGGCTGAAAAGCGGTAGTCGCGCATCCCCAGGAACGTGAAATTATCCGTGCTGATCCAGTCCAGAAACCGCATCGCCTCCGCCATTTCCTCCTCGGGCAAGGGCGGAGGGTTGTTGCGATAGGACTGCATGGCTGTGCCAAGACGTGTCCGCATGGCGGACCAGTCATCAACAGCCACCCGCACATCGTGATAGACCTTCTCGAGCCCGGCTTTCAGCCGCTCGCGCGCCGAAGGGTCAGGCAGCCAGTCGATGTGGATGTGGATCAGGCTCTCGCGCAAGGTTCCTTCAGGCGCACGCGCGGAGGCATTTCCGGCCATCCGCGTCAGCAGGCCCTTGGCATCGCGCGCGACGGCAAGGATCGGATGGGCGACAAGGTTGGTCTCGATGCCCTGTTCGCCCAGTTCGGCAAGGGTTGAGTCGAGCAGGAAGGGCATGTTGTCGTTGACGACCTCGATGATCGTCAGATCGCGGCGCACCCCTGCGTTCTCGGTGGCGCCATCACGCAGTCTGACATGGACAGTGCCCGGCAGCCGCGCCTGCGAGAGCGCCGCCAGCGCGCCTTCGGCAAAGCGGGACAGGTCTGCGCCGTCATAAGCACCAAGATCTTCCGCAGCCACACGCCCGAACAGAAGGCTTGTGAACATCGCGGGATCGGAAGCGCCCTCAGCCGCCCCTTCGCCTGCTCTGTCATGGGGCTTTCCAGGCGTCTTCTTGATCATGGCAACCCCGCTTCAGCCTGTTGAAGGCCTGCGTTTCTTGTTATGGAGCGATGGCATATGAGGCGCTGTCATGCAACTTTCGTCGCATCATGCACCGTGAAGACCCTGTTTCACGCACTCCGCAACCTGGACGGGACGATGACAATCAAACGTGACAAGCCAGCGACAGGCGAGATGCCGCACAAGCAGGACGCGCGTGATGAGGTCATGGCCCTCAGCTTGACCCGCACAACGCTGTCCGATCCCATGGAAGCCTATTTCGCGAAATGCAGTGAAAAGATCGGCTTTGTGCCGAACGTTCTCGAAGCCTATTCTCATGACGATGCGAAGCTGACCGCTTTTGTCGCCTTCTACAATGACCTGATGCTTGGTCCTTCCGGCCTCTCCAAGCTCGAGCGCGAGATGATCGCGGTCGTCGTGTCGTCAGCTAACCGCTGTTACTACTGCCTCACCGCGCACGGTGCCGCCGTCAGGCAATTGTCGGGTGATCCGCTGCTGGGCGAGATCCTCGTCATGAACTGGAGAAGCGCCGGGTTGTCCATCCGGCACACGGCCATGCTGGAATTTGCCGACAAGATCACCCTCGCGCCGCAACTGATCGTCGAAGAAGACCGGCAGGACCTGCGGAGCGCAGGGTTCAGCGAGCGCGACATCTGGGACATCGGAGCGGTTGCGGCCTTCTACAACATGTCCAACCGGCTGGCCTCAGCGACGGACATGCGCCCGAACCGCGCCTATCACGGCATGGCACGTTGAGCATCCTGGGCGCATCGAACATCCGCGTTCATCAGGCGAAGTCTTGCTCAGGAAAAGATCTTGCGCACGAAAAAGATCCTGCTCACAAAAAGAAAGGCCGGTCAGGATGATGACATCCATGACCGGCCAAGGAACCCCGACGTTTGAGATCCGGCCCATTCACGCCCTGGGGGGCTGGGGGGCTGACGTGTCCAGATCGCAATCAGACCGGATCGCCGGGGCAACATCGATCATTATCGCTTCCAACATGTTCATGGCTTGGCGCGAACCGGGCCAAAATAGGGCATTTTCAACAGACGCTCAAAGCCGTGATGGGAGCTTGCCAGGACGGGGCCGCGAGGTCATCATGACATCCGTCCTGTTTCGCCCATGCGCAAACAGGTGTCTGGAACAGCCTGAGCGCATGTGATCGTGGGTGGAGAGAACCGCACTTGGCTGAGCACTTGGCAGAGATGAATCTTTCCGATGCGGATGAGAAGGCAGCGGTCATTCCGCTTCGAACCGCGCAGGCTGCCAGGGTGAGTTTCGACCGCCTTGAACTGAGAGCCATCCTCAACCTGTATGGGCGGAAGGTCGCCGAAGGCGAATGGCGGGATTATGCCATCGACTTCCTGGATGACATGGCGGTTTTCTCGGTCTTTCGCCGGACCTCGGAGATGCCGCTCTACCGAATCGTCAAGAACCCGTCGCTGGCCCGCAAGCAAGGGGCCTACAGCGTGACGACGACCGGCGGGCTGGTTCTCAAGCGCGGACCGGAACTGGCGCGCGTACTGCACGTGCTCGACAAGCCGCTGAAACTGGTGCGCTGAGCCGGAATCAAAAACCCCGGCGCTTGCGCACCGGGGTCCTTGTCATCAGCCAGGGCTGAAAGGTTCACTCGCGGTTGCCGAACAGATTCAGCAACATCTGGAACATGTTGATGAAGTTCAGGTAGAGCGACAGCGCACCGTTGATCGAGAGCTTGGCCACATCTTCAGCCGTGCCTTCACCATACAAATACATTTCCTTCAGGCGCTGCGTGTCCCAGGCGGTGAGACCTGCAAACACCAGCACGCCGATGGCAGAGATGGCGAACTGCAGGGCGCTCGACTGCATGAACAGGTTCACGACCGAGGCGATCACAAGGCCGATCAGACCCATGATCAGGAACGAGCCCATACCCGACAGAGACTTCTTGGTGGTGTAGCCGAACAGGCTGAGGCCGCCGAAAGCCGCTGCGGTGACGAAGAACATCTGCACGATGGAACCCTTGGTGAAAACCACCAGGATCGTCGAGAGAGAAATGCCCATCACGGCCGCGAAAGCATAGAACATGGCGCGGGCGCTGGAGGCCGACATCTTGTCAGCTCGGAACGAGAACAGCAGGATGAACGCCAGCGGTGCCAGCATCACTACCCACTTGAGCGGGCTGACATACAGCATCTGCCCGATGGGGGTCAGCACGGTGCGGCCTGCGGCATTGGTCGCGGTGGCGAGCATGTTGGTGCCCATCGCGACAAGACCGGAAATGGCCAGACCGATGATCATGTGGTTGTAAACGCCGAGCATGAAGGACCGAAGGCCCTGATCGACCTCGGCGGCGCTGCGCTGCTGGGCATAAGGTGTGCCCCAGGCGGAAGCGTTAGGATCGAAATTGCTCATGGAAAGCTCCAACTCCCTTGGGAAATCCAGTGGACATGCCGTATCGCGGGATTGTCCGTGTTCCCGCTGCGTCGCAAGCCGACATACCCTCAATATGGGGAAATCGCGGATTTTTTCAAGTGGTCGTCTGGTCGCGCTTTTCGCAGCCTTGAGAACTGAAGCATGACGTTCTTCTCAGGCGGCCTAAATCACATCGATGCGCTGTAATAACAGGCTCCTGCCTGTCAAAGTGATCGCAGATAGCTTGCCGGTTTCTTTGATAGAATTCGCAGCGTCCCGGCAAGTCCGAAGATCACTGCAATTGAAACTGTCGCAACCGCCAGAAGTATTGCGGCAGCCGGAGCAAAGGCAAACTCGATGTTCATGGCCTGTGTTGTTACGGCCCAACCTGCGGCTGCACCGGCCAGCAGACCGAAGATCGCCGCCACCAGACCCGTCAGGGCATATTCAAGTCCATAGGCGCTCAGGATGCGTGAGCGTGTCGCCCCCAATGTCTTGAGGATCATCGCGTCGTACAGGCGCGCACGCTGCCCTGCAGCAAGGGCGCCGGCGAGGACCAGAAGGCTGGCCGCAACGGCGATGCCACTGGCGGCACGGATGGCGAATGTCAGCCTGCCGACAAGCTCGTTAGCGGCATCGAGCGCATCCTTGACCCTGACCGCCGTGACGGACGGAAAATCACGCCCGAGTGCGCGCAGCATCTGCGCGTCCTGCCGGGTCGCCTGCGCGGCATCCTGCACCTTGGCGGAGGAGGGAAGCGTCAGCGTCGCCAGATGCGTGTGTGGCGCGCCCGCGAACGAGTTGGGTGAGAACAGCATGACGAAGTTGATGCCAAGATTGCGCCATTCGACCTTCCGCGTGTTGGCGATCTTGGCCGTGATGTTGCGCCCGAGCACATTGACGACAATCTCATCGCCGACTTTCAGGCCCAGCCCGCTGGCCAGATCATGATCAAACGACACCAGGGCCTGGCCGCGATAATCCTGCGGCCACCATTCGCCTGACACCAGCTTGGAATCCCTCGGAAGGTCTGCGGCATAAGTGATGCCGCGATCCCCCTCCAGAACCCAGCTGAACCGGTCAGCCACCTTGATCTGCTCGGCGGGAACCCCGTTGAGTAACACGACGCGTCCGCGCATCAGCGGAACCCGCTCGATGCTTGAGCCGGGAGACTGCTGTTCCGCGAACCGGTCGAACTCTGCCGTGCGCGCGCTCGGAATGTCGAGGAAGAAGAAACTTGGTGCCCGTTCGGGCAGGTTCTGTGTCAGTGCCCGCGTCAGGCTCGCATCGATGAACGACAGCGCCGACAGCAGCGCGACCCCGAGCCCCAGTGACAGGACAAGCGCAGGCGTCAGCGCACCGGGCCTGTGCATGTTGGCGACAGCCATGCGCAAGGATGGCAGCGTGCTGCGCGGCATGGCGGCGGCGGCCCTCATGATGCCATTGCCCACACCCCTGAGCATGACGAAGGCCGCCGCAATCACGCCGATATAGATCGCAGCGATGCGCGCATCATAGGCGAACAGGATCGTGATGCCGACCATCACGGCAAGCGCAAGCCCGAAGGCGATGAGATAGACCCGGCGCGGACGGCGGTTGTCGGCATCGACCACATCGCGGAACAAGGCTGACACCGGCGTGTCATGGGCCTGACCGAGCGGCAAAAGGGCAAACACCAGAGCCGTGATCAGGCCGTAAAGCGCCGCGATGCCGAGTTCACTCCAGGCAATCGTTGGCGAAAGGGGCAATGGCAGCACATCGGACAGCGCCCCCGCCAGCACATAAGGCAGGCTCGCGCCTGCCACCACACCAATCGTGATACCGATCAGGGCAACCAGCATGACCTCGACGAGATGGATGGCCACGACCTGCGAACCGGGGGCCCCGAGCGCCTTGAGCGTGGCGAAATCCATGCGCTTGGTGTCGACGAAGCGCCGAACGGCGTTCGCGACCCCGACACCGCCGACAAGCAATGCGGTCAGACCCACCAGCGTCAGGAACTGGCTGAACCGGTCGATGTTGCGCGAGAAACGCGGATCGGCATTGGCGCGCGTGCGCACCTCCCAGCCGGCTTCAGGCATGACGCGCTTTGCGTCAGCTTCGAGCGCGGCAAGACCGGCGCCATCCACCGCCTCGGACGGACCCGCGCTGCCAGCCATGTTCAGCCTGTAGGTCCAGCGGATCAGGCTGCCGGGCTGGACCAGACCCGTCGCACGCAGAGCGGTCTCGCTCATCAGAAGCCTGGGCCCGAGGCCGACGCCTGCGGCAACCTTGTCCGGCTCCGACAGAACCGTTCCGGTGATCACGAAAAGGGTTTCGCCAACACGGACCGTCTCGCCCACCTTGAGATCGAGCCTGCCCAGGATAAGCGGGTCGACAAGCGCTCCAAAAGCTCCGTCGCGCACGGCGAGAAGTTCAGGCAGCGGCAAGACCGGTTCGCTGCGCACCTCTCCCACGGTCGGATACCTGGCATCGACAGCCTTCACCTCGACCAGCGCCGAGCCCTTGTCGCCAGCGTTGACCATGGCACGCATGGTCGCCATCACGGAAACATCGCCTTTGGAGGCGAGATAGCTGCGTTCGGGAACCGTCGCTTCCCGGTGGATGAGCGAGAAGGCGGCATCACCTCCCAGAATGCGCTTGCCTTCGCGGCTCAGGCCTTCGCCGACACCCCTGGCCACCGACGTCACGGCTGCGATGGCGGCGACACCCAGCGCCAGACAGGCGATAAACACGCCAAAGCCGCGCAGGCCGCCCCTCAGGTCGCGCCAGGCCAGCTTGAGGGCCAGCCTTGCCAGTGCCGTCAGGCCTTGCGGCCTGACATGCGCATTCAAACCACCGTGCATCCGTCAGGCCACCGTTTCAGCAACAAGACCAAGATGCGAAATCCTGCCCGAGCGCAACCTGATCGTCCGGTCACATCTTGCGGCGAGCGCATTGTCGTGTGTGACCAGCACCAGCGTGGCACCGCGCTCGCGCTTCAAGGCGAACAGCAGGTCTACAATGGCCGTGCCATTCGCCTCGTCGAGATTGCCGGTGGGTTCGTCGGCCACAAGGATCGCCGGATCAGGCGCAATGGCACGGGCGATGGCCACGCGTTGCTGCTCGCCGCCCGAAAGCTGGGCAGGATAGTGATGCATGCGGTCGCCAAGCCCCACAGAGCGCAATTCGCGCTCGGCCTGCTCGAAAGCATCGGCGCGCCCGGCCAGTTCCAGCGGCAAGGCGACATTCTCGCGCGCCGTCATGGTGGGAACAAGATGGAAGGACTGGAACACGATGCCGATGCGCCTGCCGCGAAAAATGGCCAGCGCATCTTCACCCATCGTCGACAGATCAGTGCCCTCGATCATCACGGAGCCCTTGTCAGCCCGCTCAAGCCCGGCCATGACCATCAGCAGGCTTGATTTGCCGGAACCGGAAGGTCCGACGAGCCCGACGGCCTCGCCGGCTTCGATCGCCAGAGAGATGCCTTTCAGGATATGGACCCGCGCCGCCTCGCGGCCCAGACTGAGTTCGACATTGCGCAATTCGATCAGGGCAGCCATGGCTTTCAGAACGGTCTTTCAGGCAATGCGCTGGGTAAAATGTACCATCAGCTGGGTGAACAGATGGTTCTCGCACGCGAAAGGCTATGCAAGTTCCATGACATTAGATGGCATCAGGAATGTGATTTCGGTAGTGGCTGCCCTGTTATTTGTTCTGTCGTCGCATGTACCCCTTGATGCAGCAGACAAGCCGTTGAGGATCGTCGCATTCGGTGACAGCCTGACTGCCGGATATGGCTTGCCGGCATCCGCTGCCTTTCCCGTCCAGCTTCAGAATGCGCTTGAGGCGCGTGGTCGCAAGATCGTGATCGAGAACGCCGGCGTCTCCGGAGACACGGCGCAAGCCGGCCTTGACCGCCTCGACTGGTCGATCGGTGACAGCGTTGACGGCGTGATCGTCGAGCTTGGCGCCAATGATGCCTTGCGGGGACTTGATCCGGCCCAGACACGCACGGCGCTGGAAGCCATCATCCTTCGTCTGAAAGCACGCGGAATACCGGTGATGCTCGCAGGCATGCGTGCCCCGCCCAATCTGGGATCGGACTATGCCGGCCGGTTTGACCGCATCTTCGGCGATCTCGCGGCGAAGCATGGTCTGATCCTGTATCCGTTTTTTCTCGGTGGTGTTGCCGGGGACCGTTTGCTCAACCAGAGCGACGGCATTCACCCGACAGCGCAGGGCATCAAAATCATCGCCGGACGCATCGCGCCGACTGTCGAGACGTTTCTTGACACGATCAAGCCCAAAAGCTGATCACACCGCCATCGCGTCCAACCTTCTTGTCCCGATATTCCGGAGTTCTTCCATGCACTACCGCCCGCTTGGCCGCACCGATCTGAAGGTGTCCGAAATCTGCCTTGGCACCATGACCTGGGGCCAGCAGAACACAGAAAGCGAGGGACATCAGCAGATGGACTACGCGCTGGACCAGGGCATCAATTTCTTCGACACGGCTGAGCTGTATTCCATTCCCCCGAAACCCGACACGCAAGGGTCGACCGAGCGGGTGATCGGCACATGGTTCAAGGCCAGGGGGAACCGCGACAAGGTGATTCTGGCCACCAAGACCATCGGCCGCTCGGACATGACGTGGTTTCGTGACCCGCCCGAGCCCGGCCGTCTCAACAAGGCGCAGATGACCCATGCGCTCGAAGGTTCACTGAAGAGGCTTCAGACCGACTACATTGACCTTTACCAGTTGCATTGGCCCGAACGTCCGATGCCATGGGGATCGAACCCGGTGCGCTTCAATGCCGCCGCCTTCACGCCAGCCGCCGACGAGACCACCATCGAGGACCAGCTCGATGTGCTGCAGGGTTTCGTGAAGGCTGGCAAGGTGCGCCATATCGGTCTGTCCAACGAAAGCGCATGGGGCACCATGCGGTTCCTGTTTGCCTCGGAAGCGAAGGGCCTGCCCCGCGTGCAGTCCGTGCAGAACGCCTACAACCTGCTCAACCGCACCTACGACGTCGCGATGGCGGAAATCTTCGTGCGTGAGCAGGTGGGCCTGATGGCCTATTCGCCGCTTGGCCAGGGCTTCCTGACCGGCAAATATCTGAATGGCGCAAAACCAGCCGGCGCACGCACGACATTGTTCGACCGCGGCCAGCGTTATCAGACGCCAGGATCGGAGGCTGCAATTGCAGATTATCTGGCGGTTGCCGGAAAGCACGGCGTTGATCCCGCCGCCATGGCTGTCGCCTTCGTCACCAGCCGCCCGTTCACCACGTCGAACATCATCGGCGCCACGTCGATGGCGCAGCTCAAGACCTGCGTGGAAGGCTCAACGGCCTGCAAGATCACACCGGAACTGGAAGCCGATCTTGCCGCGATCCACCAGCTTCGCGGCAATCCGTGTCCTTGATGGCATGAAACACGAGTTCCATCTCGCAAATGTCGCATGATTGGGCAAACATGACCGAATCATGCCTCGTCTGTTCACCGGTCTGGAAGTCCCGCCTGACATCGCGCTCCAATTGTCGATGCACCGTGGCGGATTGTCGGGTGCCCGCTGGGTCGAGCCGTCCGACTATCATGTCACGCTTCGGTTTCTGGGCGATGTAGACCGTCACACCGCCCGTGACGCATATGAAGGTCTGGCCGAGATCCGGCATCAGCCTGTCACGGTCACGCTTGACCGGATCGACAGCTTCGGTGGCGACAAGCCGCATTCTGTCCATGCGCGGGCCGTACCTGGCAACGGGCTGTCAGAGCTTCAGGCCGAACACGAACGCCTGATGCGGCGCATCGGCCTGCCGCCGGAGCCACGCAAGTTCGTGCCCCATGTCACCCTGGCCCGCATCAAGGGCGCATCGGTGCTGGCCATGGCTGATTACCTGTCGATGAGGGCCATCGTCAGGCCGATGAGTTTTACTGCGAGACGTTTCGTGCTGTATTCGTCGCGGGCCTCCACAGGCGGCGGACCCTACATCGTCGAGGCGGCCTTTCCCATGGAAGACGGCGTGAACGATCCGAAGGAACAGGTCAGGTGACCGCGCAAAGGAGTCTGTCATGGCAACCAGATTGAGCGCAGAAGCGCGGTCATCGGCTCTCGCGTCCCTGATTGGCTGGACCGAGGCTGATGGGCGCGATGCGATCACCAAGCGTTTCGTCTTCGCCGACTTCAGCGAGGCTTTCGGCTGGATGACACGGGTGGCTCTGCTGGCCGAAAAGATGGACCATCATCCCGAATGGTCCAACGTCTACCGGAC
>JANMHN010000386.1:0-5990 GCA_031375185.1 Allobosea sp. | reverse complement strand
TGAGCCAATCCGTGCCGCGACCACTGCGATAGGGCCGGTCGCTGCGTTTTGAGATCACCCCCTCAAGCCCCATCCGGCAGGAGTGTTTGAGCATGGTCTCGCCGGCAACCTCGAAGTGCTCGCTGAAGCGCAACACCCCGTCATTCGGCACCTCGGCAAACAGCGCCGACAATGCGTCTTTGCGCTCCGTCAGAGGACGAGGTGTGAGGTCTACGCCATCCAGATGCAACAGATCGAAGGCGTAATAGACAATTGCATCGGTATGGTTCTCGGATAGGGCATTTTGCAACGCGGAAAACGATGCGATCCCATCATCGCCAAGAACGACCGCTTCACCGTCCATGAGCGCGGTGCGGCATGGGAGCATAGCGCAAGCGGAAGCGATGGCGGGGCCAAAGCGCGGCGTCCAATCCAATCCCGTGCGGGTCGACAACCTTACCACTCCATGATCGACGCGTGCTTGTAGCCTGTAACCGTCAAACTTGACCTCATGCAGCCAGCGCTCGCCGGCAGGCGGTTTTGTCTGCAGGGTCGCCAAGCAAGGGGAGACAAAGGCAGGCAGTGGTTCAGACCCCTTGATTTGATCTACGGCTGCAGCTTTCATAGGATGTGCCGGTTGTGGCGGGTTGCGGGTCGTCTTAGTGGTGGTGGCTGCCGCCGATGTGGGCGGGACGCCTCGCGCCACTTCCTCAATGTGCAATCCTGATTGAACGGAGTAGGGTTCGGCCTCGAGCACGTCGAGGTCGGACCGGGCGAAACGGTCATTCACCTTCATCAGCAACCAGTTCATCCGTTTTTCGCCGATGCGCGGCTTCAGCCGAACGAGATGCCACTGGCCACCCAGCTTCTCTCCCTTCAATCCAAAGGATAGATGCCCCTTCTCGAGGCCAAATTCCGCATCA
Source organism: Allobosea sp. (assembly GCA_031375185.1). Classification (GTDB taxonomy): domain Bacteria; phylum Pseudomonadota; class Alphaproteobacteria; order Rhizobiales; family Beijerinckiaceae; genus Allobosea. The sequence continues at coordinate 5,088 of JANMHN010000386.1, read as the reverse complement.
CCTTCTGGAAGCCAGGTGCCTTGGTCCCAGACGATGGCAGTACCGGCGCCATAGCCACCTTTGGGGATATTGCCCTCGAACGTCGCGTAGTCGAGTGGATGATCCTCCACCTGCACCGCAAGCCGTTTCTCTTCAGGATCAAGGCTGGGGCCGCGCGTCACGGCCCATGACAACAGCACGCCACCATGCTCCAGACGAAGATCATAGTGCAAACGTCGTGCAGCGTGTTTGTGGATGACGAAGATCCCGCCCGCATCGGCATGGATTGCATTGTCATCCGCTGGCATGCCAACCGGCTCAGGAGTGCGTTTGAAATTCCGCTTGCTGAGGTACGGGTCAAGCTTCGACATGATGTCCGCTCACCTGCCTGTCTCAGCCCGTCTTCTTGGACGGCGTCGATGGGCGTCCTGGCGCTTTGGCAGTCGCCTTGGTCGGTTTGGCTTCAACATCACCGGCGAGACTCTTCTTCAAGGCATCGAACAGATTGACAACATTCGCAGGACGCTCGGCGGCCCGCGTCACAGGCGGCTTTTTTCCTTTCTGTTTGGCCGCAATCAAGGCCAACAAGGCGGAGTCATAACGGTCCTCGAACCCCGTGGGATCAAACTCCGCCTGCTTTTTATCGATGATGTGCGTCGCGAGTTCGATCAGCTCAGGGTCGGCGACAACATCTTTGATGTCCGCAAACACGGATGTCGGCTGGCGGACGGTCTTGTCGTACCGCAATGTCGTCAACAGCAAACCGGCGTCATAGGGCTCGATCATCACGGGACGTTCCCGTCGGTACAGGACGATGCGGGCGATGCCAGCCTTGTTCTGCCGTGCCATCGCTTCCCGGATCACGCCGAACGCTTCGTGCGACACGTCGTCCGAAGGGCTCAGGTAATACGGAGTGTCGAAGTAGATTTGCGGTACCGTGCTGCGATCAACGAAACTTTCGATGGCCAGCGTGTGCGACGATTCAATCTGAACGTCGTCGAGTTCCGACTCCTCGAAAAGGAGGAACTGGTCATCGTCGATCTCGTAGCCTTTGACTTCATCGTCGTCGGCGACCAGATCTCCAGTAACGCTGTCGATGTATTGACGCTTCACGGTGTTTCCTGTTGCCCGGTTGATGACGCGAAACGAGACTTTTTCGCTGTGATCGGTCGCGTTGGTCAATTCAACGGCACAGCTGACCAGCGAGAGTTTCAGGTACCCTTTCCAGGCAGGACGCGGGGCCATCAATGCACCTCATATGTCTGTCGTGAAATCGATCCGTCACGGGAGTTTCGGACGGTTCTCGAGAGCTGGTCCTGAAAGCCGGGCGACCATATCTGACATCTGTCCGTCAAGACTGGCATGGCCTGAGGGTTGCTTGCAATCCAATCCTCTGCCGCTGCACGACTATCGAACAATCCTCGATCCACGATGAGGACATCACAGCTGTACCCATCTTGCATCAGCCAATCTGCCGCGTCGGGCCCGTCGACGCACATGTAGTTCTGAAATTTCAGGTCAGTGAGCACCGTCTCGACTCGGCTGGAACAAAGCTCTTTGCCAACGATGAGGAATAGCGCATTCATTTGACCAGCCTCGTCTGTCGTCACGCCGCGCAGGCCGGATAGTCGGCCAAGTGGTACCGCCAACCACAACGTTGCGGTGGTTCGAAAGTTCCTTGTTTCCAATTCCGGGACAACAGATGGAACCGATTGGTGCTGATTGCGTTGCCAATTCGTCCAAATCTCGGAAGCTTCCACTCAGTTGGCACCGATCAGTGTCTTGCGGTGTGACGGTTACGGAACGCCAATGTCTAACCACCGCCAGATTTTGTCGCTTATGCTGCCGATCGCGCTGGCTCTTTTGTGCGTCGTCATCGCTGTCAGCTATTGGCTGTCGTCGCCGCGAACCGTGATTATCGGCATCGTTGAGAACACATCCAATGAAACCGCCTTTCTGCGAGCCTTCGCGGGGCATGTCCGGCCCGAGCGCCACAACATCATCGCGCGGGTGAGCACCTTCCAGCGAGACGCGGATTTGCGTGCAGCGTTTCGCAGTGGCAGCATTGATGTTGCTGCTTTCGCCAGCACTGAAACCTTGCTGGACGTAGCAGAAACAGTCGTCGTGCTGAATCGCACGCGTGTTTACCAGCTGTCGTTGTCCTCCTCAGATGTGTCCGCCAAGCCTCGTGCTGCCACCACGGCCCTGGTCGCCGAGACTGACATCGCAACACAGCAGGGACGCTTGGTTATGGCCACTATCGCTGGCGGAGCCAGTGCCCAGGTCGAGATCATGTCCGTTCGCGATGCAGCGCGCGCCTTGCAGAATGGCCAGATTGGCTCTGTAGCCATTGCGGCGTCTGACCCGACCGCACTCATGCGCGCGTTTGTCTCAGCGTTGTCCCCAGCGCAGCGCGACAATCTCGCTTTGCTCCCGATGCCGAGGCCCGATGAATTGCAGCGCCAGGCCTCTGGAATTGACCCGGTCGCGGCGAAGGTTGGTTCACTTTGGTCGAGCCCGCTGCTTCCGGATGAGGAAATTGAGATCGCGAGCGTGACGACCCGGTTGATGGCCCGGGCAGCGGTTTCGGAGGAGGTGGTCAGCCAAGTGGCCCGCGCCATCCTTGGATCGCAGCGTCGCCTGTCACTGACGGTGCCGGCCGCCAGCCGGATCGAGCCGCCGCCCATCGACCGTGCGTCGGTGATCCCGACCCATGCCGGCGCGCTGGCCTATCTGGAAGGGAACGAGAGCACGTTCATCGACCGGTTCGGCGACTGGATCTATCTCGGATTGTTTGGCGCAAGTGGGCTGGGCTCGATTTTTGCCGGTTTTGTCGGGTGGCGGAATGCCATGCAGCGCCGCGCGGATGTTCAGCGACTGCAAGCGCTTCAGAAGCTGATCACCGAGTGCCGGACGGTCGAGACCACAGCTGAACTGGAGCTTCTGCACGCACGCTATGCCGAACTTATGGATGGCGTCGTTGGCGCAGCCACACGACTGGAGATCAACCAGACGGACTTCCTCGCCTTCATGTTGGCCAACGACCTTTACCTGACCACCCATGCCGCCCGGTCTGCAAGCCTGTCCGGCGTCTCGGCGGCAGATGGCCGGGCCAAACTTCACGCCAGCGTGCAGAGTTTTGCATGATCGGGGATTGCTTTCGTGGATTGGCTGGCTTGCGTTCGGGTTCATCTATGTGGCCGCTTGCAGGAACCTCGTCATGAACATCGGAATAGTTGGTTCCGGGCCGAGCGCGGTCTACGCGATCAAGCATCTTCTGGCAGCAGACGAACCGCTGCGGATCACGGTGTACGAGGCTGGCGAGCACGCAGGCGTCGGTACGCCCTATGATCCGCTTACAACACCCGTCGCCTTGCTCGCCAACATCGCCAGCGTCGAACTCCCGCCCGTCACCGAGACACTGCAAGCGTTCCTGAAGCGCACGGGTGAAGCCGAACTGGCCGCAATCGGCGTGGATCGCGATGCGATGACTGCGCGGACCTTCCATCCCCGCGTCGCCATCGGTGCCTATTACGCGGCGCAGCTTGATGCCTTGGGCAAGGTCGCAACAGATCGCGGACATACCCTGGCCATCCGGATTTCCTGTCCCGTCGTCGATATTTGGCCCGACGGTGATTGGGTCCGCATCAGATGCCGTCCGAAAGGCAGGTCACCAACCGATGAGGTGCATGACAAGGTCATCATCGCGACAGGCCACACCGTGCCGCGTGCGAGCGCGTTTCCTTTTCCTGATCTCATGCGCGTCGGTGACAGGGGCCGGTCCTTCGGTATCCTCGGTTCATCGCTGTCGGCCATCGATATCGCGGTGTCGATTGCGGCCGAGCGGGGTGAATTCACGGATGATGGTTATGCGCGTGATGAGGGCGAGGAACCTTTCACCATCACGATGATGTCGCGAGGCGGGCGGCTGCCAGAGGCGGACTTCTATTGCCCGCTGCCGACGGCGCCGCTCACCGGCTTCACCCAGCAGGAGGTGGAGTCCCTTGCAGCATACGCACCGGAGGGCCGGGTGCTTGACACTGTTTTCGCCCGCTTCGCGCGGCTACTGGCAGCTGAAGACCCGGCCTATGCCCAGCGGATCGATCTTCCTCATCTGACGCCCGACACATTCGAGCAAGCCTACTTCGCCGAGCGCGATGCCTGGCAGCCACTAGAATGGGCCCGGCACAATCTGGCGGAAGCAATGGGCAATGCGCGGGCCCGGGTAACCGTGCCCTGGCGCTACACCATCCTGCGCTGCCACGAGGCTTTCGCCGCCTGCCTGTCCCTTCTGACTGAGACGGAACGCAGCCGCTTTGACCGCGGGCTGAAGAAGGTCTTTGTCGACAACTATGCCGCCGTACCGCCGGTCTCGATCCAGCGCCTGCTTGCCATGCACGACGCGGGCGTGTTCGACGTGCTGCGCCTCCGAGACGGCTACAGCACCGATGTCGCCGAAGACGGCGCGGTCACAATCACGACCGATCGCCGGAACGTGTTGTTCGATGCCGTCTACGACGCGCGCGGGCAGGCAGCTGCCGATACCGGGGATATCCCGTTCCCGACCTTGCGCTTCCTGCTGACCTCGAACCGCAGATACGACGCCGACACGGCGGACGACAAGGCGGTGTGCATCGACAAGCTCTACCGGCTCTCGGGGCGTCTCAATCCGCTCGCGAACATCTGGTGCCTTGGCCTGCCGTTCCTGCTCAGCCGCGAGCCCTTCATCCAGGGGCTGACCAGCGCGGCAAAACTCGGGCAGACGGCGGCGGCTGCTATCCTCGCCAGCAAGCCCGAACCGGATGTCAGCATTCAGGAATTGCTGGCGCGCGTGCGCGATACCGATCCGGTGATCATCAATGGGGGACTGGTGGTGCTCTCACCGAAGGCCACGTGATGCATGGCCTGCCGAAGGCATTTTGTTGCGGCAGGAGGCGGGCGCTCACGGGAACCAAAAGCCGACGCAGACGTTGAGCCCTCACAGGTGGTGAGAGGGTCGCGGGGGGGGGGGGGGCCGCGCAGCCTGTTCGCCGCCAAGCCCCGCAACTGTTCCCCAACTGCCCCGGAGTTAACGCCATGACCGCGAACGACACACGCAAAGCCGCCGGC
>JANMHN010000379.1:0-4605 GCA_031375185.1 Allobosea sp. | reverse complement strand
AAAACCGCCACCGATGAAGTCCTTCGACGCCCGGAGCACTGCAGCCGATGCCTTGGCGACACCACCCAGGCGCGCGCCAAGCACCGGAATGCCCAGCATGACAGTCTGCGACAGGTTGACCAGCGCAGCAGCTGGCGACGCGGCCAGATACCAGATGAACATGAGCGACGTGACACTTTGCGCGAGACGGCTGCCGGTCGGGTTCATCACCCACTTGTGGCGCAGGCGCAGTTCGTTGACGAGCATCTGCCCGCGCGTCTGGTCATCGGAGAGGCGCGCCTGCTCTGCAGCATCGTTCAGATGCTCCTGCAGGTCGAGGCCGTACTTCAGGCGCGCCATCTGGTGCGCGGCGTGGAACATGTGCGAGCCGAACGTGCGCAGTGCATCGCGCTCATAGCCAGCGGTGCCCTTGCGGTGGATGGCGCGTTTGCGCATTGACAGGTCCGGCATGGATTGCAGATATCGCTGCCAGATGGCGTCCATCACGGCATCATCGACACCTGCCTGACCCAGCAGCGTCTCGATCTGTGCGATGACATGCGGATCCATGGCCTGGCGCACATCCGAACCGTTGTCGAGCACACCCGCCTCAACGGCTGCCTCCGGATGCGTGCGGGAAAACTCCTTGCGCAGTTCGACTGCGGCACGGTCCCGATCAGCCGACTTCTCGAAGCGTGAGAACGACAGCACCGATCCGTCGATGTCCTTCACGGACACGAAGTATTGACCGAAGCGCCCGAGTGGGAAGTACGGTGCCGGCACGCGGCTGGATTCGAAGGCCTGCCGCAGCTTGGTCATGCGCGCCTTGGAAGCCCATTCACCCTTGACCGCCGCCAGCGCACGCTCCTTGCGTGCCTCCTCCAACGCAGCCTCTTTGTCGAATTTGCTCATTGTCGGGTCGCGCTCGATCCGGCGCCGTTCCTCGAAGTAAGCTTTCTCTGCCTGCTTGCGCGCAATCTCCATGGCCTTGCGCACGTTCTGCAGGATGATGGTGTCAAGTTCCTCGGCCTGCGCGGCATAGGCGTCGCGGACTTCCTGGAACAGGGCCCGGCCCTTGGGAGCAAGGTCAAGGAATCGCTTGCGCAGCGCGGCATGTCCGGGCGGTGGCCCCTCATCACCGAACGATGCAGCGTCCCGAGACGGATCAATGCCAGTGAGTGTCGCCTCGTGCATGATGTCGGCGAGTTCACGGCTCTTGGTCTTGCCGCCCTCGGTCATTCCAAGCCGGGTGTATGCTATCCAGCGTTGCGCAACCTGATCGGCTTGGTCGTGCTTCAACCCACGATAGGCGTCCATGCCACGCTTTGCGATCAGGTACTCGTCGACGGCCTTCATGTTGGGCCGCTTCAGTTCGGTGAAGTAGTTCAGCGGCACCACGGCCAGCATTGCTGGCTTGATGTCCGTCGCGCGGCCACGCAATTCCTGCCTGAAGCGGCTCTCCCGCTGTGCTGGCGTTGCATCGTCGCGGGCAAGAGAGGGCTTGCGGACTACTCCGCTGCGATTGGTGCGCGCGTCGGACGACGTGTTCGAAATGCCTTTTCGGCCAAGTCGATCTGTGCGTTCATCTCTTGCCGCAGCAAGGCGAGTTCGGAGGGCGTCAGCATCTCGGAAGTTGCGGAGATAGGCTGCTTCTGGCCCTGTGAGGGCGGCAGGTTCAATGCCAATTTCATTTCTGATGACATCGCCGAACCTCCTCTCGACATCGCGAATTGTTGCCGTAGGCGCAATCATATCGCGCGTTCTTGATGCGTTGACAAGGAGCACCGATCCCACGACCTCACCGCCACCAGCTTGGATGTGGCTTGCAAGGTCAGCGAGCGTCGAGCCCATGACAGACACGTCGTCGACGAGTACATAACGCGCGCCTCGCACGACAGGTCCATCAAACAGCGCCCGCGTGACCACTCGCTCGGCGGCTTTGGCACCGGTATGGAACGCCCGGTTGGCCTGTGTGATGCTACGTTCGACCTTTGCTCCAGCCTCGGATGCCAGCAGCGTAGCAAGGACGTTCGGTATGGCGTTCGGCCCAGATGCCTCCTGAGCCTGCACTGGCACGAACCTGACATCGCGGCCAAAGGATTGGCTGCTTGCGAGGAGCGTCGGCGTCACCAGCCGCTCAATCATGCGAATGGCGGCGTTCACATCGCCAGCCTTGGCCGCAGCATAGTCTACGTCCGCTTTCAACGGCCTGTCGTTGGCGAAAACTGAGTATGTCGGTACATCAGCTGGCAGGCCGAAACGACGCAGCGGCTTTGGCTCAACCGACGGTCGCGCGCCTCGCGATACAGCCCCAGCTCCATCATCCATCGTGGCGACTGCAAAGCGGCCAGCCATCGCATCATCGAACACATCGCGCGACGTGCGGTATCCCAATCCGTTCAACCTGTTCCGGATGCGCTCGATGACCCGCATGGCCCGCTCGAACATCTGGCGCACCTGCACCGATAGGCCGCGCCCGGCCAGGGCACCGGTCAACTTGTCACTGGCGTAGAACCCGAACGAATAGGCATGCACCTCATCAGGGGGCATGTTGGCAAGATCGTGTGTCGGCAAACGCGAGCGCAAGCGGGCCGCCATGCGCTCGGTCTCGCGCGCCAGGATGCGGCGGTCGCGCATGTCGAGGAACCCGAACATGTCGAGGGCGTGCCAGCTTTCATGAAAGGCTGTTTCGGAGATCGACCGAATTGATCCGCCTTCCAAAGCCACTGAAATCAGCGACCGGAAGGGCCCCGCCCCGCCGCGGCGCTTGCCCGTCTCAAACAAGCCTCTGATCCGCCAGTTGCGGCGCACACCAGAATTGGCGGCTTCATCGGCTGTGACAGAATCAGCAGAGATCGTCGCGGGCGTCGCGACACCCACCGCGTTTCGCCCGACGACGGTCTGCACGATCGCAGCCACCATGTCCGCCAGCTCGTCGAGCCCTGCGTCGTCAACGACAGCGTCCATCTCGTCGACACGCGCCTTGCGCTGACTTTCGGAAGGAGTGTTGGTGTTGGCAGATTGCTCACCTGCCTCTGCTGGCTTTGGTGTTTTCGGACGGAGATGGTCGAGAACGGAGCCATGACGTTCGCGCACCTCTTGCAGGGTTGCAGCATCTGCCCATTCGGCAATTTGCGATTCCAGCTTTGGTATCTGACGCTCAATCTCGCCAATGCGCGCTTCTGTCATGTCCGGGACATTGATCAGGCCACGCACCTGATTGTTGATTCGGACGCCCAGGCCGGTTGCGTCCGCTGCTTCAACATCTGGAATAAAGACGCCGTGGTCCTGCTCCCCTGACAGCAGCAATTCAAACGACACGGATCCGGGTGTACCGTCCAAAGAGACACTAAGCCCGGCGATCAATCCTTCAAGCGGACCGGTCTGCCCTTTGAGGCGCGCGCGTGCCGCCGACAGGACTGCGGCACCGATCTCGCTCGGCTTGGTAAGGGTTTCACCATTCAGTTTCGCTGTCACCCCGTCAGCGACAGCCTTGCTGACCATATCAGCTTCGCGCTTTTGGGCTGGCACTGCTTGTTCAGGGCGGCCACATCGGCGCGGGAAAGGCGCAAGGTATCCCTGACGCGGAATTGCTCGGAGTTATGCTGAGACCGTGCATTCTCCAGCTTTCGGATGCGGGAGCGAAGGTCCATTTCCTCAAGGATCAGGGGATTACCTGACGCAGCGGCCTTCATTTCCGCGCTGTTGGCGGCTTCTCCTCCGATGTCTTCAACCGTGCGCATGCCGGCCACGCCCTTGCGCATCTGCTCGATGAACCGGGCTTTGCTCTCGATGGTCTGCCACTGGCGCGCATCCAGTGTCGCTTCAGTCGCATATCGGTTGATCTCGATCTCGAAACCGTCGGGATCCGCAGCATAGAGTTCGTTGCCCTGGCGGATGCCGCGCCCATCGCGCTGCTCAAGATCGGACGGTCGCCACGGTGCATCAAGGTGATGCAGCGCCACCAGCCGGTTCTGAACATTGGTGCCAGCGCCCATCTTTGGTGTCGACCCGAACAGGAACCGCGTGTTGCCGGAGCGCACCTTGCCAAACAGCTCTTCTTTCTGCGTTTCGGTGTTTGCGTCGTGGATGAACGCGATCTCGCCTGATGGCACGCCGCGCGCGATCAGCTTGCTGCGCAGATCGTCATAGACCGAGAACCTGCTTTCGAGTGCGGTCAGCTCGTCCGGAGATAGCGCATCGACTTTCTCCTGTGCATCCCGATCACCGTTCTCGGCTTTGGTCACCAGATCACGAATGCGGTCCGCTTCACTGCTGCGCGCCGCCTTCGGCGTTGACAGGTCGATGAACACCAGCTGCGTGCCTCGGTCGGCTGCCTTGGCCTTCCAGATGCGCACCATCTCATCGGCAGCAATCGCAACCTTGCTACCAGGAGGGTCTGAATACTCCGGGTCGATCAGTCTCATGTCGAGTGCGGCCTTGCGCGCATCCGACATGATCTTGAGCATGTTATCGGAGCCCTTTTCAGGACGTTTCGGGATGTTTTCTGAACGCCAGACCAGTGAGCCTTTCGGGTATGTGCCGTCTGGCTGCTCGACGCCGACAAACGCCGCCTGATCAGCAGAGCGCGGTACAACGATGTTGCGAGGCTTGCCACCCTTGACC
>JANMHN010000376.1:0-2130 GCA_031375185.1 Allobosea sp. | reverse complement strand
CGATCGCGGGTTCCGTGATCGACAATGCCCTGCTTGGCGGCGGGGGGCGCACCATCCAGGGGCCACGCCTTGGCGACATGGAGGGCCTGACCGCTGCGGAGGGCGTCGCCATCCCGCGCGTCTACGGCCGGGCAAGGGTGGGCGGCCATCTGATCTGGGCGACGCGCTTCGAGGAGGTGATGACAACCACCACGCGCTCGTCCGGTGGTGGCAAGGGTGGCCTTGCGCCGAGGCAGAGGGAGCGGACGTTCAGCTATTTCGCGAAGGTCGCGATCGCGCTCTGTGACGGACCGGTCACCCTCGTGCGCCGCGTCTGGGCCGATGGCCGCGAGATGGATCTCACCCGCGTAACCATGCGTGTCCACCGGGGCGATGGCGAGCAGATGCCGGACGCGCTGATCATCGCCAAGGAAGGCGCGGGCAACGCGCCCGCCTATCGCGGCACAGCCTATGTGGTGTTCGAGCGGCTTGCGCTGGCAGATTATGGCAACCGCGTGCCGCAGTTCTCGTTCGAGGTGGTGCGCGCATTGCCGGGCCTCCGCGAACAGGTCCGTGCCGTCAATCTCATTCCCGGTTCTGCCGAGTTTGCCTATCAGACCGGTGCCGTCAGCCGGACGCTTGGGCCTGGGGCATCACAAGCGGAAAACCGCAACCAGTTGCAGGCGGCGAGCGATGTGATCGCCTCGCTCGACCAGTTGCAGGCGTTGTGCCCAAACCTGACAGGCGTATCGATCATCACGAGCTGGTTCGGTGACAGCCTCGATGTCGGTGCCTGTTCGGTCGCGCCGCGTGTGGACAATGCCGTCAAGGTGACGGAGGGTGGCACATGGTCCGTTGCGGGCCTTGACCGGGCCAGCGCCAGGCTGGTTTCCCTGGTGGACGGCATTCCGGCTTTCGGTGGCACCCCCAGCGACGCGGGCCTTCTGTCGCTGATCGCGGAACTGAAACGGCGCGGCCTGAAGGTCACGCTGTATCCCTTCATGATGATGGACATCGCGGCGGGGAACACGCTGCCGAACCCCTATGGCGGCGCATCCCAGCCGGTTTACCCATGGCGGGGCCGCATCACCTGCCGTCCCGCGCCCGGCCAGTCCGGCAGCCCGGATGGCACAGCCCTGGCCCTGCCTGCCATCGCGGCCTTTGTCGGCACTGTCATGCCATCCGATCTGTCGCTGGATGGCACCAGCGTTGTTTGCGCCAAGCCGAGCGAATGGAGTTTCCGGCGGCACATCCTGCATCATGCAAAGCTGGCCGAGGCGGCGGGCGGTGTCGATGGCTTCGTCATCGGCAGCGAGATGATCGGCTTGACACGTGTGCGCTCAGCCTCGGGCGTCTATCCGTTCGTGACGGCACTGCAGGGCATCGCCGCCGACGTGCGCGCCATGCTGGGCGCGCAAACCCGCATCACCTATGCCGCTGACTGGACCGAGTACGGCGCGCATGTGCTGGACGGCGGGCAGGAGGTGCGGTTTCCGCTCGATCCGCTCTGGGCACATCCGGCCATTAGCGCCGTGGGCATCGACTGGTATCCGCCGATTTCGGACTGGCGCGACGGGACGGACCATCTGGATGCGCAGATCGCACGGTCCGGCACTGATCCTGATTATCTGGCGTCGCGTCAGACCAGCGGCGAAGCCTTCGACTGGTACTATGCCGATGCGGCGGGACGCGCCGCGCAGACGCGGCTGCCGATCAGCGACGGTCTGGCCAGCAAGCCCTGGATCTACCGCGCCAAGGATATCGCCAACTGGTGGCGAAATCCGCATATCGAGCGCGTGGGCGGAGCTGAACGTGGCGTGGCAACGGCCTGGATGCCGGGATCAAAGCCCGTCTGGCTTACGGAAACCGGGTGCCCCGCCGTGGACAAGGGCGCGAACAGCCCCAACGTCTTCCCCGATCCCAAATCATCGGAAAATGCGCTGCCGCCGTTCTCAAACGGGCAGCGTGACGATCTGATGCTGCTCAGGGCGATGGAAGCCCAGATCGGCGTGTTCGATCCCGCTTCCCCGCGCTTCAGCCCTCTGGCAAATCCGCTCAACGCAGGCGGCACCCTGCGCATGCTTGCTCCGGATGACATGGCGCTGTGGGCCTGGGATGCGCGGCCTTTTCCTGCCTTTCCCATGCTGGCAA
>JANMHN010000317.1:0-21888 GCA_031375185.1 Allobosea sp. | reverse complement strand
GCGCGGCGACATTGCCGTGTTCAAGCTGCCGAAGGACAACGCCACCGACTACATCAAGCGCGTGATCGGCTTGCCCGGAGACCGTATTCAGGTCATCGACGGGGTGCTGCACATCAACAACAAGGCTGTCGACCGCCAGCGCATCGCCGATTACGAGACGACCGACGCCTGGGGGCGAACACAGAAGGTTGCGCAGTATCGCGAGACATTGCCCGGCGGCGTGTCCCACGTCATCATCGAACGTGACGGAGACCGCGGCTATTGGGACAACACGCGGGTCTATACAGTGCCTGCCGGACATTTCTTCATGATGGGCGACAACCGCGACAACTCGACCGACAGCCGCGACGAGCAATCGGTCGGCCCCGTCCCGTATGAGAATTTCGTCGGCCGTGCCGAGATCATCTTCTTCTCCATCGAGGAGGGCGAGGCCGCCTGGCAGATCTGGCGCTGGCCAGTGAGCGTGCGCTGGAGCCGGTTGTTTCAGGCAATCAGGTAGTCCTTGATGCCGGCACGGCCCAAACTCGATCTGGCTGATCTCGAGGCAAGGCTGGGGCATGTCTTCCGCGACAGGCGGCTTCTGGAGCATGCGCTGACCCACATGAGCGCGGCACCCCAGGAGGCCAAGCGAACCGGCAGCTATCAGCGGCTCGAATTCCTCGGTGACCGCGTCCTGGGCATGGCAGTCGCCGAACTTCTGTTCAGAACATATCCGGCAGCCGAAGAGGGCGAACTCTCGCGCCGTCTGGCCGACCTTGTGCGCAAGGAGACCTGTTCCGAGATGGCGCTGGCCTGGGGCATCGGGCCTTATCTCAGGGTGGGCGATGGCGAGGCATCGTCAGGTGCGCGCAAGAACAAGGCTATCCTTGCCGACGCCTGCGAATCCGTTGTCGGTGCGGTGTTTCTTGACGGAGGTTATCAGGCCGCACAGAAACTGCTCGAAGCTGCATTGGGTGACCGGTTGCGCAAGCCCACCACGCCACCGCGCGATGCCAAGACAGCGCTGCAGGAATGGGCGCAGGGCCAGGGCCTTGCGACACCGAGTTATCTGGAAATCAGCCGCTCCGGGCCGGACCACGCACCTGTCTTCAAGCTGGCCGCACAGGTTCACGGACTGCCGGATGGACTTGGGGAAGGGCGTTCCAAGCGACTTGCCGAGCAGGCTGCCGCAGAGAATTTCCTGCGCCGTGAGGGCCTCTGGCGTGATGAAGAATTTGGACAAGACGCATAACACGGGCGCGAAGGAGACAGCGGGATTGGGTGACGAACAGAACATCAGCGGGCAGGCCATTGGCGGGCAGGCTGTCGGCGGACCTGCCGGACTGGCCACGCGTGCGGGGTTCGTGGCGCTGATCGGCGAGCCGAACGCCGGCAAGTCCACGTTGCTCAACCAGCTTGTCGGGGCCAAGGTCTCGATTGTCTCGCGCAAGGTGCAGACCACCCGCACCCAGGTGCGCGGCATCGCCATGTCGGGTGCCTCGCAGATCGTGTTCGTCGATACGCCCGGCATTTTCCGGCCCAAGCGTCGGCTGGACCGCGCCATGGTCACATCGGCCTGGGGCGGGGCGACCGATGCCGACATCGTGGGCCTTCTGATCGATGTGTCGCGGCATAACACGGCCGAGACCACTGAGCTTCTCGCCCGGCTCGGTGAGATCGCCCAGCCGAAATTCCTGATCCTCAACAAGGTCGATACGCTCAAGGACAAGTCCACCCTGTTCAGCATCAGCACGCAGCTGAACGAGAAGGCGAAATTCGAGACCACGTTCATGATTTCCGCTCTCTCCGGCTCCGGCGTCAAGGCGATGCTGGAATGGCTCGCGGGCCGGGTCGCGCCCGGGCCATGGCTGTATCCGGAAGATCAGGTCTCCGATGCGCCGCTGCGCTTCCTGGCGGCGGAAATCACACGCGAGAAGATGTACGAGCGCCTGCACGATGAACTGCCCTATCGCTCGACGGTCGAGACCGAAAGCTGGCAGCAGAAGCCGGACGGGTCAGTCCGGATCGAGCAGACGATTTTCGTGGAGCGCGAAAGCCAGCGCAAGATCGTCCTGGGCAAGGCGGGTGCCACCATCAAGGCCATCGGCCAGTCAGCCCGCAAGGATATTGCCGAGGCCGCAGAAGCGCCGGTCCACCTCTTCCTGTTCGTGAAAGTGCGCGAGGACTGGGGCAACGATCCCGCGCGCTACAGGGAAATGGGCCTGGATTTTCCGCAAGGGTAACAGAATGGCACGGCGGACGATCCGGCAAATGTGACTTCCCTTGCAGGCATCTGCGGTCCATCGTGGGGCATGGTCTGGATTGTTCGCCTGCTTGCGGTTTTCTGTGTTTTTGCAGGCTGGCCCGCGCGTGCCGAGACACCATGCCTGGCATCTCCCGGCTGCACGCTGTCAACGGGCCGCTATCTTGCGTTGGCGCCATCCGGCTGGGATGGTGCCACGCCCCTGCCGGTTCTGGTGTTTTTCCATGGCTGGCGCGAGAGCGCCGAATATGTCGTCAATGATGCCCTGCTGAAGGCCTTCGTCGAGCGACACAAGGTGCTGCTGATCGCGCCACATGGCGAGGGCAACACGTGGTCCTATCCCGGTGCGCCCGGCAAGCACCGCGATGAATTCGCCTTTGTTGCGGATCTGGCGCGCGACGTGAAGGCGCGGTTCGCGACCGATTCCCGCCGTTTCGTGGCGGCAGGTTTCAGCCAGGGGGCCTCGATGGTCTGGAACATCGCCTGCCGCCAGCCCGGCTTGTTCAGCGCCTATGGCGCGCTCGCGGGCGGCTTCTGGGAGCCATCGCCGATGGCATGCTCGGGGGAGGGCGTCGATCTCATCCACATTCACGGACTCAATGACGCAACGGTGCCCATGGGCGGGCGTAGCCTGCGCGGCGGTGTCTATCGGCAGAGCGACATCAGGCGGGACTGGCGCATCTGGCTCGAAGACAGCAGTTGTGCGCCGGACAGGTCAGAGACCGTGGCTGTTGCAGGCCGCACTTGCCAAGTCTGGACAGCCTGCCTCAAGCCGAAGGTGCTGAGCCTCTGCACGCATGATTCAGGACATGAAATCCATGATTCTGATCTTGAAGCGCTTTGGTCCTTCGTCGAGCAGCGTGCTGCAAGCCGTTGATTTCCAGAGCATTGCGCGCGAAAGTGCGCACCGGTTCTGTGCAAGAGAAATGCTCTGAATGTCTGATGAATTGCGCCTCAATCCCTGACGAACACCAGTCCTGTCAGCAGGTCGTGCCCCATGCGCCCGTCACTTCGGAACAAGCCGATGACGATGTTGAGCGCCAGAAGACCGACCGTGAACGTGGCCACGTAGAACAGCAGGCAGTGTGCCGCCGCCGTGATGCCGTCTGGCGGGCCGCCATCGCTGCGGTCGACGCTGATGTTCGAGACGCGCATGCCGATGGTGGCCTGCCGAGGTCCGCCAATGGTGATGGCGGCATAGGCCATGGCCGAGCAGATGCCGACGATGGGGAACAGCAGCCAGCCGATGCCAAAGGTGATCAGCCCGAGAAAACTGACGCTCATGCCAACAATGAGGCTGATCACCGCGATGATGAACAGGTCGATGACATAGGCCACCAGCCGCGGCAGCATGATGCCGTCCGTCTGGCCATGGCTGGCCAGTGCGCGACTGTCGCTGGCGTTTTGGGAGGTCGGCATCGGCGTTGACATGATCTGTCCTCTCGTTTGTTTCAGCTCACGCCGCGCGGGTCGCGCCGGCGTGGGTCAAGCCCGTCGGCAGCAAATGCCGCCAGAATCTCGCTGGCATGTTCGGCCCCGCGTGTTTCCACCGTAATGTCGATGGTCACGCCCTTGGCCGGAACATCCAGCAGCAGACGCCCGTGCGACACCTCAAGGATATTGGCCTTGAGGTGGCCCAGACGGCTGGCGATCACTCCAAGGATGCCGGGGCGGTCCGCAGTCGTGATGCGCATGGAGAGAATGCGGTCATTGCGCTCAAGTTCCCTCACCATGATTGAGGCAAGAAGTCGCGCATCGATGTTGCCGCCGCACAGCACCAGTCCGACCTTGTGGCCCTTGAAGCGCTCGGGTTCTGTCAGCATGGCACCAAGACCGGCCGCGCCCGCTCCTTCCGCCATCGTGTGCTGCAAGGTGGCAAAGGCGTTCACCGCGCGCTCCAGCAGCTCTTCCGTCACCAGCACAGGCCCTTCGACCCATGCGCGGATGATCGGCAAGGTCAGCTCGCCAACATTCTTGACAGCGATGCCCTCTGCCAGGGTCGGCCCCCCAATCGGCAGGTCCGCGCCTGTTAGCGCATTGTGGAACGAGGGATAAAGCGCTGCTTCCGCGCCGATAACCCGTATGGATGGCTTCAGGGCCTTGGCCGCTGTCGCCATCCCCGCGATCAGCCCGCCGCCGCCCATCGGCACGACCAGTATCCCGAGATCAGGCTCATCTTCGAGCATCTCCAGCGCGATGGTGCCCTGGCCTGCCATGACGGCGGCATCATTGTAAGGATGCACAAGCACGAGGCCTTCCGCCGCGATGATCTCGTTCACCTTGTCCTGTGCTTCGGCTAGCGTCTCTCCGTGCAGCACCACGCGCGCGCCATGGCCACGCGTGTTCTCCACCTTCACGGTCGGTGTCGGCTCCGGCATCACGATGGTGGCGGGAATGCCCATGCGGTGCGCGTGATAGGCCAGCCCCTGCGCATGGTTGCCTGCCGACATGGCGATGACCCCGCGTGCCCGCTCGGCTGGTGTGAGCCCGGCCAGCTTGTTCACGGCCCCACGCTCCTTGAACGAGGCCGTGGCCTGCATGTTCTCGTATTTGACGAAGACGTCGGCCCCGGTCAATTGCGACAGCCGCGGGGCGAACACAAGCGGCGTACGGATCACATGCCCGGCCATGGCGCGCGCCGCTGCCTCGATGTGGGCAAGGGCTATGCAGGACGTGATTGACCCGTCAGTCATGTGTGTCATCCTGCCTGCCTCTTGCCCGCTTCATGCCTGCCTCGGGTCCAGATCCTTGAAGCCGAAAAAGCCACCGGGCTTGAACAGCAGGACCACCACAAGAGCGCAATAGACCACCAGATCCCGCCCCTCGATCGGCATGGTCGATGACCATATGGCTTCGAAGGTCGCAATGGCCAGCCCGCCGAGTGCGGCCCCGCCAATCGAGCCTATGCCGCCCAGGATGGCTGCGACCAGCGCCTTGAGGCCAAGCTGGAAGCCACCGGCAAAGCCCATGCCGCCATACAGCACCGTGACAATGATGCCCGACAGGCCCGCGATGGCGCAGGCGATGACCAGCGCGCGATCATAGACGCCGGCTTCATCGACGCCGAACAGCGCCGCAGCGCCAGGATCATCGGCCACCGCGCGCCACTGGCGGCCATAGCGCGAACGCTGCATGTAAAGGACAAGCGCAACAGCCGTGACCAGCCCGACCAGCGCCGCCATCGCGGAGACGCTGGTGGTCGTGGTGACGAAATCGCCTGACCGCATCAGCGGGATGGGCTGGTTGAACACGGGCGGCAGCCAGCGGGTTTCAGCGCCCTGTATCAGGCGCAGATATTCCGACAGCGCGATACCTGCGCCGACCGTGGCGATCAGCACATGCTGCCCCGGTGCCCGCGCCAGAGGCGTCAACGCCAGCCGCGACAGGGCAAAGCCATGGCAGGCCGCCGTTGTCACGCCGATCACCAGCGCCACCAGCACGCCGATGATGGCTGTCTGCTGGCCAAGCGAGAACAGCACCGCAAGGCCGACAACGCCGCTGAGGCTGGCCAGCGCGGCAAATTCGCCGAACACCAGCACGATGCGCCCCACCAGCCCGTAGATCAGCGCATAGGCTGACGCCAATAGCGCGTAGATGGCGGCGGTGGGCAGCGCGACCAGCACCTGCTGGCTGCCATAGGCCATCCAGAATGGCACGTCGGGCACGGCAGAACGCGCATTGGGCGGGGCCGGATCAAACGCGTCACTGTCCGGTGCGTCGAGATAGAACCGCTTGAGAAAATAGAAGGACGCATCAGCCATCGGCCCGAATTCGGTGGCAAGGCGGGTGAGGGGACGTGCGCCGCGCGCATCCCTATCTGGGGAAAAGCGGCAGATCACGAACCGCATCCGCGCAGTGCCATCATCACGGATCGTGCGGTAGTCGATCCGGAGCGAAAACGGATACGGACCAGGCACCGTGCGCTCCACGCTCAGCCGTGCGCCATTCTGGTTGATGGCAGGCAAGGCAAGCCTGCAGGTCCGCGCCTCGCCAGCGTCGATCAACTCGCCGCAGGAGGCGAGGAGAAGCAGCAGAATCGTGGAAAGCAGTTGCAGCATGCCATGACCCTATAGCGGATCAGGTGCGCAAACGTCTTGTCATTGCAGCGAGCGTGCCTGTGGGACACTCACCCCTGCTTGAGCCACTCCGCCACGCGCGGCGCGAAGTAGGTCAGCATGCCGTCCGCTCCGGCGCGTTTGAACGACAGCAGGCTTTCCATGATGGCGCGCTCTTCCTGCAGCCAGCCATTGCGGGCGGCGGCCATCAGCATCGCGTATTCGCCGGACACCTGATAGGCGAAGGTCGGTACGCCGAATGTGTCCTTCACGCGGGTGATGATGTCGAGATAAGGCATGCCCGGCTTGACCATGACCATGTCCGCGCCCTCTTCAAGGTCGAGCGCGACCTCCTGCAGCGCCTCCTGCGCATTGCCGGGGTCCATCTGGTAGGTGCGCTTGTCACCGACAAGCGTCACATTGGTGCCGATGGCATCGCGGAACGGCCCGTAGAAGGCAGAGGCATATTTGGCGGCGTAGGCCAGAATCTGCACATGGGTGTGCCCGGCCTCATCGAGCGCGCGGCGAATGGCCCCCACGCGCCCGTCCATCATGTCCGATGGCGAGATCGTGTCCGTGCCGGCATTGGCCAGCGCCACGGCCTGCCTGCACAGGATGGCGACACTCGGGTCGTTGAGGATTTCGCCCTCGTGCATCACGCCGTCATGGCCATGGCTGGTATAGGGGTCGAGGGCCGCATCTGTGATGATGCCGATCTCCGGCACGGCCGCCTTGATGGCGCGCACGGCGCGGCACATCAGGTTGGTGTGGCGCACGGCCTCGGAGCCGGTGGCGTCACGCAGTTCGCGCTCGACGAACGGGAAAGGCGCGATGGCCGGAATACCAAGCCTCGCGGCACGCTCCGCCTCGCGCACGGCCTCGTCGATGTTGACACGGTCGATGCCGGGCATGTGGTCGACAGGCCAGCGGCTCTCCTGCCGGTCCATCAGGAAGATGGGCCAGATCAGGTCATCGACAGTCACCTTGTTCTCGCGCACCAGGCGGCGCGACCAGTCGCTCTTGCGGTTGCGGCGCATGCGGCGTGCCAGATCAAGCCGCGTTGTGGCGTCCGGCGCCAGCGCAGCGTCTGTTTCGCGGCGGGCGGACGGTTCGAGAAAAGGCCTGATGACGCGTGAAGACATGGACATCCCCGTATGTGTGCCAGCGTTAGCACATCAGAACCATTCCAACCAAGTGAGGAGCACTACCGACACACGGTCGCAGGGGACACCCGAGCATGACGCAACATGATTTCAAGGTGTTGTTAATCATGACGATCTAGCCTGATGTCACGATCAGGCTGGGCAGAATGTTTCCGAAATTCTTTACCGCACGTCTCTCGCAACGGCTGGCCCTGTGGGGCGCAGTCATGGGGTTGCTTCTGACGCTCACAATTGCCAGTGACTGGCTCAACAGCAGCCGTTTGCTGGCCTTTTCGGCCCAGATCGCGCGTATTGCATCCAACATGTCCGCCTTTGCCGGCACCGAGGAGGCCTATCAGCGGCTGTTTGCACAGGCACCGCAGCAGGGCTCCACAGCAGTTGCCCGCATGTCCGGTGCCGAGGCAAAGAGTGCGGCAGGATCGGTCAGTGACGGGCTTGACGAGATTGCCAGGACCCCTGCAACCGGACAGATCGGTGATCTGGCGCGGCAGGCGGCGATCACGTTTTCGGGAGCAGTCGAGACACCGAACCCTGCCGCCATGATCGCCGCGACACATGCACGGGTTGCGCTTGGCATCGCTGTTGCCGATGAATCGACGCGTCTGGCAGGTGATTTTTCCTACTATCTCGGCAATGCCGCACAGAACAAGGTCCTGCTGTCCCTGCTGTTCGTCTTTGCACTGGGATGGATCTGCTGGCTCGAATATCTGTGGCTCGGAAAGCCGATGATCAATCTTTCGAACGCCATCCTGAACCATCATGGGCGCGACAGCATGGTGGGCGATCTGGCCATGCGCCGCGACGAGATCGGTGCGCTGGGCCGCGCCCTTTTGCAGAGCTTCGGGCGCGAACGCGAGCGCGAGCGCCTCGCCCGCACGCAGGTCGCGATGCTCTCAGGCGAGATTGACCGCCAGAGTGCGCTGACAAGCCGAAGTCAGCTTTTTGAAGCAGCGATGGTCGAGATCGCTGTCGGGCTTGAAGCACAATCCGCATCGATGAGATCAGCCGCGGTTGCGCTGGACAGGTTCTCGCAGGATGTCGATGCCAATGCGCTCGATGCAGCAGCGTCCTCGCGGCGGGCCGCAGGCTATGTCGATCACATGACCAACGCCGTTGGCGAGATCTTTACGGTTCTCAACGCCACATCGCATGACATTGAACAGACGGCGATGGCTGCCCAAGGCTCACGCGATCTGATGACCACGGCTGATCATGATCGCTCCAATCTGATCGAGGCCATCCGCGAAGTCGAGAGTGTCGTCAAGCTGATCGGCGACGTGGCTGTCAAGACCAACCTGCTGGCGCTCAACGCCACCATCGAAGCTGCCCGTGCGGGCGATGCCGGGCGTGGATTTGCGGTTGTCGCTTCCGAAGTCAAGCAGCTTGCCCTCCAGACCGCGCAAGCGACCACCACAGTCCGTGACAAGCTCGGTTCGATCACACAGTCAGCTCATCGCATGTCATCGACCATCGAAACGCTTGGCACGTCCATCGGCAGTGTCGATACGGCGACCCGTTCGATCCACACCCAGATGTCGCGGCAGAAAGCC
Source organism: Allobosea sp. (assembly GCA_031375185.1). Lineage (GTDB taxonomy): Bacteria > Pseudomonadota > Alphaproteobacteria > Rhizobiales > Beijerinckiaceae > Allobosea. Next base: position 12,878 of record JANMHN010000317.1, on the reverse strand, counting down.
AGCACAGAAGCGATCCGCACCAGCTCGGGTGAGGCTGCATCAGAGGTGCGTGCCGTCTGTGAAAAGGCTGACCATGTCGCGCGGATAGCGCTCGAAACCAGGCAGGCCGCCAGCGCCGTCACCCATGTCGCGGCGGATCTGGGTTCCCAGGCCGCGAGGCTCAGGTCCGCCGTTGACCGTTTCATCTCAGACACGCTTGAAAGTGCCGCATGAGCAGCGTTGATCTCCGCACCGCAGACCTCGCCGAACAACAGCCGGCCAGTGAGTCTCATGGCCAGGCCCGCAGGGTGTTCCCTCTCGCTGCAAGGCTCCTTCACTGGCTGATCGCCGCCTTCGTGCTGCTGTTGGTCATGTCCGGCGTGGTCATGAAGCAGATGGGCCCCGGCCCGCTGACCGACAACATCTATGTGCTGCACAAATTCTCGGGCGCGCTGGCCTTCTTGTTGATCGTGCTCCGCCTTGGTTATCGCATCGTGGCGCGCCTCAGCGGGCGCTGGCTCAGTGCGTCCGGCGGGCAGGCCATCCACCGTGTCCTGTATGCCGTCATGCTGTTGGTCCCGTTGCTGGGGTGGGCCGGTGTCTCCGATTATGGCGCAAGGTCGCTGTGGTTCGGGTTGTCCCTGCCGGCCATCTGGCCAGAGGGGGCGGGCCATGCCGACATCCTGTTTCTCGCCCATGCCTGTCTGGCATTCGGCCTTCTTGCGCTGGTCGTGATCCACATAGGCAGCGCACTCGATACGTACATCCACCGGAGCACAAACGCCCGTTGAAGGCGCTCAATCCGTGTGAAACAGGGATTGTCACGGGAGGCATGCGCCCGGATACGACGGCGCGTCTGGTGGCAAGGTCATGCGATCGCTTGTCATGATCAGTCATTGTCGCGCATCGGGACGACGTCCATTTCAATGCAGGATGAGTCAGCTGCGCATTGACATCACAAGGCCACCGCTGAAAAGGGATGGCTTCGTGATGAAAGTTTGAGGGCAGCGTGATCGAGACCGAAATCCTGTGGGAGCGGCGCGGTGCGGCGGGTGTTGTCGTCCTCAATCGGCCCCATGCCCTCAATGCCCTGACTCTCGGCATGGTGCGCGGGCTGGGCGCGGCGCTAGACGCGTGGGAACATGATGATGCCGTCAGGCATGTCATTGTCACCGGGGAAGGAGACAAGGCATTCTGCGCGGGTGGTGACATTCGCCAGCTTTACGAAACAGGGCGGGCTGGACGCATCGAGGAAGCACGCAACTTCTGGCGTGAGGAATATGCGCTCAATGCCCGTATCAAGGTCTTTCCGAAGCCCTATATCGCCATCATCGACGGCATCGTCATGGGCGGTGGCGTCGGCATCTCGCTGCATGGCAGCCACCGCATCGCGGGTGAGCGCTATCTTTTCGCCATGCCGGAGGTTGGCATCGGTTTCTTCCCCGATGTCGGCGCAACCCATGCGCTGCCACGCCTTCCGGGCTCCACAGGCACATTTCTGGCTGTCACGGGAGAGCGTGCCGGGCAGGCTGATGCGCTGGCGCTCGGCCTTGCCACGCATGCCGTGGCATCGGCTGCCATACCGGGCCTCATCGCTGCGCTGGAAGCTGGCGAGACTGTTGACGGGGTGCTTGCCGCCGTTGCCATTCCGTCGGCACAGGGGCCGCTGGCTGCACACCGGGCATTGATTGCTCACGCCTTCTCTGCTTCAAGCATCGAAGCGGTCATGGACCGGCTGACAGACGCGCAGGATGATCCTTTTGCGCACAGGCTTCTCAAAGGCATGGCACGCAAATCCCCGACCAGCATGAAGATTGCCCTTGCCCAGATGCAGGCTGGAGCGGTCCTTTCCTTTCGCGAGGCGATGCAAACCGAGTTCCGCATCGTGAGCCGCATTCTCAACGGGGCAGACTTTTATGAGGGGGTGCGTGCGCTGATCATCGACAAGGACCAGCAACCCGCCTGGCAGCCGCCGACGCTTGAAGGCGTGACCGAAGAGATGGTCGCGGGTTATTTCGCACCCTTGGCCGACGAACTGTTCGCGTGAACCGGACATGACCGCGCCCATCACATCATCCGCACCCACTGTCACCGACGCGTCCAAGCCCTTGGTCAAGACCTCGACGAAGTCCGGGGCTCCTGCGGCGAAGTCCGAGGCTCCGGCGAAACCGCGCAAGCCGGTCAACTGGCCGCGCCTGAACGTGATCTTTCACCGGCTGCTCGCGACAGCCTGGATCGTGCATGGTCTCATGGCCTGGAGCATCATCCTGGGCGTTGACGTGACGCAGACACGGCCGTTCGATGCGCGGGCTGCCACCTTCCAGGCCGTCACGATCTACTTCGCCGTGGTCGATCTTCTGTCCGTGGTCGGGCTCTGGCTGCTGGCGCCATGGGGCAGCGTGGTCTGGCTGATCGCGGCGGTCAGCCGGCTGGTGCTCGCCTTCGTGTTCCCTGCGGCCGCCTCCCTGACTTTGCTGGGGGCAGGGGGTATTGCCGCGTGCATCGTGATCTTCATGGGTCTGGTCTGGATGGCAGGCCGCGCCGAATCCAGATCGTAGGCATTGTCTGTTCTCTGGTCACGAATGCTTTAGATTACTGATCCGTCAATTCAGATTCTGTTGACGTAAAGCTGTAAATCTCTTGTTCAGTCTGAAATTTAAACTGAACTTCACCCGAGGCATGTACGACTATCCACACTAAGAGACCGGCACAAAAAACGTCGGCTCGCGTCAAACAGTGTGGGGTTATTATGATCAACAAGTCGAATGCTGTTGTTGCAGCTCCCAAGAATGAGAACGATACGCACGTTGCGCCCCTTTACATTGAGTCGCTCAATCTGATCGAGCGTCTTCATCGCCGTCTGCTTGATGTCATCAAGGATGAATTCGATCGGCAGGGCCGTGATGATGTGAACAGTGTGCAGGCTTTGCTTCTGCACAACATCGGCGACAAGGAACTGACGGCCAGCGAATTGCGCACCCGCGGCTACTATCTTGGCTCGAACGTGTCCTACAACGTCAAGAAACTGGTCGACATGGGCTACCTGCACCATGCACGGTCCCGCGTGGACCGCCGCGCCGTCCGCATCAGCCTGACCCAGAAAGGCCGTGAGGTCCACGAGATCGTCAAGTCCGTCTACGGCAAGCACATCAGCACGGTCGAAAAGATCGGCGGCGTGTCGGGTGACGATTTCGAGCGCCTCAACAATGCCCTTGGCCGCCTCGAAAGGTTCTGGACGGACCAGATCCGCTTCCGCCTCTGAGATGGCGGAAATGGGTCAGGTGGAAATCTTCATCGGGCTCGTTCTGCTCGCCGTGCTGATCGCGCCAACGCTGGTGCGCCAGCGGCGGGGGTGAGCAGCAGCTTCAGTGCTTGGGCGGCCACGGAATGAAGGCGCTGGTGCGCGCTTCGTAAGCGGCGAAGTCGGGCCGCGTGCGCCGCAGGTTGTCTTCCTTGAGCGGAATGCCGGAGATCTTCAGGATCAGGGCCGTGAGCGCGACCGGTCCGAGCATCGCGAGAACCTGCCCCGACGCATCCCACGCCATCAGGCCGATGCCGAACCAGAGCGCGCATTCGCCGAAGTAATTCGGATTCCTGCTCCAGGCGAAAGGCCCGGTGGTCAGCAGTTTGCCCCGGTTCGCCGGGTTCTTCTGGAACGTCAGCAAGGTCCAGTCGGCGGCGGCTTCAATCGCGAAACCGGCCAGGAAGATTGCCAGTCCCAGCCCTGCAAGCCAGCTTGACGTCTGACCATTCCCTGTACCCATCGCAAGATGGATGGGCAACGCCAGCAGCCACAGGATAACGGCCTGCAACATGAAGACCTTGATCAGGCTGAGCCACCAGAACCTGTCAGCGTCCGCAGCGCGCATGGCCGCATAGCGCGCATCTTCATGGGCTGACTGGCGGTGGCGCACGAACAGATGCACGCCAAGGCGAATGGCCCAGAGCGTGACGGCCAGCAGCACGAGTGTGCTTGCCAGGTTTTGCGGTGCCAATCGCAGCCACTCGAACCAGGCGATGAGCGCAAAGCCCGGTCCCCAGACAATGTCGATGGCGCCGACATCCCGCGTACGAAGGCTGATCAGCCACATCAGGCCGAACAGGACAGCAACCAGCCCGAAGGATGCGAGGATTGTGAAATAAGGTTCGGTCATGGTGTCCTGTCCTGTCTGCTCGCCTTATGGTATGCTTCTGGTGCGTGTCACCGGGCGATAACGTGTTTGTCAGCTTGAAAAGAATGCCATCAGGCTCCATTTGCCGTAAAACCGCCGTGTTGATCACTGCTGGTTAACGCCAACAGGCGAGTATGGTTCTACCACGCGGCGTATTGTCCGCCCTTCGCCAGACCTTTGGATGACGAGACAGATATGACCACCCACCTGACCCGCCGCGAGGCCATCCTTGCCATGATGTCCGGACTGGCAACGGCTACTTTCGCAGTTCCAGCTTTTGCCCAGGGTGCTGCCGAATGGCGTCAGTCCTATGATGCGGTCCAGAGCCGCAGTCGCATCGTGCGCTCGACAACGCCGATGGTGTCGCCCACGGCGATGCAGGCCACCGAGCAGGCATTGCAGCGTTACCGCGAGCTTGCCGCGCAGGGCGGCTGGGGCATGCTTGGTTCCGAGCGTCTGCGTCTCGGCTCGCGCGGTCCCGGTGTTGCCGCGCTTCGCAACCGCCTCATCATCGCGGGTGATCTTGATCCGTCGGGCGCTGGCGCACCGACTTTCGATTCCTTCGTGGAGCAGGGCCTTCGCCGTTTCCAGGCGCGCCATGGCATTACCACGACCGGTGCGCTCAACCCCGGCACGATCACCGCGCTGAATGTGCCGGTCGAAGCGCGCATCCGCCAGCTTGAGCTGAACATCGTGCGCCTGCGTGCATTTTCAGGCAATCTCGGCAACCGCTATGTCGTGGTGAACATCCCGGCAGCGATGGTCGAGACTGTCGAGAACGGTGTTGTCGCGACGCGTCACGCCGCAGGTGTCGGCAAGATCGACCGTCAGTCGCCGATCCTGCAGACCCGCATTCCGGAGGTGAACTTCAACCCGACATGGACGGTTCCCGCATCGATCATCCGCAAGGATCTGATCCCCAAGATGCAGAAGGATCCGACCTACCTGACCGAGAACAGGATCCGCATCATCGGACCTGGCGGCAATGTGATCGCGCCGGAAGCGGTGAACTGGAATTCCACGGAAGCGACCCGCTACACGTTCCGTCAGGATCCGGGCGGCGAGTTCAACTCGCTGGGCTTCGTGCGGATCAACATCCCGAGCCCGCACGGCGTCTACATGCACGACACACCCGCCAAGGGCATTTTCGGCGATGATTACCGCTTTGTCTCTTCAGGCTGCGTGCGCGTTCAGAACGTGCGTGATTACATCCAGTGGCTCCTGAAGGAGACGCCCGGTTGGGACCGTGACCGGATCGACCAGGTGTTCGAGTCGGGCGAGCGGGTCAACGCGCCCATTCCGGGCGGCGTGCCGGTCTACTGGGTCTATGTCACGGCTTGGGCCACGGCAGAGGGCGATGTGCATTTCCGTGATGACATCTACCAGAAGGACGGCCTTGGTGCCGTTCCGATGGCCAAGCTGCCCGGCAGCCCCGATGCCGGTGAGGACGAGGAACAGCCGGTCATCACCAGACGATAGGGCCTATCCCGCGCATTTTCGGAGCCATGCACCCTTGAACTCGACCCGAGGGAAAAATGGAAGCCAAATTTTGTGTGCGCTGAGCGCGCATGATGCGTTCGCTGCGCTCACGGGACCATGTCTGGATTCCGGGTTCCGATCCGCTTCGCTTCTCGGCCCTGGAAAAGCGCACGCCAATGAAAAACCCCGCAGAGTGATCCGCGGGGTTTGATGCGTCCAGCCTGTGAAACAGCCGTTCAGGACTGCGCCAGGATCGCCAGCAGCAGCAATGCGATGATGTTGGTGATCTTGATCGCTGGATTCACGGCAGGGCCTGCCGTGTCCTTGTAGGGATCGCCGACCGTGTCGCCGGTGACGGAGGCCTTGTGGGCTTCCGAACCCTTGAAGTGCTTGACGCCATCCTTGTCGGTGAAGCCATCCTCAAAGGATTTCTTCGCATTGTCCCAGGCACCGCCACCCGATGTCATCGAGATGGCGACGAAGATGCCGGTGACGATCACGCCCATCAGCATGGCGCCGACGGCTGCGAAAGCCTGGTTCTTGCCAGCGATGGCATTGATCACGAAGAACGTCACGATTGGTGCGAGCACTGGCAACAGCGACGGGATGATCATTTCCTTGATCGCCGACTTGGTCAGCATGTCGACAGCACGGGCATAGTCAGGCCGTTCCGTGCCGGCCATGATGCCGGGCTTTTCCTTGAACTGGCGGCGGACTTCCTCCACCACCGACCCGGCTGCCTTGCCGACCGCCGTCATGCCCATGCCGCCGAACAGGAACGGGATGAGGCCACCAAGCAGAAGGCCGACGACCACGTAAGGATTGGCCAACGAGAAGTCGACGACCACGCCCTTGAAATACTGGTAGGTGGTCGAGCCGCTGCGGTTGGCCTCCGCGATGAAGTAGTTGAGATCCGACGTATAGGCTGCGAACAGAACCAATGCGCCAAGACCGGCAGAGCCGATGGCATAGCCCTTGGTGACAGCCTTGGTGGTGTTGCCGACCGCATCGAGCGCGTCGGTCGCGTGGCGGACTTCCTTCGGCAAGCCCGCCATTTCGGCGATGCCGCCTGCGTTGTCGGTGACCGGGCCGAACGCGTCGAGCGCCACTACCACGCCAGCGAGCGCAAGCATCGCAGTGGTGGCAATCGCCACACCGAACAGGCCTGCGAGCGAGTAGGTCGAGATGATGCCGGCGATGATCACGATGGTCGGCATGGCGGTCGATTCCAGCGAGACCGCGAGGCCCTGGATGACGTTGGTGCCGTGGCCGGTAACGGACGCCTGCGCGATCGACACGACAGGGCGCTTGCCGGTGCCGGTATAGTATTCGGTGATCACGACGATCAGCGCGGTGACGGCGAGGCCCACCATGGCGCACCAGAACAGCGCGCCGGAGGTGAAGGTCACGCCCTGGGCTGTCCTGAACACCGTGCTGAAGCCGCCCAGCATCCACATGTTGACGGCAGCAATCGCGCCGATCGACAGGACACCGGCAGCGATGAAGCCCTTGTAGAGCGCGCCCATGATGTTGTTGCTGGGCCCGAGCTTGACGAAGAACGTGCCGATGATCGAGGTCACGATGCAGGAGGCCGCAATGGCCATCGGGTACAGCATCATGGTCGAGAGCGTCGCGCCCTGACCGGCGAAGAAGATGGCCGACAGAACCATGGTCGCCACCAGCGTCACCGCATAGGTCTCGAACAGGTCGGCCGCCATGCCGGCGCAGTCACCCACATTGTCGCCCACGTTGTCGGCAATGGTGGCCGGGTTGCGTGGGTCGTCTTCCGGGATGCCGGCTTCGACCTTGCCCACAAGGTCAGCGCCGACATCGGCGCCCTTGGTGAAGATGCCGCCGCCGAGACGGGCAAAGATCGAGATCAGCGAAGCGCCGAAGCCCAATGCCACAAGTGCGTCGATGACAACGCGGCTGGAAGGCGAGTGGCCGATGCTGGTGAGGATGCCGTAATAGATGGCGACACCGAGAAGCGCGAGGCCCGCCACCAGCATGCCGGTAACAGCGCCGGCCTTGAACGCGACGTCAAGGCCGCCAGCCAGAGACTGTGTGGCTGCCTGCGCCGTGCGCACATTGGCGCGGACCGACACGTTCATGCCGATGAAGCCCGCAAGCCCGGAGAGCACGGCACCGATCAGGAAGCCGAAGGCGACCTCCTTGCCAAGCAGAAGACCGAGACCGATCAGAAGCACGATGCCGACACCCGCAATGGTGATGTACTGGCGCTTCAGATAGGCCTGCGCGCCTTCGGCGATCGCTCCCGCGATCTCCTGCATGCGCTGGTTGCCAGCATCACGCTTCATGACATCGAGATAGGCCCAGACGCCGTAAACCAGCGAGGTGGCCCCCAGCGCTATGATAACGAGCAATGGGCTCATGATGTATCCACCCTGTGTCTTGTTGGGAGAGGAATTTGACACGTCGAGCCGCGCCATCGGCACGAGTCGCGGGCAACCTCTCGATTGACTGCCGCGTCTGTGCCAAACTTTCAACGAAATGTAAAACCCGTGTGCGCGGATTTGCCCCGTTCACATGCAGTTTGTCGGGTCAGAAGCGCCCGGTCAGTCCAAAGAACATGCACATTGCGCCGAGACGCACGCAAACTAACCAGCTCAATTGAACCACATGGCGAATCCCGCGAAGTTGCCGCCAAACATGGTCTGGATCTCTCGCGTCCTTTGCTGGGTCAGCACGTCGCCATCTTTCAGGTAGCGCACTGCGGCGTGGCCGGTGAACCACAGCACAAGATCAAAGGTCGTTGGCTGCTCGAAGACAGCACGGAAATCGATCCCTTTGGCGAAGCGCCAGTGCGGCAGCAACTTCTTGCCATCGAGCACCTCGTCAAACACCTCAAGTGCTGCCATCCAGCCATCGACCCGTTCCTGCGTCACCTGCAGCGAGGTGATGGCGCTGTTCTTCTGGTGCGGAGCTGGCAGCCATTCGCGGTCATCATCTGTTTCTGCAAGGATTTCACGCCAATTCTGACGTGACAGGACGACAACCTGCTTGAGGTGAGTTCGCGCCTTGGCCATTCGCGCAGGCTCACTCAAAGGCCAGCGGATGAGATGCACCAATGCAACAGCATCAGCAGCAGTGCCGCTGTCACGCCCCAGCATGGCAGTCGGCTCGCCTTGCCCGTGAGCCGGGTTTGCGGGGTCGATAGCACCCTTGAAGAACACATGGGCTGTCGCGGCGTAGGTCTCGCGCCAGTCATAGGCCAGCACGAATTCGAGGAAGGCCGACATCACGTTGCAATAGCCTCTCAACCAGGTGGCATCAGCGCGGTCGAAGGCCGCCTGCCAGCCCTGTCCCGGCGGCGGGGGCGGCAAGGCACGCGGCCCTCCTCCGAGGCGCGCCATGATGCCGAGCAGGCTTTCGTCATCGCCTGAGCGGCCGTCACCGTTGAAATCGAAGCGGATCTTGAACAGGTCAACCGGCAACTTCACATCGCCCGCCGACATGGCGGACAGCGTGGCCTCGGCCTTGGCGAGATCAGCCAGGAAAGCGACATAGACCGCACGCAGCTTGTCGTAATCCAGCTTCTCGGGCTGCGGGTTTTCCGGCACGGGCAACCGAAGGATCGGGATGAAGGACTGGCGCGGCGGGACGAGCCCATAGCGATAAAGCCGTTGCCCGAGCTTCTCGATGGCGCGGGCGAACTGGATCATGCCCAAACCCATCCGTGCGCCTGCATCCTGCGGATGTCTCGCCGTCAGCGCTGTGAAGTCGCGCTCACCCTCGGCATAAGTTCCGGCCTCCATGTGGCGCGCAAACTGCGATGCTATATCCTGAGCATGAACTGGCGCGGCGCTTGCGAGCGCTACGAAAACAGCCAACCATCCGAACATCATCCGCCGCATTGCCGCACCTCGCCATCGAAGACCCATGAAGCGGCGCAAGGTCACGCCGCCACTGGTCGACCAGACCTCGCCTGCAAACCAACCATCACCAGCGCAAGCGCCACGGCTGGAAACACCACCCAGTTGACGACATCCCAGCCGCCCAGATGCAGCAGCTTGCCGGATGACAGCGAGGCAATGGCAACCGAGCCGAACACCAGAAAGTCGTTCGCGGCCTGAACCTTGTTTCGCTCTTCCGGCCGGTAGCAGTCTGTGACCATCGCGGTTGCGCCGACGAAACCGAAATTCCAGCCGACGCCAAGCAGGATCAGCGCGATCCAGAAATGCGCCAACGTGAGGCCTGACAGGCCGATGATGGCGGCAGCCGCGATCATGACGAGACCAATCGCCGTGATCTTGTCCTTGCCATAGCGGCTGATCAGGTTTCCGGTGAAGAAGCTGGGGCCGAACATCGCCAGAACATGCCATTGGATGCCGAGTGCGGCTTCACCGATGGTGTGACCGCACGCCACCATGGCCATCGGCGCGGCTGTCATCAGGAACGCCATCAACCCATAGCTGACAAGGCCCGCAATCACGGCTGTGATGAAACGTGGCTGGCGCATGATTTCGCCAAGTGGCCTGCCGCCATGCGCCTGCCTGGAAGGGGCGGGCGCATTCAGCAGCGACACGACCAGCATCGCGATCAAGGCAAGGCCTGAGAGGGCGAGGAACGTGGCCGCAAACGGGTATTGCGGACCTATCTCGCGTGTCCAGATGACGGTTTGCGGCCCGATGACGGCGGCGAAGAGACCACCCACCATGACCATGGAGATGGCCTTTGCCTTGTTGCCATCAGGCGCGCTGTCTGCGGCGGCAAAACGGTAGCTCTGCACGAAAGCGATATAGAAACCGGAGACGAACGTGCCGAGGCAGAACAGCCAGAACGCGCTCTGCACCGACCCCGCTGCTGCGACAATGCCGGAGATCACGCCGGCAAGGCAGCCGATGATGTAGCCAACGCGGCGACCGTACACCCGCATCAGCCAGGCGGCGGGAATGACAGCGAGCGCCACGCCGATATTGAGCAGGCTGATCGGCAAGGTCGCCAGCGCCTTGTTCTCGGCAAGCTGCAGGCCGATCACGCCGCCCAGAGAAATGATGATCGGAGGTGTCGCGCCGCCAAGCGCCTGAGCCACGGTGAGGACGTTGACGTTGCGCCTTGCGACGGCATTTTTGGTAGCTGCGTCTGTGGCTGCTTGTGCCGGATGGGTGGCTTGAATCGTCATGGATAGGCAAATAGCCGAAAAATCGCCGTCGCGCACCCTCGCAACGCGCAAGGCCTCATGTCCTGACGGTCAGGCCCGCCAGTCATGCTCGAACTTGAGGGTGTCGAAGGTCATGGACGAGCCATCGATGCCCTTGAAATCCGGCGCCGTTCCGTGGATCAGGCTGCCGATCCGGGTCGCGGGGCAGCCGAGCTTTTCGCACGCACCAGTGAGCGCCATGACCGCGCGGTCGTTGACCGCCATGAGAACTTCGTAGTCATCACCACCTGTCGCAATCGTGGTGATCAACGAGCCATCCAGATCGAGCGCCTCGCGCGCTGCAGGCGACAGGGGAATCCTGGCAAGATCGATCTGCGCCGCACAGCGAACACCATGGGCAGCGGCCGAGGACGCCAGCTTCACAGCATCGCCGAGCAGGCCGTCCGAGACATCCATGGCTGCGCCCGCATGTGTGCGGATCACTTCCGCCAACACGGTACGCGGCTGAGGGTGCAGGTAGCGATCAGCGAGAACGACACGTGACCGGGGTGACAGTGCCTTCACCCAGTCCGCATCCGGCTTGAGCCGCATCTGAAGCCCGAGCGCCGCATCACCTATGGTTCCTGTCACCATCAGCGCATGGCCTGGCATGCCGGTGGTTCGTTGCACCATGCTCCCGGATGGACAGTAGCCGAGTGCCGTGATCGACAAGGTCAGCCCGCCCGAGGCCTTGACCGTGTCGCCTCCCAGAAGCGGGCAGGCATACGTCTTCGCATCCTCGCCAAGCCCTGCGGCGAAGGCCGCGATCCAGCTCTCATCAAGTCCGCGCGGCAAGGCCAGCGCCAGCAGGAATCCCGCTGGAGTCGCGCCCTTGGCAGCGAGGTCGGACAGGTTCACCCGCAGCGCTTTTTTCGCAATGGAGGCGGGCGGATCGTCGGCAAAGAAATGCACGCCCGCCACGAGCGCATCCTTGGTCAGCACGAGGTCATGACCGAAAGGAGGGGACAGCAGCGCAGCATCATCAAGCAGCGTGAGTGCGCCCTGACCAGCAATGGGGGCCAGATAACGTGCGATGATGGTGTCTTCGGAGATCATGGAGCGTAGGACCAGGGATTGACCAGTTTGAGCTGCAGATCATCGAAATCACGCACGTTGCGGGTTGCAAGGGTTGCGTCATTGCAAAGTGTGATGGCTGCGATGAAAGTGTCGCGCTCTCCGGTGACGCGGCCTTGGGCCTTGCGTTGTACCGTCAGGATAGCGGCCTGTTCCGCAGCCCGTCCATCAAAGGACAGTATACGCGTTTCGATACCCTCGCGCATGAACTGGTCAAAGGCATGCGTCAGTGCCTGCCGACGTTTGCTTGGATTCAGATTCTCGATGCCATAGCGAATTTCAAAAAGGGATATTGATGTCACGAACACCTGTTTTCGAACTTGGTTGTTCAACCAGGTAAAAACGTTTTCGTGAAGTTCGACCCGCATCAGTTCCGAGATGACATTGGTGTCCAGAATGATCATCGCACGGCGTCATCGCCACCAAAATCAACCGGCCTTATGCTGAAATCAATACTCTGGAACTCGCCATCCGAAAACCCGATTGTGCCAAACAACGCGCGTGACAGGGTTCCAAGGCCACTCTCGCGAGTGGGGGAAGCAGACGGGGAGCCGAGCGCCGAAGAACTGAGAATTCCGCGCACCTCAGCTTCCATGCTAATGCCGCGCGCAGAAGCTCTTCGCTTGAGCGCCGCTTTTACGTCGTCCGGTACATTCCTGATTAAGATAGTACCCACGAAGCAACCCCTCCATCACAAGTGATAGCATGATAGCATCTGGATTGTCGGCTCGCAAACATCAATGGATTTTTGGCCGTCGATACATCACCCCATCTCGGCAGCGCGCAGGTCGTGTGCGATCCTGTCGAGCACGGCGTTGGTGATGCCCGGCTCGTCGCCTTCATAAAACGACCGCGCAACTGTGACGTATTCATTGATCACCGCTTTCGGCGGCACATCCTTGCGGAACATCAGCTCATAGGTGCCCGCCCGCAGGATCGAGCGAAGCACCGTCTCGATCCGCTTCAATGGCCAGCCATCGGCCAGCGCGGCATCGACAGCCCGGTCGATCGGG
>JANMHN010000303.1:0-4628 GCA_031375185.1 Allobosea sp. | reverse complement strand
GGTGTCAATGCCGGCTCTCTCGCCGGCGCATTGGCCGCTCGTCTTGAATGGGCACCGGAACTTGCGGATGCCCACGGTGATCAGCCGGGCATTCCGCCGACCTTGCTCAGCCTCAAGGACAGCAAGACCCATTATGACGTGACCACGCCGGACGCGGCCTTCATCACCTGGAACGCGCTGACCCTTCGCCGTGGTGCCGGGGAGGTCATGGACCGCTTTGAAGCGCTCGTACGCGAAACCGTGGCCCGTTTCGGCGCAGAGCTGACTGCCAGGCAGGCGGCTGTCACAGGAGCGCCTGTGGCGTTCCCCGACATTGCCGTGCTGCGCGCGTCGGAGCTCGTGGCCGAAGCCGAAAAGGCAGGCCATCGGCAGATGCTGGAGAATCTGGGCAGGAGTGTCAGCGCGCAGGGGCTTTCGCTCCCCGACCAGAACCAGCGCTTGACCGAGGCGGCATGGAAGGCGTCCGGGCGGCGCGGGGCCGCAGTGGTCATCGGTTTTGGCTCGCTGCCCTATCCATCCGTGCTGGTCAGTCAGACAGATCAGGCGCGCCATCTCATCGATGCGGTCGAGCAGGCGCGGCAGCGGGCCGTGGCGCTGAAGGGCGAGAGCATCGCGGTGACGCCGTTTTTCCCCGGCATTTCCGACATGAGTTTTCTGGGCGAGGCCGACACCGCCGATGTCGCGCTGATGGCCGCCAACACGCCCGCATGGGAGAGCGGCGTGCGCTGGGGCGGCGAGGTCGGCGGCATCCCTTGCGTCAACATCGGGCCATGGGGCCGGGATTACCACACGCCGCTGGAGCGGCTGCACATGCCCTATGCCTTTGAAACGTTGCCGGTTCTGCTCCTGGACATCTGCCAGAGTCTTGGCCGGCTTTCGCCAGCAAAATGAGCGTGTTGCATTTTGTGGTCTTGCCTTTCGGCTTGAGACGGGTTTCACCGGGATTGAAGGATGAAGCCTGCCATGCCCGATCTGCTGCTTGAACTGTTCTCCGAGGAAATCCCCGCCCGCATGCAGCGCAAGGCGGCGGAAGACCTGCAAAAGCTCGTGACCGATGCGCTGGTGGAGCGCGGCTTCCTTTATGAGGGTGCGCGGGCCTTCGTCATGCCGCGCCGCCTGGCGCTGCATGTGGCCGGTCTGCCCCTGAAAGGCCAGGACGTGCGCGAGGAGCGCAAGGGCCCGCGCGTCGGTGCGCCTGACGCGGCGATCCAGGGGTTTCTCAAGGCAGCCGGGCTGACCTCGCTCGATCAGGCCACCATCCAGACCGACCCGAAAAAGGGCGACAGCTACGTTGCCATCAGCCAGAGGCCTGGCCGTGCCACCGTGGACGTGATCGCCGAGATCGTGCCCGCCATCGTGCGCAGCTTTCCATGGCCAAAATCCATGCGCTGGGGCGCTGCCTCCGCTGCTGGCGCTTCGCTGCGCTGGGTGCGCCCGCTGCAGTCGATCCTTTGCACTTTCGGGCCGGAAACCGAGGAGCCGGAGGTGGTCGCCTTCGAGGTCGACGGCATCGTCTCGGGCGACGTTACGTTTGGCCACCGCTTCCTGTCGGACGGAAAGCCGATAAAAGTGCGTCGCCTGGCCGACTATGTGTCCAAGCTGGAGGCCGCGCATGTCATGCTCGACGCCGAGCAGCGCAAGGGCGTGATCCTCAATGAAGCGAAGAACCTGGCCTTCGTGCAGGGGCTCGAGCTGATCGAGGACGAGGGGCTGTTGTCTGAAGTGGCCGGGCTGGTCGAATGGCCCACCGTACTGATGGGCTCATTCGATGAGGCGTTTCTCGCCATCCCCGGCGAAGTCATCCGCGCCACGATCCGCGCCAACCAGAAATGTTTTGTGCTGCGCGGCGCGGACGGCAACCTCGCCAACCGCTTCCTGCTCACCACCAACCAGCTTGCGCCCGATGGCGGCAAGGCCATCCTCGCGGGCAACGAGCGCGTGGTGCGGGCGCGCCTGTCCGATGCGCTGCATTTCTGGAAAACGGACCAACGCCCGCTGCCGGATGTTGCAGCGTTGCAGGCCAGCGCTGACAAGCTCGGGTTGGACTTGGCCAAGCCGCTTGATCAGCGCATGGCGCGGCTCGATCACTTGGGCGTCGTGTTTCACGAGAAGCTCGGCACGCAAGGCGAGCGGGTGAGCCGCATCGCCGCGCTGGCGCGCGAACTCGCCAAAGCCACCGGCGCGGACCCTGACCTGTGCGCGCGCGCTGCAGTGCTGGCCAAGGCCGATCTGCAAAGCGAAGTGGTGGGCGAATTTCCCGAACTGCAGGGCTTCATGGGCCGCCGCTATGCCGAACTGCAGGGCGAGCACCCGTCCGTCTGCGCCGCCATCGAGGATCACTACAAGCCGCTCGGCCCGTCAGACCGCGTGCCTACTGACAAGGTCGCGATCACGGTGGCCCTTGCCGACAAGCTCGACACGCTGGTGGGCTTCTGGGCAATCGATGAGAAGCCGACGGGGAGCAAGGACCCCTATGCGCTGCGAAGGGCGGCGCTGGGCGTGATCAGACTGGTGGTCGAGAATGGGGTGCGGTTGAGTTTGCTCAGGGCCAGTACCTTACCGATTGCACGTGTCTACTCTGCAATGCGCCTGATGCAACTTATTGATGTCTACAAAGCTGCAGAGCGGTTGGGACAGTCTCATATTGATATTTTACTGCTCCGCCCAATTGAAGAAGCGATACGGCAAGAAACTTCGCAGCAAGGCGCTTTGGAGTTTGCAAAAGCCACTGCTCCACTTGCTTGGAAGGATGTTACCAACCTCCTCTCCTTCTTCCACGAACGCCTCAAGGGCTCCCTGCGTGATCAAGGCGCGCGGCATGATCTGGTCGATGCGGTGATTGGCGCAGGCATAGTGCAAAGGCCAGCCGCCCACTCTCCCGGCCCTGCGGGCCACCCTCTCCCTCAAGGGGAGAGGGAAACCGCCAACGACGACCTTTTGCTCATCGTCCGCCGTGTCGAGGCTCTCACCGCGTTCCTTGCCACGGAGGATGGCGCGAACCTGCTGGCTGGCACCAAGCGCGCTGCCAACATTCTGAAAGCCGAGGAAAAGAAGGACGGCGATGGCGCGTTCGCGGGCGAGCCAGACCCCGCGCAGCTGGCCGAGCCCACCGAGAAGGCGCTTCACGCGGCGCTGATGAAGGCCGTGCCCGAAGCCTCCGCCGCCGCAGCGAAAGAGGATTTTGCTGGCGCGATGGCAGCGCTCGCCGCCTTGCGCGCCCCTGTCGATGCGTTCTTCGAGGCGGTGATGGTCAATGCGCCGGAGCCTGCCATCCGCATCAACCGGCTGAAATTGCTGGCGACCTTGCGTGCCGCCACGCTGAGTGTCGCCGATTTCAGCAAGATCAGCAGCTGAGCGCTATCATTTGGCAGGTTGCGGAAAACTCTCCCGCGCGTTTCCGGAGCCATGGACCCTTGGGCTTGACCCGAGGGGGAATGGAATCCGGAATCCAGACAATGTGTTGCGCGAAGCGCGCAGGATGCGTTCGCTCCGCTCACAGCACGATCGCTGGATTCCGGGTTCCGATCCCCCTCGGGTCAAGCCCGAGGGTACTCGGCCCCGGAAATGCGCGCAATGCTCTGATCACGGCCTGATCCTCCCGATCACGGCGGGTTTGCCGCTTTGCATCACCACCACGATGCCTTCGCCGGAGGATGGCACGATGCCTGTGAGCGCCGTGATGTTGACCTGATGCGTGCTGATGACGAGCGCGCCGGGGCCACTCCAGCCGTTGAGAAGCGTCAATGCCGCCTGCGTCTGGGCCGGGCCTTCGCTGCGGTCATCGAAGAACGAGTTGAACACCGGTTCGGGCCTTGCCTGACCGGGGAAGGCAAGCTCCGCGGTCTCCAGCGTGCGGCACCACTGCGAGGCCAACACCGCGCCGACGGTGATCCCGCGCGCCCGGAAGGCATCGCCAATCCGGCGGGCCTGCGCGCGGCCTGCCTCGTCAAGATTGCGCTGCGTGGTGCAGTCTCCCAGCCGCATCCGGGCCGGGTCGCCCGTGCCGGGCGCATTGGCATGGCGAAACAGCGCGATCGCGTCAACCTTCAGCGCATCCCATGCCGCATCATCACTGGCTGCCACAGGCTGAAAACCGGAGACAAGGGCCAGACAGGCCAGCGCGGCAAACCTGATCATCGGTTGTTTCCATGAACCCATGTCAGGCCACACCCTCAAGGTTCCGGACCGTGGCAAGAGGCGCCAGATCAGCATATTCAGGCGGCATGCCAGCCCGGTTGACCCAGATGGTCTGATAGCCGAAGGCCTTGGCCCCCGCGATGTCCCAGCGGTTCGACGACACCAGCATGATCTCGCCAGCCGCAACACCGAAGCGGTCGCACACGAGCTGGTAAGTCTGCGGCGCGGTCTTGAAGACCCGCACCGCATCAACCGAAACCACGCCGTCGAGCAGCGCCCCAAGCCCGGCTGATGACACGGCGTCTGCCAGCATGCCCGGCTCGCCGTTGGACAGGATGCAGGTCTGAAATCCCTCCGCCTTGATCCGCCCGAGCACGCCAGCCGCTTCCGGGTAGGCGGACAAGATGCGGTAGGCCGCAAGCAGTGCGGGGCGCAGCGCCGGATCAATGGAAGGAAAATTCGCCAACGCGAAATCCAGCGCGTCCTGCGTC
>JANMHN010000279.1:0-9285 GCA_031375185.1 Allobosea sp. | reverse complement strand
GTGACTTTCAGGCCGTCACCGACCCCCATCAGCACGTTCTCGTCGCTGACCTCCAGCCCGTCGAACATGAGTTCGCAATGTCCGCCATGCTCCTCCGGCCCCATGATCGGGATACGCCGCACAATCCGCCAGCCTGGTTGGTCCTTGTGGAACAGGAAGGCTGTCAGGCCCTTGCGCGCATCATCCGAGGTCCGCGCCATTAGGATGACATGAGAGGCGATGCCCGCTCCCGTGATGTACCATTTGTGCCCGTTGATGATCCACCTGCTCCCGACCCGCTCGGCGCGGGTGCGGATCATTCCGGGGTCCGATCCACCGCCCGGCGCAGGCTCCGTCATGGCGAAGGCGGAGCGGACCTCACCCCTCACGATGGGCATCAGCCAGCGCTCCTTCTGCGCTTGCGTTCCCACTTGGCTCAGCACCCGCATGTTGCCGTCGTCCGGCGCGGCGCAATTGAAGCAGACCGGGCCGAAGATCGAGCGGTTGGCCTCCTCATACATGGCGGCCTGGCCAACCATGCTCAGACCCATGCCGCCCATCTGCACGGGCACCTGGGGAGACCACAGGCCTGCCTCGCGCGCCATGGCCTGCAAAATCCGGAGTGCATCCTGAGAGATGTTCTCGTGCGCATCGAACGAGGCCGCATCGCTTTCCAGGGGCAGGATATGCTCGGCCACGAAAGCGCGCGTGCGTTGACGGACCGCTTCGAGATCAGGAGGTAGTGAGAAGTCCATGTCGGTCTGGCCTTGATGATGCGTGTGCATCATCAGTGTCATCGTGCGCTGGTGGGTGCAATCCCCCAGCGCGCGATGCAGTCCTCACCAGGTTGCGTTCAGGCCCACATAATAGGCGCGCCCGGTCGTCCCGTAGTCCTTGACCTCCTGATAGCGCGCGTCTGTCAGGTTTTCGGCCCGCACATAGGCGCTGAAGGTGTCGTTGAACTGGTAGCTCACCCGCATGTCGAGACGTGCATAGGGCGCCAGCTTCAGCTTTTCATTGCGGCTGGAGAAGCGTTCGCCAACCAGATACAGCACCGGTTCGATCGAGAGCTTTGCCAACGGGGTGTAAACCAGCGAAAACTTGCCCTGATGGGCAGGCCGGCGCGCCAGCTTGAGCCTTGTCGTCTCGTCGATGGCATCAAGGTAGGTGTAGCTGGCGCGGGCGCGCAGCATGCCTTCGATGATGATGCCGTCAGCGGATAGCTCAACGCCCTGTGTGCGGGCGCGGGCAACATTGACATACTGCCCGACCGGCCCGAACTGGCCCGCAACACCGCGTGCAAAATCGAAGTCGATCAAGTTGCGGATCCTGTTGTGGAACAGGGTTGCCGACAGGTTGAGCCGGCCATCCAGAAAGGATTGATCGATCCCGGCGTCGAACCCGAGCGACTCTTCCGGTTTCAGGGCCGGATCACCCACACGCGTCGGGCCATAGATCGAGAACTGCTGATACAGCGAGGGGGCCTTTGCTCCCGTGCCCACCGATGCCCGGACCTTCGTCGCGGTTTCGGGGATGCGGTAAGCGGCCGTCACACGTCCTGTGACAAAGGCTTTCACATCGTCGATCTTGTCGAGGCGTCCGCCGATGGAGAGATCGAACCTGTCGCCAAAGCTGATCTGGTGCAGCGCGAAGACATTGTAGGCTGACCGCTGGTAGCTCGCGCGCTCTGGCCGGTTGAACGAATTCTGGCCCGGCCTCGTGGACGATTGCAGCGTTTCCTTTTCCAGCCCCCCGCCAAAGGTCAGCGAGCCGAAGCCGCCAAGCCGCGCGAGACCCTGATATTCCGCGCCATAACGCCTGCCGCGGTAATCATAGCGGTTGTCTTCGCGCGTCAGGCCAAAGCCGAAATTGTAGAGCTGCACATCCTTGATCGTGCGGTCCGTCTGGTTTCCGAACAGCGTGACCTGTTGGCGCAGCATCGAACCGGCGGGATCAAGCGTGGCCCGGACATAGCCGTTGACCAATTGGGCGTTGGTGCGTGACGGCGTGTCCGGCAGATAGCCGAACCCTGCAAAAGCTGCATCATACCCGGCGTTGAAAGCGCCGGCATAAAGCCCGGCCTCAAGCTCGATGCCCTCGGTCACCCGCCATGAGAAGCGGGCATTGCCTGCCAGCCGGTCATAGCCGTCCTTGTCGAAGGGGCCGAACTGGTAGAGCCGCGGAATACGCGCGCCGTAGCTGGAGAAGCCCTGTGAACGAACCCCGAGCAGGCCGATGGAATAGGACACATCCTGCGTGCCGCCCGAGACGCTTGCGCGGCTCGCAAGAGTGCCATAGCTGCCACCCTCGACCGTGAGGCTGATGCGGGCCGGGCCACGGCCTTTACGGGTGATGATGTTGATCACGCCGCCAATCGCATCCGAACCATACAGCGCCGATTGCGGTCCACGCAGGATCTCGACCCTTTCGACATCCGTGAGCGCCAGCGCGTTGAAATCGAACTCGCCCGCACCCGCTGACGGGTCGTTGACCCTGATTCCGTCGATCAGCACCGTGGTGTGGCGGCTTTCAGCACCGCGTAACTGCACATTGGAAAGCTGGCCCGGCCCGCCATTCTGGATGATGCCAAGACCCGGTTCGGCGCGCAGAAGATCGGCGACGGTTCCCGGTGCCGAACGGGCGATGTCTTCGGCCCTTATCACGCTGATGGCAGAGCCTGAGCGCTGGATCGCGAGCGGTTGCCGTGTCGCTGTCACCACCACATCGAGTGGAGGCGGCAAGGTTTCGGGTTGGTTCTGCGCGGACGCAGATTGTACAAAAAAAGTATGCGAAATTGCGGCCACGCATAGCGCAGCCGACATGGCAGATCGAGTCACGGTTTCTCCTGACCCCGGCCCACCGCCGGGAAGGTGTTGCACATGCTCTCGGCCGGTCTCCTGGCTCGTGGCTCAGACGTTCCGTCGCCCTTCCCGGCCCTTGGCGGACCAGTGGTGATGCGACGAGAACTCGCCACTTACAGTTGCGGGGGCAGCCGCCGCATTGGACCAGACCTGGTCCTCACGGCATTCCCTGTTTCACCTCTCCTTGACGAGAGGCACCGAAAGCACCTCTCATCAAACACAATGATGTGAGCTTGGCAACAGACATTGCAAAAGGCTTCACCACTGTCAGGGGGCCCCATCACGGGGTTGCATCATCCGCCAGAAACGCCACATGATGGTTCATGGATCATGTTGCAGCCCTGCTTGATGCGCCGGACATACCGCACCCTTTCAACCTTCGGCAGGACATGCGCTATCACCGGCTTGGTGAAGCGTTCTACACGCTCGTGCAGCCTGACATGGCGCAGGCCAGGCCGGTTCTGGTGCATGCCAGCAAGGATGCGGCGGCGCTGATCGGGCTTGATGCTGCAGCGCTGGCCCATCCAGACTTTGCCGCAATCTTCTGCGGCGCGCTGCCCCTGCCGGGCTATGTGCCGCTCGCCATGGTCTATTCCGGCCATCAGTTCGGCCAGTGGGCCGGCCAGCTTGGCGATGGCCGCGCATTGACCATCGGCCAGGTTGGCAATGACGCGGGCGAGATCTGGGACATCCAGCTCAAGGGAGCGGGCAAGACGCCCTATTCGCGCTTCGGCGATGGCCGTGCTGTGCTGCGCTCCTCGATCCGGGAATATCTGTGCAGCGAGGCGATTGCGGCCCTGGGCGTGCCGACCACGCGGGCCCTGTCGGTCGTGGCCACCCGTGCCCATGTGCTGCGCGAGACGGTTGAGCCCGGCGCTGTGGTGGCGCGGCTCCTGCGCTCCAACGTCCGGTTCGGGCATTTCGAGCACTTCCACCATGGCGGGCAGCCTGCTCGTGTGCGCGAACTGGCTGATTTCGTGATCGCGAATCATCATCCGGAGCTTGCGGGTCTTCCTGATCGCCATGCGCTCTGGTTCGACGAGGTGGTGACGCGCACGGCACAGATGGTGGCACACTGGCAGGCCAACGGCTTCGCACACGGGGTGATGAACACCGACAACATGTCGATTCTGGGCGATACGCTGGATTATGGCCCGTTCGGCTTTCTCGACAGCTTCGATCCGGGCTTCATCTGCAACCATTCCGACCATATGGGCCGCTATGCCTTTGGCAAGCAGCCTGCCATCGCCTTCTGGAACCTGCAGGCGTTGGCGGTGGGCCTGCAGAGCGTGGTGGGCTGGGATGCGATCAACGCCAGCCTCAAGGACTTCATAAGGCGCTTTGTGGCGCGATATTCAGTCATGATGCGGGCAAAGATCGGACTATCCGCCGGTTCTGGCGATATCGCAGGACACGATCCGGACAGCGATCTGGTCACTGACCTGCTGGGCCTGATGAAGCGCTCAGGGGCAGACTACACCCTGACCTTCAGGCTTCTGTCGGTCACAGATGACAATCCCGGCAGGGCGGCCTGGACAGCTCTGTTCGATGACGAGGTGCGCCCTGCGGCTTTCGCCTGGCTTGACCGCTGGCAGGCGAGTGTTACGGCAGTCCAACCGGATGTCCATCTGGTGCGGGCTGCCATGAATGCTACGAACCCGAAGTTCGCGCTGCGCAACTGGGTGGCGGAGAGCGCGATCAGGGCCGTCGAGGACCGTGGCGACCTTGCCGCGCTGGACCATATCTTCCGCCTCGTAACCAACCCGTTCAGCGAGCATGGCGCTGATGATGCGATGCTTGCAGCACCGCCACAGGGCGAGATGAGGGCGCTGGAAGTCTCTTGCTCGTCGTGAAAGGCGGGCTTATTTTCGAAGTGAACGATTATCTTGGTTGAAACGATTTGTCCGCCAGCCATCCTTTCATGGCATCCAACAGTTCTGATGTGGGATAATTCTGAATATCCTCTTCGGAGTATCCGTCAGCCAGTCGCGTCTCGTAGTACGATTCCTGAAAGTCGACATACTTTCCAAGAATTGCTGAGGCTGCCAGCCTTGGAGCATTTGCTTCGCTGACAAGCCAGTTCCTAACTTCGCGGACGGCCCTGTCAAATTTGCCGCCGTGTGCCTTGATATCGCAGCCTGCAAGATCGGAGATTGCAGCCTGATACCGGTAGGGCTGCTCTTCCAGCACGAGAAAACGTTTTGTCTTGTGCATTTCGCTTTTGTAAAGTCTGCATCCGTAATCGATCCCAAGTTCGAGCGGCATGTTCAACCGAAAATGCTCGCCTTTTCGGCGCGCTTGACAACGACTTAAATCATGGATCGAAAACTGTGACGCTTCAACAAGTCCTATGATCTTGCTCAGCCTATTGTCCGCCGAATCACTGCGTTCAGTCGCGATGCGTGGCGTAAAACCCAAGCATAGAACGCAAAACAGTGTTGCCTGAAGGATTGGCTCGTACTCCTTGTCGAACGGGCAATTGATGAAGACCGATGTCGAAAAATTCCCGTCCGCCAAACATCACCTCTTTGCCGGAAAAGGATCACGCGCATACGAGTTTCGCTCGCGAATGCGCCCATCTCGTCCGTGAATGTAAAGCTCAGTTTGTTGGCTTTGCGCCAGGTCTTTGGCCTTGCTGATGGCTTCCTCCCGCGTGGGGAATGTGCCGGATGCACGCGTCGCACCCGTCCGCCTGACACTCCATTTGCTGCCATTCGGCACAACATGCTGTCCTTTTCCGCTCATGAATTTTCACTCCGTTCGCCTGTTGGCAAGATAGTCCGAACGGTTTCGTTTTTCCAGTCTTGCGTGCGGTTGCGGATGACGAGAAAAACTGCTGCAGGAGGTCGCCAAGGATGATATCTAGTCCCAGATTGGGCCTGCCGGTCCCGGAACATGTCTCACCATGCGCATCATTCTCACCGCACTGGCTGGTCTGCTGATCGTGATCGCGCCCGCAGGTCCGGCCTCATCACGCACGCTCGATGACTGCGAAAAGATCAAGGACTGGCATGCCTACAACACCTGTCTGGCGTCTTTCGGCCCGAAGCGAGGTCAGCGCGCGGTAACGGGCCAACCGCAGGCCGAAGGGCCGGAAGGCCGTGTCTATGGCCGGGGTGGCAAGCAGGTGGCCAGGGCGGGTGCGGGGCGTTCTGTGCCAGGTCTTTCCGTACAGCGCGTTCCGGGTGGCCGCGTGCGCGCGACCTTCGATGTCAGCGCACCACGTCGGGCCAGCACGCGATGAAGCCGGCCGAGGCGATCTGCGTTGGCGAGTGCATGGTGGAACTGAACCGTCATCGCGGTGGCTACACCTTGCAGTTCGGCGGAGACACCTTCAACACGGCGGCCTATATGAGCAGGGCGGGTGTGCGTGTGGCCTATGCCACCGCCGTCGGGGATGATCCCTACAGCACCCGGATGCTGGCGCACATCGCGTCCGAAAAGGTCGACACGCACCTGATCCCGCGCCTTCGCGGACGCATGCCGGGGCTCTACATCATCGAGACGGATGCGGCGGGCGAGCGCAGCTTCTCGTACTGGCGGGACAACGCCCCGGCGCGCGAACTGTTCGAGATCTCCGAAGCCAACGGCATCCTTGCTGCCATGCTGGACGCGAAGCTGATCTATTTTTCCGGCATCACCCTCTCGCTGTATTCGCCCGCAGCGCTCGACGTGTTTGAGTCGGCGCTGCACTTCGCCCGATTGAAGGGCGTGCGCGTGGCGTTCGACAGCAACATCCGCCCGCGCGGCTGGCGATACGACATGGAGCGCGCGCGGGTGACATTCTCCCGATTCATCGCGCATTGCGACATTGCGTTGCCGACGTTCGATGACGAGCAGCAGCTCTGGGGCGACACCACGCCAGACGAGACCTTCGCCCGCTATGCCTCCCTCGGCGTTGCGGAAGTCGGCGTGAAGATGGGTGCTGGCGGCGTGCTGCTCAGCGAATCCGGGCAGCGAACCCATGTTGCAATCCCGCAGATCATCACTCCGGTTGATACCACCGCCGCAGGCGACAGCTTCAATGGCGGCTATCTTGCCTCAAGGCTGGCTGGCGCCTCCGTGGAGCGAGCAGCCCTGACCGGGCATGCGCTGGCGGGTGCGGTGATCCGGCACAAAGGCGCCATCGTGCCGAAGTCAGCGACACGCGCCGCGCTCAAGGCGCTGGGACCGTTGCCGGCATCATGACGACCTCGCGGTCATTCACAGCGAATTGACATGGTGCCCGCCATCCACCGTCAGCACGGTGCCGGTGATGTAGCGCGAGGCTCCTGATGCAAGCAGCAGGAACGGGGCGTCGAGTTCCTCGACGGTGCCGATGCGCCGCGCCGGAATGTTCCTGATCATGGCGAGACCCGCCTCTGTGTCAAAGAAGCCGCTGTTGATCTCTGTCTCGATGTAGCCCGGTGCCAGCGCGTTGACGCGGATGCCGTGCCTGGCCCATTCGCCCGCGAGCGCGCGCGTCATCTGCACCACGCCGGCCTTCGAGATGGCATAGGCGCCAAGCCCGTTGGCGACGCGCAAACCGAGGATGGACGCGATGTTGACGATGTCGCCGCCCTTGCCGCCCGTCGCCCCGCTCCCGGCGATCATCATCTTCGCCGCTTCCACCGCCAGCAGCCATGGCCCGCGCAGGTTTGTGGCGATCACGCTGTCGAAGCTGCCCGGCGTGCTGTCCAGCGCCTTGCCGCTGCCCGCGATCCCGGCATTGTTGATCAGAAGGTCAAGCCCGCCAAGCTCGGCACCGGCTCGCTTCACCACCGTGGCGATCTGTGCCGCATCCGTCACGTCCAGTGCCAGCGTGATGACATGGCCGGCCCCCGCCTCGCGGCACAGGCACGCCGTGTCCTCCAGCCGCTCCACCCTGCGCGCGGCAAGAGCCAGACCTGCGATGCCCTGCCGGGCGAGCAGCACGGCAAAATGCTGGCCAAGCCCGGAGGAAGCCCCGGTAAGCAGGGCGCGGCGCTGGCTGAAATCATAGGCGAACCTCATGCTGTCTTCAGCCTGTCGACATGGTGAGCGGTGGATCGACATGGTCAGGGATCGGGCAGACATAAGGCGTCGCCTTGAGCCGCGCAGCATGATCCGCTTTCGCATCCGCCAACAGCTTCGGGTCGGTCAGTGCCGCCACTCCGGCAGCCGCCATGGCCTTGGCCACCTGCACCATGGCCTTGTGGGCGGCGGGCGACTTGCCCTGTGCCACGATCTGCCAGGTGTGGAACGCCGTTCCGATGGCGACCGTGGGCGCATGGGCCTGCACGGTCGGCACCACCCAGCTCACATCGCCGATATCGGTGGAGCCGATCATCGGCTTGCGCGTGACGTTTGCCGGGACGGTGAAGTCGGCCAGAGCGGCGCCGGTGTCGGCCATCCCGATCGCCGACCAGCTTGCGGCGATCTCCTGCAGCGACAGGGTGCTGCGGATGTCGGTGGCGAATTGCTTGTCCGCCTCGTCGAAATGCGGCGGGCCAAGCTCTTCGAGAATGCCCTGCATCAGGTTCTCGAGCGGCGCATTGCCCACCATGTTCGAGACGGCGCTGATGATGGTCATCTCCATTTTCGTTTCGGTCATCAGCGCGGCGCCCTCGGCAATCTTGCGCACGCGCCCGACCAGTTCGAGCATGCCCGGCAGGTCGACGGCGCGGATCGAGTAGCGCACACGGGCATGGGCTTGCACCACGTTGGGCGCGATGCCGCCGGTGTCGAGAATGGCGGAATGGACGCGCGCATCGCTCGGCATGTGCTCGCGCATGTAGTTGACGCCGACGCTCATCAGCTCGACCGCATCAAGCGCGCTGCGGCCCAGGTGAGGCGACGCTGCCGCATGGGCCGCCCGGCCCGTGAAGACGAAATCGGCGCGGGTGTTGGCCAGCGAGAGGGGCGGGGTCACCTCCCAGAAACTGTGCGGGTGCCAGGAAATCGCGATGTCGGCATCCTTGAAGGCACCGGCCCGCACCATGAAGGCCTTGGCGGCTCCGCCTTCCTCGGCAGGGCAGCCATAATAGCGGACGCGGCCCGGAAGGCCTGATGCCGCCAGCCAGTTCTTCACCGCCGTGGCCGCCAGCAACGCAGCGGAGCCCAGGAGATTGTGCCCGCAGCCATGGCCATGCCCGTTCGGCTCGATGGGGCTGTGGACCGCGAGCCCAGCCTGCTGCGACAGGCCCGGCAGCGCATCATATTCGCCCATGAACCCGATCACGGGGCCACCTTCGCCGGCCTCGCCGATCACGGCGGTCGGGATGCCCGCCACGTGTTCGGTGATGCGGAAGCCCTGCGCTTTCAGTTCCTCCGTGTGTTCTGCACAGGAACGGGCTTCGGTGTAGCAGACCTCCGGCATCCCCCAGACCCTGTCGGACAGCGCAATGAAGCGCTCCTTGATCGTGTCGACCTCGCGCCAGAGCGTGCTGCGGTTGTCCATGGATGCCTCGATATCTGGAAGTGCCTG
>JANMHN010000256.1:0-5553 GCA_031375185.1 Allobosea sp. | reverse complement strand
TGCGATTCGTAGGCTGCCGTGTTGGGAAACAGTTTTGGCACGGGGACAGGGAACATCGGTGTCCGCTCCTTGAGCATGGAATGGCGGTTGTCGCAGGCGATCATGGAAAACCCGCGATCATCGAAAACCTGCGATCATGGAAAACCCGTGATCTGGAACAGACATGTAGCCGGAAACGGTTAAGGTTTGCAGGCTGCGGCATCTGCGTTTGCAGCGCATGTCAAGCCCTTCGCCCGACCACCCTGTCTGCCTCCGCAGCGGCCACGAATATGTGGTAGAATGTGCTGGCAGGGAGGCGCTGGCTGATCAACTGCCCCCGGCCATCGAACTGGTCGAGCCAGGCCCCGCGCGGTGCCGGCATCACATAATCTGTGAAAAGACGCAACAGCACCCGCGCGGCCTGCCGTTCCGCACCGGGAATGCCAGCTTCGGCTTGCGCAAGCTCAGCCTTTGCAAGTTCGGTCTGTGGCCACATGCGCCGTGTCTGCTTCAGGGGACGTCCATCACGGTCCGCTTCGTCGATCAGGAAGCCGGTTGCCGCGTCTGCGCTGGCTGCGGCGTTGGCCAGGAGCCTGGCGCACAGCGTGTCGATGTCGGCGCCCGGCAAGGACAGCGGCGTCATCGCAGCGCGCTTGCGCAGCAGCCAGACCCACTCCGCCATGTGCCCCGGCTCGGTGATGGCACCGGTGACGCCAGCGGCAAGGCTGAAATTCGCCTCGAAAAACTCGGCCAGCAGCCCGCTGCGCACATCAAGGCAATGGGTGAGAACCACGCCAAGCAGCCTGTCGGCACGCTCCAGCCCATCGGCCCGCACGCCAGTCTCGGTGAGCGCCAGCATGGCCTCGAACATGTGCATGTGCGGATTCTGACGCCGTGGCAGTGAATTGAGGTCATCCTCACGCAGTGATCCATCGGGCAAGGTCAGCACCGCATCGATGAACGCAAGGGTTTCCTCCAGCGCCTCGCGCACGCGTGCTTCGCCTGTCACGCGCCAGCACCACGCCAAGGCCAGCAGCATGAAGGCATGGTCATAGCTGTCGCGGCGCGTATCGAGGGGCGCAAGCCTGCCTGACAGCACATGATGGAAACCACCGGTTCGGATGAATTCGCCCGGCCATCGCCCTGTCTGCATGAGCCGGTCGAAAGCCTCCAGCGCGATCCCGGCACCATCATCGCACCAGCCAAGATGACAGGCGTGGGAATAGACATAAATCTGCCGGGCCTGCACCCTCATGCGCTGAGGCGCATCGAGGTCCGGCCTGCCATCCGGAAACAGGGTTTCGTGGAAATGCCCGGTGCCGACATCGCGGCCCCGGCTCGCCCAGAAGGGCAGTGCATCCTCGATCACCCAGGAACGGAGGCGCGCTGCAACTGTCCGCAGTTCACCGCCAAGGGGGCCGGTATCGTGACATGGCGCACCGCTGTGGCTCATCGCAGGCCCGCTCACAAACGGTCGTAATCATCGGCGAGGCGCACGATGTCGTCTTCGCCCAGATAGGTTCCAGTCGCGACCTCGATGATCTCGATGTCGGTGGTGCCGGAATTGCCGAGGCGATGGTTCTGCCCTGGTGGTATGTAGATCGACTGGTTCTCGCTGAGCGTGCGCGGCTCCTCGCCCACGATGACGTCGGCGGTGCCTTTGACCACCACCCAGTGCTCGGCCCGGTATGCGTGCCTGTGCAATGACAACCGCTGGCCGGGATAGACCACGAGCCGCCGCACCAGAAATCCATGGCCCTGCTCGACAGCCTGCCGCCAGCCCCATGGACGGTAGCTGCGCAGATGCTCGGTGGCTTGAAGCGCATGGCGGGCCTTGAGCTGGTCGACCAGGGTCTTGACGTCCCCAGCGCGGCTCTTGCTGCAGACCAGCACGGCGTCGCGGGTGGCGACCACAACGGTGTCCTCCATGCCGATCACGCCGACCAGCACGCCATCCGTTGCGGCATAGGTGTTGTGCGTGCCGACAAGTGTCACGTCCCCGCGTGCCACGTTGCCGTCTTCGTCCTTTTCCGCGATGTCCCACAGCGCATCCCAGGTGCCGATGTCGGACCAGCCAAAGCGGCCCGGCACGACGGCGCTGAGTTGGGTCCGCTCCATCACGGCATAATCTATGGATTTCTTCTCCGCGCGCACAAAGGCATCGGCATCAAGGACGCGCGCGCCCAGGTCTTTCCTGGCAAGGTCAGTCCTGGCGCGTGCGACGGCATCCGTGATGGCGGCCAGGCTGCCGGGTGCAAAGCGCGCATATTCAGCCAGAAGCACATCGGCACGGAACAGGAAATTGCCGGAATTCCACAGATAACCCTCAAGAAGGTATTGCTGCGCGGCGGCGGCATGCGGCTTTTCAACGAAGCGCCTCACAGCGCGGACATGCGCGCTGCCGGGCAGATCGTCCCCCTGCTCGATATAGCCGTAAGCCGTCGAAGGGAAGGTCGGTTCGATCCCGAAGGTCACGATCCGGCCCGCCTCCGCAGCAGATCTCGCTTCAGCGACGGTGGCCCTGAAGCCCGCAGGATCGCGCACGACATGGTCCGCCGCCAGCACGAGCACGAGCGCGCGCGGATCGCTCATGGCCATGGTCAGCGCCCCTGCCACGATCGCGGGCGCTGAATCGCGCGGCATCGGTTCCAGCAGCAGGTCCGCCTTGGCTCCGATATCGGCCAACTGGCGCTCGATGGTGAAGCGCTGCTTCTGCGCGGCGACAATCAGCGGCGCATCGAACAGGGCTGCGTCCGTCACCCGCAGCACCGTGTCCTGAAAGGTCGAGTGCTGGCCGACCAGGGGCGCAAACTGCTTCGGAAACGAATCCCGTGACGCTGGCCAGAGCCTCGTCCCCGATCCGCCGCACATGATCAGCGGTCTGATGTTCATCGTTGGCCCTGCTTCGCGGCGGTCATTCTGGCAGGACGGTCCTCTGTGAGGGCTGCATCTTCAAGCTGGGGGAGGGGGCCGCCCTGTCTGTCATTCATATTGTGATGATAGGCTTGGGCACGCCAGCGGCGCAACAGGATGGTGCCGTTATGGTTGCTTGCCCTTGACCTGCCGGGAAACCTGCGGCACCGATCGGGCATGAAAGCGACGGGACAGGCACCCCTGACAGGACTGTACGTGCCACTGTGGCATGCGGCGGCGGTGCTTGTCAGGGCAGGCGCTTTGGCCCTCGCCGTGATGATCAGCGTGGGTGTTGTGGCAGCGCAGGGCGTGCGCGAAGCCCGAGGCACGCGCGAACCTGTCGTCATTCCGTTTTATGGTGATCCGCGTGTGCGGGTGGAGCGCCCGGAAGGCGCGATTGCACGCAATCTCAGGGTCATCACCGATGATGAATTTCCGCCGCTGCATTTTGCCGATGCCGATGGCCAGCCCGTCGGCTTTTCTGTTGATCTGATGCGGGCCGTCTGCGAGCGCCTTGGCGTGAACTGCTCCGTGCAGACGAGGCGGTTCGACACGCTGCTTCAGACGCTGGCCGATGGGCAGGCGGACGTGGTTGCGGCTGCCATTCCCGTGACCGCGCAGATCAAGACGCGCTTTCATGTCAGCCGGGTCTACCATCGCTTTCCGGCTCGTTTTCTGGGTGCAAAGGGCTTTGATGCGGCCCGTATCGAGGCCGGTCTTGAGGGTGTGAAGGTTGCCGTCGTGCGCGAGAGCGCCCACGCGGCCTTCCTCACGGAGCACTTCCCCAAAAGCCTGCGCAGCGAAACGCTCGATCTGGAAAGCGCGCTTCTGCTGCTCCAGCGCGGCGAGGTTGATCTGGTCTTCGGCGACGGGCAGGCGGGTGCCATCTGGCTCGGCGCGCGGGCGAGGGAACCTTATGCGTTTGCGGGTGGTGCATTCATGAGCCTGCGCCACTTTGGCGAGGGCATCGGCTTTGTGCTGCGTCCTGATGATGCCAACCTGAAGCGGTCCGTGGATTTCGCGCTGCAGACGCTGTGGGAAGACGGCACCTATGCGCGGCTGTTCCTGCGTTATTTCCCGGTCAGCGCGTTTTGAGCAGGCCGTGGTTGACGCAAGTGCCGCGCTTCGTCACAACCTGCGGCCCGCTACGTCTCGCGCGTCTCACCCTTTGCCAGCATGATTGCAAACCATGACCACCTTTGATCCAGCCCTTGTCGAAGCTGCAGGCACCTCTGCCGCCTGGCCGTTCGAGGAAGCCCGCAAGCTGGTCGTGCGGTTGCAGAAATCGGGCAAGGGCGAGGCGTTGTTCGAGACGGGCTATGGCCCGTCGGGCCTGCCGCATATCGGCACGTTCGGCGAGGTCGCGCGCACCTCCATGGTGCGCAAGGCCTTCGAGGTGGTCACGCAAGGCAAGGTGCCGACGCGCCTGATCGCCTTTTCCGATGACATGGACGGCCTGCGCAAGGTGCCGGACAATGTGCCGAACAAGGAGATGCTGGCCAGGCATCTTGGCAAGCCCTTGACCGAGGTGCCCGACCCGTTCGGCCAGTTCGAGAGCTTCGCGCACCATAACAACGCCATGCTGCGCGCCTTCCTTGACAGGTTCGGCTTTGCCTACACCTTCCAGTCCTCCACCGAGAGTTACAAGGCCGGGCTGTTCGACGCCACGCTGCTGCTGATGCTGGAGCGTTTCGAGCCCATCATGAAGATCATGGTGGCGTCCCTCCGGGAAGAAAGGGCTTCAACCTATTCGCCCTTCCTGCCGATCCACCCGAAGACCCGCGTCGTGATGCAGGTGCCGGTGGAGGGGCGGGATGTGAAGGCCGGCACGATCATCTGGCGTGATCCGGATACTGGCGAGCGCTTTGAGACGCCGGTGACGGGCGGCCATTGCAAGCTGCAGTGGAAGCCTGACTGGGCCATGCGCTGGGTGGCGCTGGGCGTCGATTACGAGATGGCAGGCAAGGATCTGATCGACTCGGTCAAGCTCTCAAGCGAGATCACGCGGGCGCTGGGCGCGGTACCGCCCGATGGCTTCAACTACGAGTTGTTCCTCGACGAGAAGGGCCAGAAGATCTCGAAGTCAAAGGGCAACGGCCTGACCATCGACGAGTGGCTGGGCTATGGCTCCGCCGAAAGCCTGTCGTTGTTCATGTATTCCCGCCCGCGCGAGGCCAAGAAGCTGCACTTCGACGTGATCCCGCGAGCGGTCGACGATTATCAGCAGGCTATCAACGGCTATGCCAGGCAGGACTGGAAGAACCGCCTCGGCAACCCCGCCTGGCACATCCATGCCGGTGAGCCTCCCGTGCCGGAGGTGGTGGCGCAGGCTGGCGGCGAGGGCGACAACGCCCCGCGCACCCAGGTCACGTTCGGTCTCCTGCTCAATCTGGTCGCCGTGGCCAATTCCGAGGACAAGGCCGTGCTCTGGGCCTTCCTCCGCCGCTATGCGCCGGATGTGTCGCCTGCGACCCACCCGAAGCTCGATGCGCTTGTCGGCTACGCCATCGCCTATTTCCGTGATTTCGTGCGCCCGCAAAAGCAGTATCGCGCGGCTGACGAGGTCGAGCGTGCCACGCTCGCACGGCTTGATGCGGCGCTGGCGGATGTGCCGGAGGGCACCGGCGCCGAAGTCATCCAGGAGCTTGCGCTTGATGTCGC
>JANMHN010000236.1:0-3822 GCA_031375185.1 Allobosea sp. | reverse complement strand
GATCTGTTCCAGTGCAAGCGCCGCAGCCAGCAGGCGGCCCTCATCGCGCGGCTTGGCGACGATCTGCAGTCCGATCGGGCGGCCATCTTTGGTGAAACCGGCGGGCAGCGACATGGCCGGGCAGCCGACCAGCGTGAACGCATAGGCAATGGCCAGCCATTCGACATAATTGCCGAATGTGACGCCGTTGCACTCGGCCACGAAGCGGTTTTCGACCGGGTAGGCCGCCACGATGGTGGCAGGTGTGCAGATCAGATCGAACGTGTCAAAGAAAGCCAGCATCCGGCGGAACATGGCGGCACGCTGGTGTTCGGCACGCAGGATGTCGGCGCAGGTCAGCTTCAGCCCCTGCTCGATGTTCCAGATCACCTCCGGCTTCAGCCTGTCCCGCTCCCTGTCCAGCAGGTCTTTCTTGCCGATGGCGAAGCTGCGCGCGCGCAGCACCTGGAAGGCGTCATGCGCCTCGCTGAAATCAGGATGGGCTTCTTCCACGCTGGCACCAAGTTCGCCAAAACGCAGGGCGGCGCGCCGGGTGATCTCCGCCACCTCCGGATCAACCGGCGTGATGCCGAGATCGGCTGACCAGGCCACGCGGGAAGGTTTCCAGCCGGAGCGGGTCTGTGTGAGGAAGGGGATCGGCGGCTTGGGCAGCGACATCGGGTCGCGCACGTCTTCGCCGGTCAGCGCATCGAGGAACAGTGCCACATCCTCGACAGTCCGTGCCATCGGCCCTTCAACTGACAGCCGCCCGGCGATGTCCTGGCCCGGATCGGTCGCCACCCTGCCCCATGAGGGGCGAAAGCCGACGATGCCATTGAAGCTGGCCGGATTGCGCAAGGACCCGCCCAGGTCCGAGCCATGCGCCAGCCATGCCGTGCCGGTCTTGAGCGCGACAGCAGCGCCACCCGATGATCCCGCAGCGGAGAGCTTCGTGTTCCACGGATTTCGGGTCGCGCCGAACACCTCGTTGAAGGTGTTGGCCCCGGCGCCGAACTCGGGCGTGTTGGATTTGGCATAGATAATGCCGCCTTCAGCCTCCAGCCGCTTCACCAGCGGATCGGATGTCTCCGGCACGAAATCCGCGAAGATCGGCGAACCGTAGGTGGTGCGCACGCCTGCCACCTCCGTCAGATCCTTGATGGCAACAGGCAGCCCGCACAGCAGGCCACGCTCTGGCCAGGGCAGGGACATGAGTTCGTTGGCAGCTTTGCGCGCCCGGTCGAAGGCGAGGGTCGGGAGCGCATTCACAGGGCCATCGACATCAGTGATACGGGCCTCGAGCGCATCCAGCAAGTCATGCGGGGTGATCGCCCCCAGCTTGAGCAATTCGACCAGGTCGTTGGCGGAGCGGTCAATCAAAGTGAGGTCGGCAGGCATGGGCACGGTCCTTGTTGCGAGCCGTGAAGGTGGGGCAAGGCGGCCACGATCGCAAGCCAGGCATCACGATGACATGTCTGTCGGGCCGGAACACAGCGTGTGCCTGCAATTTTCTGCGAACAGACCCGCATGGGATGGGGTTGT
Organism: Allobosea sp.; assembly: GCA_031375185.1. Classification (GTDB taxonomy): domain Bacteria; phylum Pseudomonadota; class Alphaproteobacteria; order Rhizobiales; family Beijerinckiaceae; genus Allobosea. The sequence goes on along the minus strand of JANMHN010000236.1, from coordinate 2,301 downwards.
GTTCAGCGTGGTTCCCGCTCCACTATGTGCAGAGCACGGGAGAGCGACATGCTGACGAATGCACAGGTCCGGGATATCGAAACACTGGTTCATCCCTACACCAATCTCAGCGCCCACCGCGAGGTTGGCCCGCTCGTTCTGGAACGCGGCAATGGCGTGTTCGTGCATGACACGTCCGGCAAGGATTACATCGAGGGCATGGCCGGGCTTTGGTGTACCTCGCTGGGCTATTCCAATGCCGAACTGGTGGAAGCGGCGCGCGAGCAGATGTCGAAGTTGCCCTTCACGCACCTGTTTTCGGGCCGCAGCCATGATCCGGCCATCGAGCTGGCCGAGAAACTGAAGGAGATCGCGCCCATGCCGACCTCCAAGATCTATTATGGCTCATCCGGCTCGGACGCCAACGACACCCAGGTCAAGCTCGTCTGGTACATGAACAACGCACTGGGCCGCCCCAAGAAGAAGAAGATCATCGCCCGGCTGAAGGGCTATCACGGCGTGACGGTCGCCTCCGCCTCTCTGACCGGACTGCCCTACAACCACACCGATTTCGACCTGCCGATCCAGGGCATCCTGCACACATCCTGCCCGCATCACTACCGCTTCGCGCTGGATGGCGAGACCGAGGAGGCTTTTTCGGCCCGCATGGCGGCGGAATTGGAAGAGATGATCCTGCGCGAGGGGCCTGATACGGTCGCCGCCTTCATCGCGGAACCTGTGATGGGAGCTGGCGGAGCGATCCTGCCGCCGAAAGGCTATTTCGAGGCGCTGCATGCCGTTCTGGACAAGTATGACGTGCTGTTGATCTCGGACGAGGTCATCACCGGGTTTGGCCGCACGGGCAACTGGTTCGGCTGCACCTCCGTGGGCTTCAAGCCGGACACGCTGTCATGCGCCAAGGCGCTGACATCGGCGTATTTCCCGCTCAGCGCGATCTTCATCCCAGAGCATGTCAATGACATCCTGGTCGACCAGAGCCGCAAGATCGGCACGTTCGGCCATGGCAACACCTATTCAGGCCATCCCGTGGGCTGCGCGGTGGCGCTCAAGACACTAGAAATCTACCATCGTGACAAAATCATCGAACACGTGCGCACCGTCGGCGCCACCTTCACCGAGCGGCTGGAACGGTTGGCGGAGCATCCGATGGTTGGCGACGCGCGCGGCATCGGCCTGATCGGCGGCATCGAGTTTGTGAAGAACAAGGCCACGCACGAACAGTTCGAGGTGAAGAAGGCCGTCGCGGCCAAGTCTTGCAGCTTTGCGCAGGACGAGGGCTTGATTGTGCGGCCTCTTGCAGGTGACCGTGTGGCCTTCTGCCCGCCTCTGATCATCAGCCAAGCAGAAATCCACGAACTGTTCGACCGCTACGAACGCGCACTCGCCCGGACGCTGAACTGGGCGAAAGCCGAGGGGATGGTGGGGTAACCCTCCCCCTCGGTCCCTCTCGGTTTATCCCTCTCCCGTTCAGGGAGAGGGTGTCGCGGCAAAGCCGTGACGGGAGAGGGCCTTCAGCCGAAGCGCCGCCCGCCACCACCGCCCGTACGGGGGCGCTGGCCTTGCGGACGAGCGGCAGCGCGGGGCGCACCCTCTCCGCCATTGTCCAGAAAGCGCGGCAGGAACTCGGCGCGGTCGCCGCGCGGGGCGCGGGGCTCGTCGCGGAACCCGGCCGCATCGCCTGCGCGAACCGGCTGTGCGGCGGACGAACGGTCACCCCTTGGACGGTCATCACGGCGATCCTCGCGCGGAGCGGGATTGCGCGGACGATCTTCCCGCGGACGTTCCTGCCTTGGCCGCTCGTCGCGGTAACGCTCGTCACGGCGCGGCTCGGACTGGGGCTGGTTGCTCCATGGCGCGTCATTGCGCACCTCGCGCTCGACATCACGCGGTGCATCGCGCCTGACGTCATCACGACGAGGCGCATCACGACGCGCATCATCACGACGATGCGCATCATCTCGCCGTGGTGGCCGCGCTGGCCCATCCGCACGCACCGGGCGGTCCGTGCGGGCGGGCGGGGGCCCGCGTTCCTCGCCCCGGCGGCCGACGCGCGGCGCATCCTCGCGGCGGCTGGTGTTGCGGCCACGGCGTTGTCCACGCTCCTCGCGCTCGTCGGAAATGCGCTGGCCGCCGATGGCAGCCTTCGCCAGATCGAGCCCATCGATGACCATCACCGGGATGGCGCGCTTGATCAGCTTCTCGACCGCTTTGAGCTTGTCGCGCTCATCAGGCGAGCACAGCGTGATTGAAATGCCGATCTTGCCGGCGCGGGCCGTGCGCCCGATGCGGTGGACATAAGCC
>JANMHN010000275.1:0-17403 GCA_031375185.1 Allobosea sp. | reverse complement strand
CCGACCATGCCGTAAATGTTGCCCTGACGGCTCGTCGTGGGGTGCGAGAGGCCCCTGAGCGCCATGATGAACAGGATGCCTGCAACCAGATAGAGCAGGGCTGAGAGATTGGCGGCCATGAGATGTCAGCCCTTCTTCTTGTACATCGCGAGCATGCGCTCTGTGACGAGGAAGCCACCGAAAATGTTGACGGAAGCCAGTATCAGCGCGATGAAGCCCATCGCTTTCGCCCACCAGGGGCCACTGTCAAGCGCACCGGCGCTGGACACGCCGACCGCAAGGAGGGCGCCGACCACGATGACCGACGAAATCGCATTGGTCACGGACATGAGCGGGGTGTGAAGTGCAGGCGTGACAGACCACACCACATAATAGCCGACCGCCACCGCCAGTGCGAACACGGCAAGCTGGAACACAAGCGGGTCGATCGCGCCGCCCGTGGCTGCGCTTGCGGCTGCGCCTGCACTGTCGGCGATGCCCTGGATCGCTTTCAGGGCCTCGCCGGCCTTGGCCGCTGCGGCATCGGCTGCGGCCTTGGCGTCCTGTGCCTGTTTCAGCAGTTCCTGCGGAGTTGCCATGGTTTTCGTTCCTGTCAGCTCGAATGCATGATGTAGGAGGTCTTGGTGTGTCGGTTCAGCTTTTTGGCTGGAAGTTCGGATGAACCACGGCTCCGTCCCTGGTCAGCAAGGTCGCCTTGACCAGTTCGTCTTCCCAGTCCGGGCTGAGTTTCTTCTCTTTCTTGTCGATCATGGTCTCGACGAAGGCGTAGAGGTTCTTGGCATAGAGCGCCGATGCCGTTGCAGCCAGGCGGCCTGCCACATTCAGGTGGCCCACGATCTTCACACCATTGTCCGTCACCACGACTTCGCCCGGCTTTGCCAATTCGCAATTGCCGCCGCGCTCGACCGCCAGATCGATGATCACGGAGCCTGGCTTCATGCTCATGACCATGGCCGTGCTGACCAGCTTCGGGGCAGGGCGACCGGGGATCAGCGCGGTGGTGATCACGATGTCCTGCTTGGCAATGTGGCTTGCCGTGAGTTCGGCCTGCTTGGTCTGGTACTCTTTCGACATTTCCTTGGCATAGCCGCCCGATGTCTGCGCCTGCTTGAACTCGTCGTCCTCGACGGCCAGGAACTTCGCGCCGAGGGATTCGACCTGTTCCTTGGTGGCAGGACGCACGTCGGTGGCGGTCACGACCGCGCCCATCCGGCGCGCCGTGGCAATGGCCTGCAGGCCAGCGACCCCGACGCCCATGATAAACACGCGCGCGGCCGGCACGGTGCCCGCTGCCGTCATCATCATCGGCATGGCACGGCCATATTCGGCAGCGCCATCGATCACGGCACGGTATCCAGCCAGATTGGCCTGGGATGAGAGCACATCCATGACCTGCGCGCGGGTGACGCGCGGCATCAATTCCATGGAGAAGGAGGAGATGCCGGCCTGTGCCATGGCGGCAAGCGCCGCATCCTGGCCGTAAGGATCCATGATCGCGACGACGATAGCGCCAGATTTGAGGTGTTTCAGCTCGGCCTCGGTGGGTCTGCGTACCTTGAGCACGATGTCGGCATCCTTGGCAGCATCCTTGGCGTTCTTGGCAACCGCTGCGCCCGCCGCCTGGAAATCCGCATCGGTGATGCCAGCGCTCGCGCCAGCGCCCTTTTCGACCGTGATGCTTGCACCGAGAGCGGCAAACTTCTTCACGGTCTCGGGCGTTGCGGCAACGCGGGATTCAGTGCCTTGGGCTTCTGCCAGAACAGCGATGCGCATGGGAAAAGGTCTCCGGGAAACGATGACTTAGAACAGGCTGCACTAAGCGGGATGCGTGTCGTGTGCAGGTGCCGTGCTCTTACCAGTGATGGTCAATGAGGCGCGCCGCTGCCAGCCATGAAGGCAAGCGCCATCAGCATCAGCACAAATGGAACAGCGGGGGCTCGCCAGCCGATCCTGGGAGAGGCGATGCCCACCGCAGCCATGATCAAGGCCAGGATGGTCCCGAAAATCGTGGTCAGCCAGGCATGCTTCACGCCGCCGACGGCAAGGGCTGCAACAATGGCCAGGCAGGCCACCGTGGCAACCTCGGTAAAGTGGATGAAGCCCTTGAAGGTGTCTTCGTGCGCATCGTAGTCCATCGCCGGATGGCCTGCGTCGCCGGTCTTGCCATGGTCAGCCATGAATGCCTCCGAACCTTGTCAATCTGAAGATGAAACCAGCGATCAGCCTGTAGCGCAAGGACATGACCGGGTGCAACGAGTCAACGGCAGAATTGCATGCCATTTCATCAGCGCTGTCATCTTTTCTGACCGTGGCTGCATAAATATCCGGCATGGTCCGGTGGTCTGGACATGGCATGTTCAGGTAGATCCGAACAGCACTCTTCATTGCCATCCGGCCTATGACAAGCCGACCAGCGCCAGCGCCGATTGTTGCCGCGCTGCGACGGTTTCGGCTGAAAAACTCTCGAGTTCTTCCTCGATAAGGCGAAAGAAGTTCATTTCCGTCCTGAGATGCAGGAATACGCCGCCCAGTCCGATGGCTGCGCGGTCCATGAACACGAATTCCTGCGGTACGGTCACGGGGCCTTTTTCCTTCAGGGCCTGATGCACGCTGAAGGCTTCCCGCCTGCCATACTCACCGGGGCTGATACCGTCCGCAATCGTTCGCACGCGGTCGTCCAGCAAGGGTCCATAGATGAACTTCGCCCAGATGTTGAGGATGCCGATCAGATCCTTGCTCAGGTTCTTGAAGCCCCAGACCTCGTAGGCATGGACGATCTGCGCCATGTCATTGCGCAAAAGCCCGTTGCGAAGTTCGTTGACGCCGTTCACGAAGCTCGAAGGGAAAATCCTGACACAACCGTAGTCCAGCAGGTTCAACCCGCCCGGACGGGCGCCCTCATCGAATACGGTGTAATTGCCCAGATGCGGGTCGCCATGAATCACGCCATAACGGATGAAAGGTCGCCACCAAGCATGAAACATCGCCCTTGCGATCAGGTTGCGTGTCTCAAGGTCCGCCTCCTTGTGTGTCAGGAGCTTGGTCCCCTCCAGCCATTGCATCGTGAGCAGGCGCTTGGTCGACAACGATGTATCAACCTTCGGCACCCGCACGTCATCGGTCCCGGCAAGCATCAGCTCGTATAGCGCGGCATGTTTCGCCTCGCGGTGATAATCCAGTTCCTCACGCACCCGGGCGCCAAGTTCCTTGGCGATCTCGCGTGTGTCGATGGCGCTGTCGATCCGCCGGTGCAGGGCCAGCAGGAGTTGAAGCTGGCTGAGGTCGGCCTCGACCGCCGATTCCATGTCAGGATATTGCAGTTTGCAGGCAAGCCGCACGCCCTCTTTCGACGTGGCCTTGTGGACCTGGCCAAGTGAAGCTGCCGCAGCAGGTTTCAGGTCGAAATCGGCGAAGCGGCCGCGCCAGTTTCCGCCAAGCTCGGCCATCATGCGGCGGTTGACGAAGGCCGCGCCCATGGGAGGCGCATCCGACTGGAGCTTTTGCAATTCCTCGGCATATTCCGGCGGCACGACGTCCGGGATGGTGGCGATGAGCTGAGCCACCTTCATCAAGGGGCCTTTGAGCCCGCCTAGCGCCTGCGCCAGCGACGCCGCGTTCCTGGCGTCACCGGCGCTGGAGCGGCCCGTCAGGAAGGAGGTCGCAATCCTGGCCGCGACGCCCCCGACATTGGTGCCGACGCGGGCATAGCGGGATGCACGGGCGGAAAAACGGTTCTTCTCGGTGTCGGGAGGCATGCTCATGCCCATCACATAAGCCGCCGGGCCATCCGCGCCAAGCTGCAACAGCGTCGCGGCGCGGTGCGGGCCACCTCATCCGGACGTCCGCTCACAGCGGCTTGAGGTGATCTCCGATCCAGCGCGCAAGACCCTCTTCGCCGATTTCGCCAGCGGCAAGGGCGAGAATGATCGCCGCCATTTCTGCTTCGGGAACATCAAGGTCGATGCCATTGAGGTCGAGAAACACAACCATCGCCAACAGTGCCGCGCGCTTGTTGCCATCCACGAAAGGATGATTGCGGGCGATTCCATAAGCATACGCCGCAGCAAGTTCCGGCAACCCGGCAGCCTCGTAGGTCCACTTGTTGATGGCGCGGCCGAGCGCGGAATCCAACATGCCGGGATCGCGCAATCCTGCGGGGCCGCCAAACTGCCTGAGCTGAACATCGTGAAATGCTATGACCAGTTCAGAGGTGAGCCAGACGGGTTCGCTCATTTGGCGAGTTCAGCCAATGCATTGCGATAACGCTTGATAGCCTTGTTGGCGCTTGCCATCCCAGCCGCAAACAGGGGATCCTGCGCCGTGAGATGCAAAGCGCGGTTGGCAAGCTCACTCACATGCAGCTTGTCGCCTTCGGCCAGATTGAGACGTGCCAAAAGCTCCTTCGGCAGAATCAGCCCGACCGAATTGCCAATCTTGCGGATCTGCAGCACATGCCCGCCCGTTATTGCAGCTGCTTCAACCTTCGGGTCTTGCGCATTCATGGCGGTCACTCCGTTATACAGATTGTATAACATGCTACGGAGGCGCGTTCAAACCGCCAGTGCGGCGCGCACCTGTGCAGCGCTGGCCAATGTGCCACCCGCCTTGAGGATGAGCTGTGCGGCGTGTTCAACCAGCGCGCGGTTGGATCTTGTCTCGCCAAAAGCGGCATCTTCCAGACCGGCCCTGATGTGTACGCCGCGCGCCACCGCCATGGGCACGAGGGGAGAGACGTCCACGCGCAATCCTGCGATCATGACAGGTGCGCCGTGAGCGCATTCGGACAGAAGTGCCAGATGAGCTTCAAGCGCCCATTCCCTTGGCGGAAAGCCCCAGAGGAAATCATCCGAGAACATCAAACGGTAGATCGGCGTCGGCAAAGCGGGGTAGCACGCCGCCAGCCCTGCACCGGCCCGCGTGAAACCCGGCTCGTAAATGGCAAAACTCGGATGCAGGCGATGGCGCTCGGCAATCGCGAGCCCCTCGCGGATGTGTTCCTCTGGATTCTGGTAGACGAAGCCGATGCGGTTCGCCGCCAGATCGTCGACCGCCGCGAAGTTGACGCTGCCCGGATCGATCACGCCCCATTCCACCAGCCCCCGGCTGCCAAGCTCGTCGAGATGGGCATAGCGTCCGGAGGTCGATGTCAGGCCGCCGGCAAAGCCCGACCCCGCGATCGGGATGGTCGGATAGACGATGACATCGACTACCGAACGGATGCCTTCGATGGCGCGGGCATAAAGCTGCCAGTCTTCCGTCTGGCGCCCTGTCTGCTCGTCATAGACATGCAGGTGGACAATCGCAGCCCCCGCTTGCGCGGCAGCGATTCCGTCCGCGATGATCTCGCTGGTCGTGATGGGGATGCCCGGCTGGCGCGTCCGGCCCCATGGCCCGTTGATCGCCGCCTCGAGCCAGATCGGGCGCATCACCCCATCTCTTCCAGTTCGATGATCATCCGCTCGATCAGGCCAAGCCCGATCTGCCAGAAGCCGGGATCGCGCGCATCAAGCCCGAAAGGCGCGAGCACTTCGGAGTGGTGCTTCGTGCCGCCGGCGGCCAGCAGCGCGAAATACCGGTCCTGAAAACCGTCAGCGGAGTGTTCATAGACGCCATAAAGCGAATTCACGAGGCAATCGCCAAAGGCATAGGCATAGACGTAGAACGGCGAATGGATGAAGTGCGGAATATAGGTCCAGTAGGTTTCGTAGCCTGGCCCGAGCCTGATGGCTGGCCCGAGGCTTTCCGCCTGTACCGACATCCAAAGATCGCTGATGGCTTCGGAGGTCAGTTCGCCCTTCTTGCGCTCCTCGTGCAGCTTGCGCTCGAAGGAGTAGAAGGCGATCTGGCGCACCACCGTGTTGATCATGTCCTCGACCTTGCTGGCCAGCATGGCCTTGCGCTGGGTCTGGTTCGTCGTGGCGTCGAGCAGGCGGCGGAAGGTCAGCATCTCGCCAAACACAGATGCCGTCTCGGCCAGCGTCAGGGGTGTCGGGGCCATCAGCGCGCCATTTGGCGAGGCCAGAACCTGATGCACGCCATGGCCAAGCTCATGGGCCAGCGTCATGACATCGCGCGGCTTGCCCTGGTAGTTCACCAGCACATAGGGATGAGATGACGGAACAGTGGGGTGGGCGAACGCGCCTGGCGCCTTGCCGGGTCTGACCGGAGCATCTATCCAGCGCTCGTCGAAGAAGCGGCGGGCAATGCCTGCCATTCTCGGCGAAAAGGTGTTGTAGGCACCCAGCACCGTGTCGCGAGCTTCCTCCCAGGAGATCGTGCGCTGCTCGACCTTGGGCAAGGGGGCGTTGCGGTCCCAGAAATTCAACTCCGTCCTGCCGAACCAGCGCGCTTTCAATGCGTAGTAGCGGTGCGACAGGCGCGGATAGGCGGTGCGCACGGCACTGACCAGCGCATCGACGACCTCTGGCTCCACACGGTTGGCAAGATGGCGCGACTGGGCCACGTCGGTGAAACCGCGCCAGCTGTCCTGGATGTCCTTGTCCTTGGCCAGGGTATTGGTGATCAGCGCGAAGGTCCGCATGTGCTGGCTGAAGACATTGGCCAGGGCCTCAGCTCCGGCCTTGCGCACTTTCTGGTCAGCATCCTGGAGCTTGTTGAGCGTCGGCTCAAGGGTCAGCTCCTGGTCGCCGACCTTGAAGCGCAACGACGCGATGGTCTCGTCGAACAGGCGGTTCCAGGCTGCGCGTCCGGTCACGGACTTTTCATGGAAGAGCTGTTCGAGCCGGTCTTCGAGCTGGTGTGGCTTTTCCTTCCTGATGTCATCCAGCCAAGGCTTGTAGTGGCTCAGCGGCGGAGATGCTGCCGCCGCATCCAGAGCTTCATCGGGTATGCGGTTCAGCTCAAGGGTGAAGAACAGCAGGTTTGTGGAGGCAGCCGTGATGCGCTCCTGGGTGTCACCGTAGAACTTGGCGCGCTGGGGGTCGGTGGTGTCGCCGGAATAGACCAGCCCGGCATAGGACATGATCCTGCCCATCAGGTCATCAAGCCCTTCATAAGCGGTGATGGCCTGGTGCAATGCGACGGACGCGTCCGGTGCCGCCGCCATGGCGGACAGCTTGCCCTTGTAGCGCTCTGCAAATTCAGGTGCCATGGCGGCAATGCGCGCCATGTCATCATGGAAGGCGGGCGCATCCATGGCCGCATAAAGATGGGTCAGATCCCACTCGGGAAGATTGCCGAGCCCTGCGTCGCGCTGGGCCTTGCGCGAGGCTGCATGCGCTGGCGAGAACACGGCCGGAGCGGAGAAATGTCGGTGCGCGGTTGCTGGCAGCCAATACATGCAATGAGACCCCCGGAGACCCTCAAGCCTGCGAAACGCGTGCGCGAGGCCGTTTTGTCCATACGATATGTGCGTTCTGCCGAGAGCATTCAACTGCTACCCGTGTCGCGGGGGTCAATCGCCACGATTTAAGTGCCGCTTAACCCTTCTGGCAGACAGTGACCCAGAACGACACAGTGATTCACGTCCCCTGATTCACCTCCCTCTTTGATTCACCTGCCGCCTTGATCCACTTCCCGCTTTTGATCCGGATTGCCGATGACCACCACTGTCCTGATTGTTGATGATGATCCTGTTCAACGCCGTCTGCTGGAAGCGATGGTGCGCCGTTTCGGTTATGAAACGCGGACGGCAGACAGCGGCGCCGTCGCCGTCAGGCTTCTCACAGGCATGGAGGGAGAGGAGGTCGATCTGGTCATCCTCGATCTGGTCATGCCTGACATTGACGGCATGGGGGTGCTCGCCGCCCTCAAGGACAAGGGGCTCGAGAAGCCGGTCATCGTCCAGACCGCGCACTCGTCCATCGAAACCGTCGTGGCCGCGATGAGGGCGGGGGCGAGCGATTTCGTGGTCAAGCCGGTTGGTGCCGAGCGGCTGCACGTCTCGATCAAGAATGCGCTCAAGGTCGGTGCCCTGGAAAGCGAGATCAGGCGCATGAAGCGCCGCGCCTCGGGCACGCTCGGGTTTCATGATCTCAGCACACGCAGCCCCGAGATGGCGCGTGTCGTCCGGCTATCGGAGCGGGCCGCGAAATCAAACATTCCAATCCTGATCGAGGGCGAATCGGGTGTCGGCAAGGAGGTTCTGGCGCGGGCCATCCAAGGGTCCAGCGACAGGCGGGGAAAGCCGTTCGTCACGGTCAATTGCGGTGCCATCCCGGACAATCTTGTGGAATCAATCCTGTTCGGCCACGAGAAGGGTGCGTTCACGGGCGCCACCGAAAAACATGTCGGCAAATTCGTCGAGGCCAGTGGCGGCACGCTGTTCCTGGACGAGATCGGCGAGTTGCCTCTCGACGCGCAGGTCAAGCTGCTGCGCGCCATCCAGGAGGGCGAAGTCGATCCCGTGGGCGGGCGCAAATCGGTCCGCGTCGACATCAGGCTCATCTCTGCGACCAACAAGAGCCTTCTCGACCAGGTCAAGCAGGGCCAGTTCCGGGAGGATCTGTATTACAGGCTCAACGTGTTTCCCATCATGCTGCCGGCCTTGCGTTCGCGGCGCGAGGATGTGCCGGACCTTGCCAAGTCATTCGTGGCCCGTTTCGCCGCAGAAGAGGGCAAGCGCATCCGCGGCCTGTCTTCAGAAGCGGCCGCCCTTCTCCAGCGCTATGACTGGCCGGGCAATGTGCGGCAGCTTGAAAACGCACTTTTCCGCGCGGTTGTCCTGTGTGACGGAGACGAACTGACCGTGGCGGAATTTCCGCAGATAGCGGCGCAGGTCGAGGGTTTCGACGTCCGCATTCCGCCAGCGCCCCAGCCCTATGCCGTGACCTCAGGCGGCGTCGAGCCGCCACGCATCATCCAGGTGCCGGTCAGGGATCCCAACGCCATCGAGTTGACGGAAGGGTCCGACATGCGCCGCATGGATGATCTGGAGCGTGACATCATCAAGTTCGCGCTTCAGCATTATCGCGGCCACATGTCCGAGGTCTCGCGCAAGCTTGGGATCGGTCGCTCGACACTCTATCGCAAACTCAAGGATTACGGCCTTGATGACGGAACAGACGGCCATCTTGAAGACGAGGCGGCGGCCTGATCGCGACAGGATTGTCACGATGGAGGCACTATGACCGACGATGTCTAGGTTTTTGAACCTTGTGTTGCACGAATGGGCTTGTGTCATGCGAAACTGCGCCGCACAACGTGTGTCCGTCGAACAGTCTGCCGGAGAATCAACATGGCCTTGAGGCGCGCGACCTTGTCTGCGTCGGTGTTGGCTTTGTGTCTTGTCTGTCCAGCGTATGCGGACGATCTCGTTGTTTCGCCATCCCTGGTTTCGCCATTCCTGGCGGATGTGGTGGAGCGCATCGAATTGCCACCTCTGCCGGACATGGCCGAGGTCGTCATTACCCGTGCGGACATTTCGGAAGAGCTGGATATCTCCCCGCTTCTGCCAGAGTTGCCGGAGCCAGCCCTCGTCGTTCTCGATCTTCGGCCATTGATCATGTCTCCGCTGCCATCTTCTGCTCAAGCGGGTGAAGATCGGCCTGCTGCCGATGGCGCTCCCATTGCGGAGGTGCAGCCTTCGGAGCCTGTGCCAGCATTTGCCGATCTGACAGGAAAAGACGCGCCTTCCAAAACAGAGAATTCTGCCCGGACGCTTGACGTGCTCGCGAACCTGCCACCGCCGCCTGAATCGGCTGCGGTCGATCTGTCGGACATCGCCGCTGTGCCTTTTTCGGTTGCCGTGCCTGCGCAGGTCGAAACATCTGCCGCTCCCATCGTTGAACCGGCTGTCCTGGCACCTGTCCTGGCCAGCCGCCTGGTTGAGGGGCTGAAAATACCCTTCCTTCCAGCCCGTGAGGCAGATGCGATCTCGGCATTCTATGCGCAGCGCAGTCACAGGCCCATCTGGCACGATGGCGAGCATTTAACCACTGCGGGACATCAGATCATCGCACAACTGGCAAGAGCTGCGGATGATGGCCTGCGTGCGACAGATTATGCCTTGCCCGGCCAGAGCCAGGACCATGGAAAGGTCAACAGCAAGGGCAATGGCGATCAAAATGCGTTGTCCGGCAGCTTGGCCGATCTTGCCGAGGCTGAGATCATGCTGTCTGTGCGTGCCGTGCAATATGCCCGCGATGCCCGTGGGGCACGGATCGACCCGCGCCGCCTGTCGGCCCTGATCACGCCCAAGCTCAATCTGCCCGCTGCCTCGGATGTGTTGACGGCCCTGGCGGCAAGTGCCGACCCTGCCATGGCACTGGCCGCCTATCAGCCCGCGCAACCGGGTTACCTGGCCCTCAAGAACAAGCTGGCGGAATTGAAATCTGCAAGGCAGCCTGTGCCGGAACCGCTTTTGCGCATTCCGCCGGGGCCGGTCCTGCGGGTCGGCATGCGGGATGACCGCATCCAGCTGCTGCGCTCGCGCTTCGGCCTTGGCACGGGGAGCGGTCCTGCTGATGGCCAGACTTATGACAGGTCGCTCTCGATCATGGTGGCTGGCTTCCAGCGCGAGAACGGCCTGCCCGTCAACGGTGTGCTGACCCGCACGACGCAGGCTGCGCTCAATGGAACGGTCGCTTCGGGGCTGGAAGCCGACATCATCGCCAACATGGAACGCTGGCGCTGGCTTCCGGCGGACCTTGGCGAGGACCATCTGATCGTGAACGTGCCCGAGTACATGGTCAGGAAGGTCGAGGCAGGTTCGGTCGTCCACGAGGCGCGCGTCGTCGTCGGCAAGTCAGAACGGCCAACACCCATCTTCTCGGACATGATGGACCATCTGGTGCTCAATCCATCATGGACGGTGCCTCCCACCATCCTCAAGCAGGATTATCTGCCCAAACTTGCGGCTGATCCCGGCTATGCAGAGCGGCGCGGGCTGCAGGTGATCCGGCGTGGCAACCAGATCACGTTGCGCCAGCCTCCGGGGCCAACCAACGCCCTTGGCAACATCAAGTTCATGTTCCCGAACGATCACGCCGTCTATCTGCATGACACACCCTCGCGCAGCCTGTTCGCCTCGGCCCGCAGGGCCTATTCGTCAGGCTGCGTGCGCGTCGAACGGCCTCTCAAGCTGGCCGAGCTGGTGCTGGGCGGCACGGAGGGCGGCTGGTCGGAGCGGCGGCTGTCATCCCTCGTCGGCGCTGGTGAACGGACCATCAGATTGTCACGCAAACTGCCCATCCATATCACCTACATGACGACGACGGTGACACCTGACGGCGAGATCAGGACGCATGAGGACATCTACGGTTTTCACCGTCGCACCCGTGAGGCGCTGGGCCTGTGACGGGCAGGCTTGTGATGGCCCATTTCGGATGATTGAGACTGCACCGTTTTGCCATGATTGCAGCCTAATCACATTCTCCCCGTCCGGAGCCAATGTCCCGTGATCATTCATCAATGTTTGGTTAACCATGTTGGGCAATGGTCACGCACCGGAATTGCGGTTAATGTCGGCGCATGTCGGCTCTACATGATTGGTTGCGCGTGACAGTTCTGACGTCCACGAAGGATCATGAAAGCTGCGCTGAACCACGCCTGTTCGGCTTTGTCGGCAGGCATGTGCTCAGGCTGCTGCAGGTTGCGGCCCTGTCCGCCTGTACGCTCGTGGTCGGCTCCCGCGCCACCCAGAATGCCATTGCAAATGGTGATACGCGCAGCATCAGCATCCAGCACATGCACACCAAGGAGCTCACGACCGTCACGTTCCGGCGTGATGGCCGCTATGTCGGCGAAGCGCTCGACAAGCTCAACTGGGCCTTGAGGGACTGGCGGCTTGACGAGCCGACCAAGATGGACCCACGCCTGTTCGACATCGCCTGGGAGGTTCACCGGGAAGCGGGGTCCAGCAGCCCGTTCCATGTCGTGTCGGCCTATCGCTCGCCGCAGACCAATTCGATGCTGAGGCGTCGTTCGCGCGGCGTGGCCAAGCACAGCCAGCACACCATGGGCAAGGCGATGGACTTTTACCTGCCCGATGTCTCGCCGGCGCAGGTGCGCAGCATCGGCATGAAGATGCAGCGCGGCGGTGTGGGCTACTATCCAAGCGCCTACACGCCGTTCATCCATCTGGATGTCGGCAGCGTCAGGTCATGGCCGCGCATGACAAGGGACCAGCTTGCGCGGCTGTTCCCGGATGGCAACACCGTTCACATCGCCGCCGATGGCAAGCCGCTCGAAGGATATGAGACAGCCAAGGCGCTGATCATTGCGCGTGGCGGCAGCGTCGGCGGTTTCGAATCCGGTGATTTCGACGAAGGCGCGATCATGCAGGGTTCGCGCAAGAGCCTGTGGGCGTCGCTGTTCGGCTGGAACGAGGAAGATGAAAGCCGGCCGGGACGTGGACGTGCAGGATCGCGCGCCTCATCGACACTCGCCTATGCCCCGGCTCCAACCGCCGGGGATGGCTCCGACCGCTACGGAACCGAACAGGTGCAGGTCGCTGCGGCCACGGCTCCTGATCAGCGCTCCGCCCTGCGAGGTCGCCGTGCCTCCGCTGTGCAAGTTGCAGCTGTGCCGAAGGCGGATGAAGCTGACATTCCGGCCAGGGCTGCCGAGAGTGCGCCTTTGCAGACGGCTGCCATCGTGACGCCTCCGATCAACCAGCCGCGCTTCGTCCAGGCCCCGTTCCCGACGGCGCGCCCGGTCGGCCTGGCTCCCGTGCAGCTTGCTTCCGTGCAGCCGGGTTCAACCGGCCAACGCCTCAACTGGCAGCAAGGTCCATCTGGTGCGCAGACCGATGTCGCTGCACAGGCTGACGTTCCCGCTTCAGCATCAGGTGCCGCATTGTTGCGCTCCGTTCTGGCTCCTCTGCCGCCGCGACGTCCCGATACCGTTCAGGTGGCGCTGGCACCCGCTCTACCAGGTCAGTCAACAGCAGATACGCCATCCGCCAGCACTGGTGCCGCAGTGCTGCCGCGCGACCTGCCAGGCAAGCTTGTAACGATCAGCCATCCTTTGCCGCCTGAACGTCCGCAAGGGCCATTCCAGCGCGTGGCCGTTGCAGCGCCCGCTTCGGCATCAGCCCCGGCCACCGCCAGTGCCCCGATACGTGCTACCCCGCCCATCGTGGCTGCTCCCGTCACCCTGCCAAGCACTGATCGTGCAGCCCTCGACAACCTGTTCGCTGCAGCAGCAACAGGTGCCTTGCCAACTCCCCTGACCCGCGTGACCACGGCACGGGCTAGAGCGCAGCAACCGCAGTCTGGTCAGGTCAGTGTCGACACCGGCCCCGCCGCTGCGCTCGGCTTCACCCAGCGGGAGCCAAACGACACGCGCTCGGACCGTTTCTCGGGCCCTGCCGTCGGCCCGCTGCCGACGACCTTCACCAGCCGCTGAAACGCGCCACTTATGCGCGCCACTGAAGCGACGCGTAAACGCGCGCCCGGTCAGACGCTTTCGCCAACGGCCTGCAGATACAGATCGAGAATGGCCTCTTCCTCACGGCGCTCGCGCAGGTCACGCTTCCTGATCGAGATCACCTTGCGCAGGACCTTGACATCGTAGCCGTTGGCCTTGGCTTCGGAATACACCTCCTTGATGTCGTCGGAGATCGTCTTCTTCTCCTCCTCCAGCCGCTCGATGCGCTGGACGATGGATTTGAGCTGGTCGCCCTGTATGGCATCTGACATGGTGATGTTTCCTGTTGCGGCTGCCGGACATGCGGCGCTGGCTCGTGCTCGTCAAGCGATTTGATCTGGCCGCGCCTCGTTGGCGGAGGTCTGCATCAATGTGATGGCGGATTGCCGTCAAAGGCCGCTTTCTGCGCTTCGCTGGCCTCCGTCTGGTGCAGTCTCTTCCAGGCTTCATAGCTCATGCCGTAGACATGCTCCCGGCTCTCATCCTTGCCGAGTGGCACACCTCCGGCTTCCGCCGCGTCCTTGAGCCAGTTCGACAGGCAGTTCCGGCAAAACCCGGCCAGGTTCATCATGTCGATGTTCTGGACATCAGGGCGGTCCCGCAGGTGCTGCAGCAGGCGGCGGAACGCAGCGGCCTCGAGTTCCATCATGGTCATCGGATCAAGGCTGGACATGGCGGCAAACTCCTGGGCGGTTGGCGGGATGACTGACATCATATGTCGTGAGCCAGGCCCATGATTGACAGATCCGCGCTGGCTTGCCGATGACGAATACAGGCGCGGTGCCACTCATTTCGGCGTGATCACCCATAATCCGGGCCAACTGAGCACCGCTGCGACCAGCCCCGCTGTGATGAACGGGAAGGGCAGGCTCACCAGGATGCGCACTCTCACAAGCCATGGCGGCATGAAGGGAAGCTCCCAGACCAGCATGCGGTTGAGCGTGTACAGTGACCAGCCCGTGACGAAGGCCATGACCTGCGGCAGGCCTGCGCCGGCCTTGAGTGCCGCCGCTCCCATCGCAAAGCCAACCACAGGACCGCCGGGTGTCAAGGCACCTGCCATGGCAGCAAGCGTGACACCAAGCAGACCCGATCCTGCGCCGAACCAGCCGACGATCTGGTCCTGCGGCAAGGCTTTGGCCATGAAGCCTGAGCCGATCACGCCCAGCGCCAGGCGCGGCAGCAGATGCAGGATTTCCCGCGTGGCGGCTGTCAGGGACATTTGAAGCGTCCCGTCATGCCGCCGCCATGCACTCATGAGCAGAGCAGCCACAATCGCGTAAAGAACCACGGTCAGCGCAAGCAAGACCATCAGATTCGATCCCGATCAGACGATGCTTGCTGGCTTGACCCAGACGAAGCAGCCAGCCTCACAGGCACCAGCCGCGCCAGCCAACCGGCGGCCACCGGCATCCACCATGAGGCGATGGCCCGCAATGCCACCACATCGAAGCCGAAGAACGGCAGTTCCCAGATCAGCATCCGGTTCAGCCCGATCAGCAGCCAGCCGGTGATGAAGGCGACGGCGGCCCCCCTGTCGGCACCGGCCACAAGCAGGCTCGCCGCCAGTGGAAACACCGTGAACGGGCCAGCCGGAAAGAGGAAGCCGACAAAGGCGGCGATCAGCAGGCCGCGCCAGCCCGATCCCGCGCCCAGCCAGCGCACGATGACCTCGCGCGGAACAAGTCGCCGGATCAGTTCGCCGATCAAGGTGCCGGCGACGACCTTGGGCAGGATTTCAGCCAGAAGCCAAAGGTCATCGGTGAAGATCTGGCTGACGACGCCAGCGCCGTCACGCTGCCAGACGATCCACAGGGACAGAGTTGTCAGGCCAAGGATCAGCCAGAAGGTCCAGTCGAACAGACGTCTTGGCGAGGTGCGTGACACGGGAAGCCGGAAGGATGCAGCAGATAGAAAAGGGCCGAGCATTCAGCCCGGCCCATCCAGTTGTGTCGATGTTTTGTCAGCCTTGCAACTGCGCAAGGTGCATGGCGTCAGCGTGATATGCGCCTGTCATGCGTTCTGGCGAAGGATCGGACCTGCCCGAGGGGCCTGCCCGATCAGGCCTTCACGCCAGCCGCCGCATCGTCGATCTGGCCGACCAAATGTGGGTCAAGCCCAAGGGCACCTCCGAGATTGGCCAGAAAATCCACCTCGTCCTGCGTATCGGGCTCGATCGCCAGGCGAGCCGCCGTATAGACCTGCGCCGCTAGTTCAGGTGTCGTCGCACCGGCTGCCAGATCATCGACCGAGGCGGGGTTCGCCATTTCACCCTCAAGCCAGGCGTTGCCGGCGGGGTCAAACCCGGCTTCTGTCAGACCGCCGATGATCGACTGGCGTTCGGCCGCATCGATCTGCCCGTCGGAAGCGGCACCGGCGATCATGGCGCGGATCAGCAGGATCGCCGTTTCATTGCTGGCGGCTTCCGGCTCGAAGCCCGAACCGGCGGGAGCCGGCAGGGCAGGGGTGCTGGCGTCACCCATGATCGGCTGTCCGGCCTGATGGTTCTGATAAGCCTTGTAGGCAAGCCCGCCGATCAGGGCGAGGCCGCCAAGAGCCGCCGCGGAGCCAACCACCGAACGGCCTGTCTTGGAGCCCAGCACAAGAGCCGCAAGCCCTCCGAGGCCAGCGCCTGTCATCATCTGGTTCTGGCCTGCGAATTCGCGGGCCTTGTTCAAGAGATCCCCGGCCTGCGTGCCGGCCAGTCTCCCCTGCAACTGGCTCATCGCGTCGGTTGCCGCCGTGCCTGCCTGTCCGGCTGCGCCCTGCGTGCCCTGGCCAAGCTGGCCGAGCACGGAGCCCAGCATGCCGCCCAAGCCTCCACCCAAGCCTCCTCCGCCAGCCTGCCCGGCTTGAACGGCCTGCTGTGCGCCTTGCGTGACCTGGTTCAGCACCGAACCGAGCATGCCGCCGAGACCACCGCCACCCCCAGCGCCGCCCTGCTGGCCGGCCTGCGAACCTGCGCTGACAAGGGCATTCAAAAGTGACTTGGCATCGAACATCGGGGTCTCCCTCTCGCGCACCGCTGCGCGTACCCGGCAATGTAATCACTGGAAAAAGGCATGCCAGTGACGTTCTGAAAAATATGGATCAACCCTGTCGGGCTGCTGACATTTCCGCCGCCTTACGGGCCAGAACCTCGATGGAAGCGAAGTCACCTGCCTTGATCAAGGCTGCGGGCGCGATCCATGAGCCGCCAAGTCCCGCCACGTTCGGCAATGCCAGATAAGATGCGGCGCTCGCAGCCGTGATCCCGCCCGTGGGGCAGAAGGCCAGATCCGGCAAGACCGGGTGAAATCCCCTAAGGGCAGCGACGCCACCGGAGCTTTCGGCCGGAAAGAACTTCAATGTCCTGAAACCAAGCTCCCTGAGCCGCATCGCTTCGGAGATCGTTGCAACACCGGGCAGGAACGGCACCGTGCAGATTGCGGATGCTTTGGCCAACTGAGGCGTCACGCCTGGGCTGACCAGGAAGCGCGCGCCTGCACTGATCGCAGCCGCGATCTGCGCCACGGACAGGATCGTCCCTAGACCCAGCATGGCTTCCGGCACATGCCGCGCGATGGTTTCGGTGACCTTGAGCGCGTTGGGGCTGCGCAGCGTCATCTCGACGACAGGCAGGCCTCCTGCCACCAGCGCACGCGCCAGCGCCACGCCCTGATCAGGGTCATCGACACTGACGACCGGCACGATGCGCGCCAGCCTGAAGATGTCGCGCGCGGCGATCTGGGCAGATGTGGAATGGGCAGATGTGGACGTGATCATGGCAAGTCATTTATGATGGCAAGTCATTTTCAGGGGCAAGAGGATGCCCTCGACATGTCCCATACAGACTTATCGCGACAGTGGAAGGCCCGAGGTTTCCTTGAGCGTTTCGAGCACGATTTCCGAACGCACGCGCGCCACGCTTTCATGCGGCAGGAACACCTCGTTGACCAGCAAGGACAGCTCCTTGAGGTCGCTGACCACGAGCTTGAGCAGGTAGTCCGCCTCTCCGGTCAGCGCATGCGCCTCGATCACGGCCGGTGTCAGCCTGACCAGATCGCGGAAGCGGGTCGCGTTGCCGCGCGTGTG
>JANMHN010000179.1:0-16517 GCA_031375185.1 Allobosea sp. | reverse complement strand
GCCACCAGCGCAGCAAGTGCTTCCTTCAGGCTCATCACCGTCTGGGCCTGCGAGCCGAGCCGCCTGACCGTCACGGTCTTTTCCTCGGCCTCGCGCTTGCCCACCGCGATGATCACGGGAACCTTGGCCAGCGAGTGCTCGCGCACCTTGTAGTTGATCTTCTCGTTGCGAAGGTCGGCGCGGGCACGCAGGCCATGGGCGATCAGCGTCTCCGTGACCTTGTCGGCATAGTCATCCACATCGGACGTAATGGGCGACACAATGATCTGCTCGGGCGCAAGCCAGAGCGGGAAATGCCCCGCATAGTTCTCGATGGCGATGCCAAGCCAGCGTTCCAGCGAGCCGCAGATGGCTCGATGCACCATCACGGGCTGCTTTTTCTCGCCATCTGCGCCGATATAAAACGCGCCGAAGCGTTCCGGCAGGTTGAAATCGACCTGGGTTGTCCCGCACTGCCATTCCCGCCCGATGGCGTCGCGCAGGGTATATTCGAATTTCGGGCCATAGAACGTGCCCTCGCCCTCGTTGATGCCGGTCTTGATCCGGCCACCGGACTCGGCCTCCATTGTCACCAGCACCTTGCGCAGGATGTCCTCCGCATGGTCCCACATGGTATCAGTTCCCACGCGCTTTTCAGGACGGGTGGCGAGCTTGACCACCACCTCCTCGAAGCCGAAATCCCGGTACACCGACATCATCAGGTCGTTGATCTTGAGGCATTCGGCCTCAAGCTGGTCCTCCGTGCAGAACACATGCGCGTCGTCCTGCGTGAAGGCCCTGACGCGCATCAACCCGTGCAGAGCCCCCGAAGCCTCGTAGCGATGCACCATCCCGAATTCGGCCAGCCTGATCGGCAGATCACGGTAGCTCTTGAGCCCGTGCTTGAAAATCTGCACATGGCCAGGGCAGTTCATCGGTTTGAGCGCAAAAACCTTCTGGTCGGCGTTCTCGTCCTTGGGGTTCATGAACGCATGGGCGGATTTTACCGCGAACATGTTTTCCTGATACCAGCCCCAGTGGCCGGAGGTTTCCCACAACGACTTGTCGAGCACCTGCGGCGCATTCACCTCGCCATAGTCACGGCGCAGGCGGCGACGCATGTAGGCCACGATCTCCTGGAAGATCGTCCAGCCCTTTGCGTGCCAGAACACGGTGCCCGGCCCCTCATCCTGGAAATGGAACAGGCCCATCTCGCGCCCCAGTTTGCGGTGGTCGCGCTTCTCGGCCTCCTCGATCTGCTTCAGGTGCGCGTCAAGCTCCTCCTGCCTGGCGAAGGCGGTGCCGTAGATGCGCGTCAGCATCGGATTGCTGGAATCGCCCCGCCAGTAGGCACCCGCCACTTTCATCAGCTTGAAGGCATTGCCGACCTTGCCCACGCTGGTCATGTGCGGACCACGGCACAGGTCGATCCACTCGCCCTGCGCATACATCTTCAAGGTCTGGTCAGCTGGAATGGCGTCGACAAGCTCGACCTTGAAAGCCTCGCCCTTGTCGCGGAAGAAGGCCCTGGCCTTCTCGCGGCTCCACTCTTCGCGGGTGAAGGGTTTGTCGGCAGCAATGATCTGGCGCATCTTCTGCTCGATGGCGGAAAAATCCTCGGGCGAAAAGGGCTGTTCGCGATAAAAATCGTAGAAAAAACCGTTCTCGATCACAGGGCCGATGGTCACCTGCGTGCCGGGGTAGAGCGCCTGGACCGCCTCTGCCAGCACATGCGCGCAATCATGCCGGATCAGTTCCAGAGCGCGCGGGTCTTCCCTGTTGATGAATTCGATGCGGCCGTCGACCTCAATCTGCTCGGCAAGGTCAACGACCACACCATCGATGGCCATGGCCACGGTGCGTTTGAGCAAGGACGGCGAGATGCCGCCTGCAATGGCGACCCCTGTAATGCCAGCGGGAAAGGGGCGCACGGCACCATCTGGAAATGTCAGGGATACGGAAGACGAGATCGACATCATGTCGCTCCTGCTCAGTCGGGGACACGAACCCCGTAAGTCAGTCCGGACACGCATGTGATGTGAGACAGCAGGCCCGCGTCCGGTATAGCCTGTCATCCTGTGGTCGGTTACACTGAGACATCAAAACCGACAGCTTGAGCGGAATAGCGAACGCCACCGATGCAGACAAGCATGATGTTCGGAAACATGGGATTGGCAGGTCCGCTGAGGCTCCTCACAGTCATCGCTGTGCTTCTTATAGGCACAAACGCGCAAAGCCAGACATCTGCAACTGCACCTGCAACCGCACCTTCACCCCAATCACCTGCAGCCCAATCACCTGCAGCCCAGACGCCTGCAACCCAGGTTCCCGCCGCCCGCACCCAGCCTGCCTACTCGCCGCAAGGCGAGGCCATGACCTTCAGGATGGTGGAGGGCACGGGGCCGCGCGGCGCGAAGCGTTGGGTCAGCGCGACTGGACAAATCCAGCGTGGCAGCCCGGCGGCGTTTGCCGATTTCATGAAATCCAACAACATCATGGGCTTGCCGCTGGTTCTTGATTCAAATGGTGGCAGTGTTCTGGCGGCCATGACCTTGGGCCGGCAGATACGCGCCGCCCGGATGCAGACCAGCATCGGCCGCTCGATCAGCACTGGCGAGCAGGAAGTGGTGCGCACCGCCGAGGTCCGCTGTGCGTCCGCCTGCGTGCTGGTGCTGATGGGCGGCATCGGCCGGTCCGTCAGCGAGGATGCGCGCGTTGAGGTTCACATGTTCAGCGTGGAACTGGACGCGGAGGGCAACAAGGCGCGCAGCGATCCCAACTTCCGTGACATCGAACAGGCCCAGCGCACCATGGCGCGGCACGCGGTCTATGTGGCAGAGATGGGCATTGCCGCGCGTTATCTTGAAATCATGACCGAGGCCAGCTTCAAGGGCACTCTCAGGCGCATGACGCGTGACGAGATCGTCCAGACCCAGCTTGCCGTGGTCGTGCCGCGCGAGACGGGCACGGCCATCTCAGGCGCATGGTCGATCAGTCCGCCATCCGCGACACCGCAACTGATCAGGACCGCGCGTCTGGTCGAGACCGAGCGCATGAGTGTCGATCATGAGCTTGTGCTGGAATGCGATGCGGTCAGGGGTTTTTACTGGGTCATGTACCGCCAGCAGCTTGTCAGGCTCGAGGGGCCGAAAAACCAGCCGCAACCCGTCAGTCTCCAGTCCGCGCGCATCGACACAGGTGGCTGGGATTACATCTTCAGGGCACCGCCCCGGGGCCTCTCAATTGCCAATGCCGGCAATGATCTGTGGATGCGCCGGAGCGTGCCGCGAAAGGTTTTCGATGATGCGGTCAGCGGCGCGAAACTCGACGTTCAGATCACATCGCAAGGCCGCCCCACGCAAACGGCAAGCCTTTATGATGGTTCGCTGGCGCGCATGATGCCTGATTTCGCGCGGCGCTGCGATGCAAGGCCAGGCCTGGTCAGCGTCGGGCCACATCCTCGCCGTTGACGCCGTTGCCGGTTGACGGCGTGTTCACCCCACGCCAGCGACCATAGCGCCATGGCGTCAGAGCGGTCGCGCCTGCCGGCAATTCTTCGCAGACGAGATCGATCCCGTTCGTGCCGAAGGGGTTGCAGCGGCAGATGCGGGCAAATCCGATCCAGCTTCCGGCCCAAAGCCCATGTTTCTGGATCGCCTCGTCGGTGTAGTCTGAACAGGACGGCCAATGACGGCATTGACGCCCCACCAGCGCCGAAAACGTGAGCTGATAACCCCGGATGGCGTAATGCGCAGCCCTGCGGCCCGGTTTCAACACGGCACTCCCATGTCAGAAGACCGCACGCACAATCAGCGTCACCGCCGTGATGATGAGTGCGATGAAGGTCATGATCATGCCGCCGACACGGCCAAGGCTGCTGCCGGCTGATTGTGACAGGCCAATGGCATGGGCGATCCGCCCCAGGAGCATCAGGAGCCCGACGCCATGGATGACACTGGCCGGAGCGCCTATCAAAGCCAGCATCACCAGCCCGGCCAGGACAAACGGAACGTTTTCGACATAGTTTCCATGAACACGGATCGCCCGCGTCAGGTCCCTGTCCTGCCCGTCGCCGATGCCGATCTTCTTGGAGCGACGATGCCGGATCACGCGCACCTGCAGCACGATCGCCATCAGGATCAGCAGGCCGGTGTAGAGCGCAGCCGCAGCGATGTGGGCAGGGACGTTTTCCATGGAATGCTCGCTTGCAGGCAGTCAGATTGAGGGAGGGCGGTTATTCCGCAGCCGCACGAACCGATGCGCTGCGTGCCTCGATCTGGCTGATCGCATCAACCACGGCATCAAAGGTCAGCAATGTCGAGGCATGCCGCGCCTTGTAGTCGCGCACCGGCAGCAGCACGGCGAGATCGGCCCATTTGCCCTCGGGTGGCTCGCCAGCCTCTTTCAGCAGGCGGCGGGCAATGTCGCGCACACCGCGCAACTCGGCGGCTGTCGAGCCGACCACATGGCTGGCCATGATCGAGGCTGACGCCTGCCCCAAGGCGCAGGCTTTCACATCGTGGGCGAAGTCCGAGACGCGGTCGCCCTCCATGCGGATGTCGACCGTGACCTTCGAGCCGCACAGCCTTGAATGCGCCACGGCGGTGGCATGCGGCTCCGGCAGCCGCCCGATGCGCGGCAGGTTGGCCGCTAGTTCCAGGATGCGCTTGTTGTAGACGTCGGTGAGCATGATAGGTTTCATATAGTCCTGCAGAACGGCGCTGGCGAGGGGGCAGACGCACCCTTGTCCATTCATCGCAAGGCTGTGATCACCTCTGCGTGAACATTGCGGCCAAGCGCCGCGCCTTGTGGTCCGGACTGTGGCACGCCACGTAAATTAGCAGTCAACAATTGAAAGGTAGGCGCCACATGAACCCCGTGGTTAAGCCCTCGAACATGACAGCCTTGGCAACGCCAGCGCAGTCGCCCACTGTGAAGCCCAACACCGACGCCTTCATCATGCGTCAGCCCACCCGCGAAGAGGCGGAAGCTGCGGTGCGCACCCTGATCCTGTGGGCAGGCGACGACCCATCCCGCGAAGGTCTGCTCGACACGCCAAAGCGCGTCACCAAGGCTTTCAAGGAATTTTACAAGGGCTATGACGAGGACGCCCATGACATTCTCGACCGCGTGTTCGAAGAGGTCGATGGTTACTCGGACATCATCCTCGTGCGTGACATCCCGTTTTATTCGCACTGCGAGCATCATCTCGTGCCCTTCGTCGGCAAGGCCCATATTGCCTATTACCCTTCAAAGGGCGTTGTCGGGTTGTCCAAGCTCGCCCGTGTGGTTGATACTTATGCAAGACGGATGCAGACCCAGGAAACGATGACGGCGCAAATCGCCAACGTGATCGAGGAAGCGCTCAATCCGCGCGGTGTCGCCGTGTTGATCGAGGCCGAGCACATGTGCATGTCGATGCGCGGCGTTCAGAAGCACGGCTCGTCGACGCTGACGACGCAGTATCGCGGACTGTTCGAGAAAGACCCGGCCGAACAGGTGAAATTTTTCACGATGGTCAAGTCGCAACCGCTGCGCACTGCTTTTTGACGGACGTGCCGCAGGCAGGATAGATTGCAGACGCGCCGGAAACGCCGCGTTTTCTTTTGTCTCACGTCAGGGCGGCGACATGAACCTGTTTCCACGATCTGCCAGCACCCGTGATCTTGAAGAAGGCCTTGTGCTTGCTCCCAGATTCGATGCGAACGGCCTGATCACCTGTGTCACGACACATGCCGACACAGGTGAGGTGCTGATGGTGGCCCACATGGATGCCGAAGCGCTGAAGCTCACCATGGAGACCGGCGAAGGCTGGTACTGGTCGCGCTCGCGCAAGGCGCTCTGGCACAAGGGTGATACGTCGGGGCAGATCCAGCATGTGGTGGAGATGCGGATCGATTGCGATCAGGATGCGGTCTGGCTGAAAGTCAGGGTGGCAGGCGATGGCGGGTGCTGCCACACAGGCCGGCAAAGCTGTTTTTACAGGTTGCAGCCCACCCCCCATGGAGAGGCCACCCTTTTGCCGCTCATCATGTGTCATGCGGCGAAGGGTGAATAAGGCAGATCCAGCGCCAGAAAAACAAACCGGAAACCATGCCGTCAACGAAACGCAACAATTCTGTCACCAATGACACGACATTAATCTGATCTCGTGCATTTGGCGCGATTGTTTGGATGGTTTTTGGCGTGATATGGCGTTCGGGAGGACCAGGCCGTGTTTTGGGACAGGATCGCTCGCCGCGCGACAGGGCTCGGAGGAGGCGGGACGGACATGAACATCGAGACCGTGGGCCGCCAGGACGCCCCCTCCGGCAAGCCGAAGCTGGGCCTCGCCCTTGGTGGCGGTGCCGCACGCGGATGGGCTCATATCGGGGTCCTCAAGACATTGAAGAAGGCTGGTTTCGAGCCGGACATCATCGCAGGCACCTCGATCGGAGGACTGGTGGGTGGCGTTTTCGCGGCTGGACGTCTGCAGGATCTGGAAGACTGGGCCCGCTCCCTGACCAAGCGGCGCATGATGGGACTGATGGATTTTCACATCGGCGGTTCCGGCCTGATCTCCGGAGACAGGCTGAAGCGACTGCTTGGCACCGAATTGATGGACATCAAGATCGAGGATTTGCCGCTGACCTATGCAGCGATCGCGACCGAGCTTGGCACCGGCCATGAGATCTGGCTGACACACGGGCTGCTGGTCGATGCGATGCGGGCGTCCTATGCCCTTCCCGGCCTGTTCGATCCGGTCAAGCTGGGAGGGCGCTGGCTGATGGACGGCGCGATGGTCAATCCCATCCCGGTGTCTGCCGCCCGCGCCATGGGGGCCGATCTGGTGGTGTGCGTCAACCTGAATGGCGACGCGGGAGGGCGCGGCACCACGATCCAGTCACACCGTGCTGACGCCGACCACATCACGCCGGAACTGGAGATCAGGCCGTCGCCAACCTGGCTGGCTTCGTTTTCGGGTGCGGCCCAGCGCGTGCGCTCATTGGTCGGGCGCGCACAGGTCGACAATCCCGCCCCAGGCCTTGTCGGCGTGATGATCGACGCCTTCAACATCACGCAGGACCGGATTTCGCGCTCACGCCTGGCAGGCGACCCGCCCGATGCGATGATTTCGCCGCGACTTGGAAAGATCGGACTGTTCGATTTTCACCGTGCCGCCGAGAGCATCGAACAAGGCGAGATCGCAGCCGAACGGATGCTTGACGACATCACGCAGGCCCTGGCGGCTGTCCCTCGCCTGAGCAGGTAGCTCACGCCATCATGCCATGGCGATGTAATCACGCATCGCCTTGGTTTCAGCCTCGATCTTCTCGATATGCCGTTTCACCACATCTCCGATCGAGATGATGCCGCTCAGCCTGCCGTCATGGACCACCGGCAGATGGCGGAACTTGCCCGTTGTCATCATCTCCATGGCCGCCTCGATACCCATCGCCTCGTTGCAGGTCGTGACCTTGGCCGTCATGCGCCGAGAGACAGGTTCGTTCAGGGCATCAGGCCCGGTTTCGGCAAGCGCGCGCACGATGTCACGCTCCGACAGGATTCCCAGCACGGCCCCATCAGCCCCTGTCACCACTGCAGCGCCGATCCGCCGTTCGGCCAGCACATGCGCAGCCTCCGCCAGCGTGCGGTGTGGCTGGATCGTCTGAACCTCATGACCTTTTTCTGCCAGAATACGACCAACGCTCATGTTCGTTCCTCCAGGTGATCCGACATCGTTGAACCGATGTTCCGTCGAACGCGGCCCGATACGGCACCGCACATCAAGTGTGCGCCGAAATGTCTACGACCCGCAAGTGGCGAAAATATGCGGATTGACCCCCAGATCAAGCTACGTTCAACCGGTATCGGTTGAACGCAGATAACTTGATCGATCATGATAACTTAGAGAATGCTTCAAGCGAAAAACCGTTGCCACTTTTTCGCAGCATGCTCTGGTCATGACCTTGCCGTCTTGTTGTCCAGCAATGGAAACAGTATCAGTCCGGCAACGAAGCCACCGATATGGGCTTCCCAGGCCACGCTGCTGTCATCGTCGCCGAATGGCACGACGGCGGCCCCGAACAGCCAGTTTGTGACGAACCAAAGGATCACGAAGGTCATGGCCTGACGGTTCTGCACCATTCCGGCCAGCGAAAGGGCTGGCAACGCCCGAACACGCGCATCATCACCCATCATGTCCATGCGCAACCCTTGCGAAAAAACGAACCGGGCAGCAGCCCCGGTCGCGGCGGATACACCGGCAGATGCCCCGACCATCGGCGCGACATCGCTCGGATGCATGGCGATGTGAAACATGGCTCCCGCGATGGTCCCCGCTGACAGCAGCAGCAGGATGGGCATGGTCCCGATCCGCCGCGCCAAAGGGCTGCCGAACACCGCAAGCCAAAGGCAGTTCATGGCGATGTGGGCTGTCCCGGAATGAAGCAGGCCGTAACTCAGCAGGCTCCACCAGCGTGGCCCGCCGCCGTCCAGAAAGAAGCGCGCCACGGCCATGCGTTCGGCCGCCTGCGCCTGTGTCAGACCAGCGACAGCGTCCTGCACGATGCGGGTCTGGTCCATCCAGCCCAGGTCAAGTGCAAAACGGGCAGGCACGACGGCAAGTTCCGCCATGACCTTCAGATCGGTCTCGAATGCCAGCGCCAGCCGGGCCAGATGCACGGCGACAAGGATGCCGATCAGCAGTACCAGGATGCCAGGCAAGTTGAAGACAGGTTCACGGGGCAAAGCAACAGCCTCGAATGGCGGAATAGGCCGCTCTTGATCAGGTCGTGGATTCTCGGGATGTGTCATACCAGCACGATTGCCGATGCCGACAGACAGGGCAAGCCGTGCAAAGCGCAGGACGCACCCGCAGACTGACGTGAACCGGTCGATCACTTGCAGACAGAGCCTGGCCAAAAAAAGGGGAGGCTCGCGTCGCCGCAACCTCCCCGCCAGCCATGGCCTGCGACCAGGTGGGCCTCGATGTCGAGCCCGGTCATGCCTTGCCGATGCCAGTGATGAGACAGATGCGAGTGAGTGATCTCGACCTGCCAGCAATTCCCGTGTGCCTTCTGGTCCCACGTGCGCCCCGCCATGGCAATGTCAACCCTTTGTTAAGGTTAACAAAGGGTTGACGTCCACCTCAAGCCGAAACGGCATAAGCATCGCTCGCAGATGTGCCACGGACGAACCATGCCTGATCGGATGTGCCACAGCGGCGCAGAACTGGCGTGTTGCGGGACTGGCTGATGAACCGGCGATTTGATTGAGAACGGCATGAAGACCTCGAACACACAAGCCATCTTTGCTTACTGGGATCGCCTGCGCGGCGCGCGTTCAGCACCCGAACGAGGTGAAATCGAGCCAGGCGCCGTGCGCCACGCCCTGCTTGACACCTTCATTCTTGAAAACGGCACGGACGGATTGACAATCCGGCTCGCTGGCACGCGCCTGTGCGCCCTGTTCGGCGGCGAACTGAAAGACAGGCCTTTCACATCACTCTGGCCAGATGCGCCCACACGCGTCGAGCTTTCACGCATGATCGATGCCGTGATGGACGAATGTGCAGGTGCGGTGACGGGCCTTGGCATGCAAACAGCGAGCGGCAAGCAGGCCGATCTTGAACTCCTCGTGCTGCCCCTGCGCCATGGCGGCAAGACCCACGCACGGGTGCTGGGGACATTGTCACCGGTCGAGGTGCCGCAATGGCTGGGTTTCGAGACCATCACAAAAGTTGAAGTCCGCTCGATGCGGATCATCTGGCCATCCGGCCTGCCCCGCACCCAGGCCGGGCTGCCGCCAGGCCCGGCAGAACGCAGGGCGCGCTTCACCCTGGTGTCCGGTGGGCGTGCATAGACCAGTTCACGCCCGGAAATGCCACATTCGACATATCATCTGCACGATTGTTGAATTGTGGCAGTGATCGGCTCAATCAGTAAGGCCGAATTAACCAGCTCAACGCTACGTTGGTGTCATCAAGAATGATGAAAGCCTCATGAGCGCAACCGCCCCAACCCTCGCATCGCGACCAATCGAACGCAGGCGGCATTCACGCGTGAAGGTCGCCCTGCTGGGCCGTTACATGCTCGGCAACCGCATGGAATATCCTTGCCAGAGCATTGACATGTCGGTCGGCGGCCTGTTGCTGACCGCGCCTGTCAAGGGTGCGCCGGGCGAGCGGATTATCGTCTATCTCGAACATCTGGGCCGAATTGAAGGCGACATCCTGCGCCTGACCCGTGACGGCTTTGCAATGTCGGTCATAGCCACGGCTCGCAAGCGCGAAAAACTCGCCTCGCAACTGACATGGCTGGCCAACAGGAGCGCACTCGGCCTGCCGGAAGATCGCCGCCATGATCGGGTTCAGCCCCGTCTCGCTCGCATCAGCCTCACCCTTGCCGATGGCACCCAGCATCCTGTCAAACTCCTCGACATGTCATTGTCAGGCGCAGCCTTCAGCGCTGATGTGAAACTGATGATCACCGACGTGATCACTCTTGGAAAGACACAAGCCAAGGTCATGCGGAAATTCGAGGGCGGCTACGCTGTCGAATTCAGGCAGGCCTTCAATGTCGACGGCATCGAACACATCGACCTGTAATCCCATTGGCCATCAGCTTTGACCCGTCGATGATGATGGCATGGCGGAATTAACCGGGCGGAGCAGGCCGCGACCCCGTCACCTCCCGCCGCTGATGTCGATGATCGCGCCCGTAGTGTAGCTCGAAGCCTCCGAGAGCAGGAACAGCACGGTGCGCGCGATCTCGTCGGGCAGACCGATACGCTGCATCGGAATGTTCGGCCTGATCCGCTCGATGCGCCCCACATCGCCCGTGCTGCGTTCGTGAATGTCCGTCAGCACCATGCCGGGCGACACGGCGTTGACCCTGATGCCCTCCAGAGCCACCTCTTTTGCCAATCCGAGCGTGAACGCGTCGATGGCGCCCTTCGAGGCTGCATACCAGACATATTCGCCAGGACTGCCGATCCGCGCCGCCACCGACGAGATGTTGACGATCGACCCGCCCGCCCCGCCATGCCGGGTCGACATCATGCGCACGGCTTCGCGGGCCACCAGCATCGCGCCCGTGACATTGAGTGCGATGCAATCGCTGATGACGGCTGCATCCGTGCTGTCCAGCCTGCCGGAGCGCCCGGTGATGCCGGCATTGTTGACTAGGTGCGTGACGGGACCAAGTTCGCGCTTCACGACAGCAAATAGCCGGAGGATGTCATCCTCCTGCGCCATGTCGCCTGCGACCGTGATCACACGGCGGCCTGTTGCCGCAATGATGGAGGCTGCAAGCTGCTCTGCGTCCTCGCTTCCGGACCGGTAGTTGATGGCGACATCGTGCCCCTCGGCGGCGGCAAGCCTGGCGCAAGCCGCACCGATGCCGCGGCTGCCGCCTGTGATGAGAACGATGCCTGCCGTGTGAGGAATTGCCGTGTGAGAAACCGCCATCTGATCAGCCTTTCGATGTTGTGAGGGTCATCTGCCCATGTCCTGCAGGGCTGGGCAAGGGCAAGGTCCGGCCAGACCGCAGAGGACGGCTCATCAGGCCCTGAACAGAATGCCGACAATTTGAACAAACGCGCTGAAGCGCTGTTCACGCTGCTGCCAGACAGGCCGCCCGAAGCTGCCGGATACATAAAATGCGAGGTATTCCGGTCAGCCGAATACGGCAGGTCGCATGCGATCTCCAGACCCGTGGACAGGGATTGGAGAGATCACATGCCAAAGAAGCATGGAACTGCCAAGGGTTTGATCAAGGCTGCTGCAGCGCTGGCGATCATCGTCGGAACAGGCACCGGCGCAGCGGCGCAGGCACCCAGGCAGGCGGGCACGGCAACAGGCGCTCTCACGACTGGCGCGCTGCCGCCCGTGAGCAGCCTGGATGTGGCCCGCACCGGTGACACCCGCCCGCCGATCGGCTGGGTGCAGTTCTGCGGTACCAGGGCCTATGCGGCAGAATGCGCCGTCGATCCGTCGGAACCTGAAAAGATCGAGCTGACGCCGAAACTCTGGCGCACCGTCACCACCATCAACAACCGCGTGAACAAGGAGATCGAGCCGATCACAGACATGGACCACTGGGGCGTCATCGAGCGCTGGGACATGGCCGAAGACGGCAAGGGCGACTGTGAGGAATACGTCAACATCAAGCGCAAGCGGTTGGTCGAGGCTGGCATTCCGCGCCGCGCCCTGCGCGTCGTCGTGGTCATCGACGAAGAGAACGCCGGCCATGCCGTGCTGATGCTGCGCACCGACAAGGGTGATTTCATCCTCGACAACAAGCGTAACGCCGTCCTTGCCTGGCACCAGACGGGATACGTCTATGTCAAGCGCGAGAGCCAGGACAAGATCGGCTGGGTGGCGCTGGGCGGTGCGACAGGGCCACAAGTCGCCTCACGCTGACTGCATACGGATGTTCGAGATTGCGAGGCCCGGCCACGTCCCACCCACCGTCCCGGTCGGACATTGCAAAACTGGGGTCTGGTGCCGCAAGGTATCGGACCCTTTTTTCATGCCAGCTACCAGCTTCAATCCTCGCCCGGCGCACCGCCGCGCGTGCGCTTGATCGCCCCGCGCTTGACCTTGCTGTCCACCCGCCGGACCTTCGAGGCGCGGGTTGGCCTTGTCGCGATGCGCGGCTTGGGCCGGATGGACGCCTCTTTCAGCAGCGCCACCAGCCGGGCCAGGGCATCCTCGCGGTTCTGAAGCTGCGTGCGGTAGCTCTCCGCCACGATGATGATCTCGCCATCCTGCGTCAGCCTGCGGCCCGCCAGAAGCACCAGCCGGGCCCGCATGTCGTCGGACATGCCCACCAGCTTGTCGATCGGGCAGCGCAACTGCACGGCGGTGGAGACCTTGTTGACGTTCTGCCCACCCGGACCTGACGACCGCACGAAGCTCTCCGACAGGTCGGCCGGGTCCAGTGTCAGATATCGGGTGATCTTGATCATGAATCCCCGCCTAGCATGGATGGCCCCACTTGCGACAGGCGCGCATTTGCGCTTTGGCATTGAAGACTTGTTTGCCCTCCCCGGAGCCTCGACCACATGGCCACGTCATCCAGCCCGAAAGCCTTTCCCGTCTCGTGGGACCAGTTTCACCGCGATGCCCGCGCGCTGGCCTGGCGGCTCGCCGATGCAGGCCCGTTCGAGGCCATCGTCTGCATCACGCGCGGCGGGCTGGTGCCGGCGGCCATCGTCTGCCGGGAGCTAGGCCTGCGGGTCATCGAGACCATCGGCATCGCCAGCTATCATGACTACCAGAACCAGTCCGAACTCAAGATCGTCAAGGACATCGCCCCCACCATCCGCGCCATCGGCGACGGCATGGGCAAGGGCGTGCTGGTGCTGGACGACCTCGTGGACACCGGCAAGACCGCCCGCGTGGTGCGCGACATGCTGCCCAACGCCCACATCGCCACCGTCTACGCCAAACCAGAAGGCCGCCCCCTCGTCGATACCTTCATCACCGAAGTCAGCCAGGACACCTGGATCTATTTTCCGTGGGACATGGGGCTGGCTTATGTGGAGCCGATCGCGAAAGGGTGAGGCTCCGTTCGGCGCAGCGGATTGAAAGCTCTTGTGGAGCTTTCAAAGGCAGCGAGCGCCCTGAGCCGAACGAAGGGCCTATCTTGACGTTGATCAAAGGATACGAGGTTTAACGGTGACCATTCCTGATTTTCAAACGTTGATGCTTCCTGTGTTGGACGCATCATCGAAAAACGAAGTCCAAATAGGCGATGTTGTTGAAACGTTGGCTGTCAAATTTTCTTTGACTGTAAATGAAAGAGCGCAACTTCTTCCGTCAGGGCGGCAAACCACTTTTGCAAATCGAGTTCATTGGGCGAAAAGTTATCTAGGAAAAGCCGGATTGGTTGCTTTAAGCGGCCGAGGTCGATTCAAGATTACTGAAAGAGGGCTCGAAGTGCTCTCCTTGCAGCCAAAACGTATCGACATGAGGTTCCTTCAACAATTTCCTGAATTTTCCGCATTCCGTAATGACGGAGTTGTCGAAAAGGAAGAGGTTGAGCCAGTCGCGCAGTCACAAAGCAAAACAACACAAGGATCGACACTCACCCCAGACGAAACAATCCGGGTCGCTTATCGTCGTCTCGAAGTTGCCCTTGCAGAAGACTTGCTCTCAAGGGTGCGGCAAGGAACGCCTGCATTCTTTGAACGAATAATTGTCCAGCTTCTCCTGGCAATGGGCTACGGCGGTTCAGTTGGAGCGCTTGACCGAGCCTTGGTCGGCGGGAGTGGTGATGGCGGTATCGACGGTATCATTGATCAAGACCCACTCGGACTTGATCGCATCTACGTTCAAGCAAAGCGATATCAGGATGGTTCGCCGGTTGGATCGGGAGCGATCCGGGACTTCTTCGGAAGTCTTGATCGTGTCCGCGCAACAAAAGGTTTGTTTGTTACAACATCAACTTTTTCGCCAAGCGCACGGGATACAGCGGAAATGCTATCAAAGCGAATTGTATTGATCGACGGCAATCAATTTACTCGGTTGATGTTATCTCATGGTATTGGGTGCAGAACTGAGGATACGCTGACGATCAAGCGCATTGATGAAGATTTTTTTGATCCTCAATGAATTGAGCGGCAATCCAGATAACTATTGCAATCAAGTTCTCGCTCCCCGTCATGGTCGGGGATTGTATGCGAATGCAGTAATGCAGTGCGGTCATTTTCCGGTGTCTTGGCCGACATCTTCCATCTGAGAGGGGCACCTCACCTGCCAGCCGCCATCCAAAATCCTCATCCTGAGCCCGTCGAAGGGCGAGGATTCTACGGAAGTTGGTACGGATTCTGTGCCACGTCCTCGTCCTTCGACGGGCTCAGGATGAGGACGAATGAGAGATGGTGGCGCTCAAGTCAGACTTCACCACATTCCACATCCTCCCTTCCCCTGCCCGCCCCTTTCGCCTAGCTTGCGCATCCCGAGGAACGCCCAACTGAAAGCGAAGCCAAAGATGGCCGCCGAATTTCCCATTTCCGCCACACGGCGCACGCTTTGGTCGGCGCTGCTCGATGCCATGAGCCAGCATGGCAAGACCAAGATCATCATCGAAGACCCCGAACGCATGCCATTGACCTATGGGCGGCTGGTGCTGGGCGCGCTGGTGCTGGGCGCCAAGCTGCGCGACATGACCAACACTGCCGAGCGCGTCGGCGTGTTCCTGCCCAATGTGCAGGGCATCGCGGTCACGGTGTTCGGCCTCACGGCCTATGGGCGCGTGCCCGCCATGCTGAACTTCACTGCAGGCGTCAAGAACCTGCGCGCCGCCTGCGAGGTTGGCGGCATCCGCACCATCGTCACGTCGCGCCGCTTCGTGGATCAGGGCAAGCTCGATGACGTGATTGGCGCGCTGGAGCAGGGCCGCCGCATCATCTATCTGGAAGATGTCAGGAAGCAGATCACCAGCTTCGACAAGATCAAGGGCGCGCTGGCCAGCATCACGCCGCGCTCCTCACCCGGTGCGAAGGGCAGCCCGGATGACGAGGGCGTGGTGCTGTTCACCTCCGGCACGGAAGGCACGCCCAAGGGCGTGGTCCTGAGCCACGCCAACCTGGTGTGCAATGCCATGCAGATCTTCGCCCATGCCGACGGGATGCTGACGGCGTCAGACATCGTGATGAACCCGCTGCCCGCCTTCCACTCCTTCGGGCTGACGGCGGCCATGCTGATGCCGCTGCTGAGCGGCATGAAGGTGGTGATGTATCCCACCCCGCTGCATTACAAGCAGGTGCCAAAGCTGGTGGGCGAGACGGGCTGCACCGTGCTGTTCGGCACAGACACCTTCCTGCAGGGTTATGCCCGCGCCGCCGATGCGGATGATCTCAAGACCGTGCGCATCATCATCGCAGGCGCAGAGCGCGTGAAGGACGAGACGCGGCGCATGTGGGCGCCTTTCGGGGCCACCATCTGCGAAGGCTATGGTTGCACCGAATGCGCCCCCGTGCTGGCCTGCAACACGCTGGGAGAGGGTGCGAAAGCGGGCTCTGTCGGTCGCCTCGTGCCAGCCGTCACGCACCGGCTCGACCCTGTCGAGGGCATCGACACGGGCGGGCGGCTGATGGTGAAAGGCCCCAACATCATGCTGGGATACCTCCTGGCAGAGCGGCCCAACGAGATCGTCGCGCCCGAAGGCGGCTGGCATGACACCGGCGACATCGTCGATATCGACGAAGGCGGCTTCATCACTATCAAGGGCCGCGCCAAGCGCTTTGCCAAGCTCGGCGGCGAAATGGTCTCGCTGGCGGCGGTCGAAAGCATGGTGTCTGGCCTGTGGCCGGGCCACAACCATGTCGTTGTGTCGCTGCCAGACCCCAAGAAAGGCGAGCAGCTTGTGCTGATCACCGAAAAGCCC
This sequence comes from Allobosea sp., assembly GCA_031375185.1. Taxonomy (GTDB): domain Bacteria; phylum Pseudomonadota; class Alphaproteobacteria; order Rhizobiales; family Beijerinckiaceae; genus Allobosea. The sequence goes on along the minus strand of JANMHN010000179.1, from coordinate 162 downwards.
GATGGCGACCGTAAGGCCATGCTCAAGGAAGCGCAGGCCCAAGGCTTTCCCGAACTGTGGATTCCGCGCGCCATCCTGGTGACACAGACCATCCCCGTCCTCGGCTCCGGCAAGGTTGACTACACCGCCGCGCGGGAACTCGCCCTGACCATGCGGGCGCTG
>JANMHN010000166.1:0-3312 GCA_031375185.1 Allobosea sp. | reverse complement strand
GTCTATGGGGATCATGCCGGAGCGGCAGTGGACGAAAATGCTGCCTTGCGCGCCACCAGTTCGCGCGGCCTCAGGCGCATCGCGGCGGAACAAGCCTGGCTTGCGCTGGGTGCCGCGTCCGGCAAGGCGGTGCATGTCTTTCGGCTGGCCGGGATTTATGGGCCGGGCCGCAACCAGCTTGTCTCGGTGAGGCAGGGTACGGCGCGGCGCATCATCAAGCCCGGCCAGATGTTCAGCCGCATCCATGTCGAGGACATTGCGGGTGCATGCCTCGCCTCGCTGGCCAGGCCAAACGGTGGCACCATCTACAATGTTGCGGACAACGAGCCTGCCCCGCCACAGGACGTCATTGCCTATGCCGCCTCCCTGCTTGGCCTGCCGCCCCCGCCGGATGAGCCTTTCGAGACCGCGCAGATGTCGCTGATGGCGCGCTCGTTTTACATGGACAGCCGCCGCATCCTGAACCGTCGCCTGCGGCATGATCTGGGCTACACCTTGCGCCATCCCACCTACCGCGAAGGCCTGCGCGCGCTGTTCGAGGCGGGAGAGGGCAGGGCCACCGCAGCGCCTGGTTAGACGCGCTGCGCCGAATCGGGCATCTGCGAACCAGTTTCAGGAGCGCCGCGATGACCACAGACCATGACCTGCGCGACAAGATGATCGTGGCGCTGGATGTGCCAGACGTGGAACAGGCGCGCCGCATCGTCGATCAGCTTGGGGATACGGCCAGTTTCTACAAGATCGGCTATCGGCTTGCTTTTGCGGGCGGGCTGGCACTGGCCGAAGATCTGGCGCGGGACGGCAAGAAGATCTTTCTCGACCTTAAGCTCCACGACATCGGCAACACGGTCGAGGAGGGGGTTGAATCCCTCAGCCGCATGAACCTGACCTTCCTGACCGTGCATGCCTATCCGCAGACCATGCGCGGGGCGGTGGAAGGACGGGGGGACGCTTTGCTTCGCCTGCTCGCGGTCACGGCGCTGACCTCCTATGATGACGGCGACCTGCATGATGCCGGATACCGGCTGGCCGTGCGCGATCTGGTCAGGCTCAGGGCGCAGCAGGCCCGCACGGCCGGCATTGATGGCATTGTCTGTTCTGCTGCGGAAGCAGGCATCGTGCGCGAGGCCATTGGCGCGAAGATGGTCATCGTGACGCCGGGCATCAGGCCGCAAGGGTCCGGCAGCGGAGACCAGAAGCGCACCTTGACGCCCAGGGAAGCGATCCTTGCCGGTGTCGACCACATGGTGATCGGCCGTCCCATTATCCGCGCACCTGACCCGCGCGGCGCGGCGCGCGCCATTATGGACGAGATCGCGCAAGTCTCGTAAGACAAAGCACTGAGTTGCTGTCATCTGTGGAGAAAACCATGCCCAAGGGCTATGTCATCGCGCGCGCCGTCGTCACCAACGCAACCCAGTGGGCGGCCTATGCGGCGGAAGCCTCCAAGGCAATCAAACAGTATGGCGGCACGCCGCTTGTCCGGGGCGGACAGATGAGCGTCGCCGAAGGCGAGGGCCGCGCCCGCAATGTCGTGATCGAGTTCGCCAGCCTCGACGCAGCCAAGGCCTATGCCGGATCGCCGGAATACGCTGCGGCGCGCAAGCTACGCGAAGGTGCCGGCCACATCGACATCGTCTGCGTCGAAGGCGTGTGAGCATGCCCAAGGGATACTGGATCGCCAGGCTCGACATCACCGATCCTGTGGCCTATGCCGCCTATCGCGCGAAGAATGCTGTCGCTTTCGCCAAATTTGGCGGACGTTTCCTGGTGCGCGGCGGCCCATACAAGCTCGCCAAGGGCGAGGGCCGGGAGCACAATGTCGTCATCGAGTTCCCGACCGGCGATGCGGCGCGCGCCTGCTATGCCTCGCCCGAATATCAGGAGGCGTTGGTGCATCTGGCCGCGATGGGGTCGACAGACCTTGTTATCATCGACGGTTATGATGGCGTCCAGCCAGGCGATGCCTGATCGGTCAGGCATTTTGCGTCCTTGCCCAAACCATGCCTGACCAAACGTGGCTTAACCAAACATTGACCATATGCAAGACATGGTGACTTAAGGGACAATGGCAGGCCCGCTTGTCACAAAGCGGACATGATCGCGCCGCTCAAGCGTCAGGATTGCTCGCCAGATGTCCTTCATTCGCGCCAATCCGGCGTGGTCTGACAAAAAAGGACGCAAGATTTCCATGCCCAGCGACGTTCAACGCCGCGAACAGCCTAAAACCGCGAATTTCCACGACCGTGTCGCGCGCGATCTGTACGCCCGCCATTATGGTGCCATTGGCATCGCCGCAGTTGCTGCCGGCGCCAGCCAGCAAAAGACCGTAGCGTCCGCGCCTGTGACCCGTGATATTCCTGCCATCCTCCGCCACGGCCCTGAAGCCGTCTGATCTTTTGACAGAACCCTGGATTCGAGACCCATGACTGTCACCCGGCGCTCGCTCCTCAAGATCGGCGCCGGTTTTTTATTGACCGGAGCAAGCGGGGGCGCTTACGCGCGCTACGTAGAGCCGGGCGGCTCGCTGGCCGTGACCCGCTATGCGCTGTCTCCCGCTGGCTGGACGCCCGGCCTCAAGCTCAGGGTCGTGGCCCTGTCGGACCTGCATTGCGGCAGCGCGCACATGCCCCTGTCACGCATCAACGAGATCACCGAGATCAGCCATGGGCTTGAGCCGGATGTGATCGTCCTGCTGGGAGATTACATCACGCGGACGTCGCGCAATATGCATGGCCTGTCACCCGCCACATGGTCCAAGGCGCTGGGACGCCTCAAGGCCCCGTTCGGGGTCCATGCCATTCTGGGCAATCACGAATACTGGGATGATCCCGACATCCAGCGCCGTGGCCATGGTGATCCTTTCGCCAAACTGGCGCTGCTTGACCAGGGCCTGCCGGTTCTCGACAACAGGGCCGTGCGCCTGACCAAAGACGGGATGCCATTCTGGATCGCCGGATTGGCTGACCAGCTTGCCTTCAAGATCGGCTGGGATCGTGTGCGGGGAGGGCTCTACCGCGGCTTGGATGACCTGCCGGGCACGCTGGCGCAGGCGAGCGATGGCGCGCCCGTGATCCTTCTGGCCCATGAGCCTGACATTTTCGCGTCGCTGCCATCGATCCGGCACACGGCCAATCTTGCCGTCACCTTGTCAGGACATACCCATGGCGGGCAGGTCAGCCTGCTGGGCTGGACGCCCTTCATCCCGTCGGAGTTCGGTAACCGCTATGCCTATGGCCGGATCACGGAAGGCGGACAGGACATGATCGTCTCGGCAGGCCTCGGCACCAGCGGCCCGCCCGTCAGGTTCGG
>JANMHN010000131.1:0-12455 GCA_031375185.1 Allobosea sp. | reverse complement strand
ACGACGCAGCAGGACATGTGGGGCATGGGCGGGCTCAAGGGCCGTGGCGACGCGCTTGGGCCAAAGGTCGAGCAGCGCCGCGAGACTTTCGACGACCATGGGGCCTATCTCAAGGCGCATGCGGCCGTGATGGCCAACCCGCAGCGCTGGTTCACCAACGCGGCGGCATCAACACCTCAGCCGTCGCCCGATGGCATGCGCGAGGTATCGATCACGCTGCCCTCGCGGATCATCCAAACTCACCTTGACGGGTCCCAGCCGCAAGAGGATGCGGCGATGAGGGTTGAAATCAAGACTCTTGCGCGTACCCTCATTGAAGGCACGGGCGGCCGACTGCAATCGGTGACCGGCATCACGCCGCTGCCAGTCTGGGCGCGGAAAGATGACGCGTATCTGAGGACGAGCGATGGTGGATCGCGCGCGATACCGAACCTTGCTGTGCTGAGCCCTCAGCTGACCTTACGGGTACCCGAGGCCCAGGCGGAGCGCGTCCGCGCAGCAGCGCGCCAGAAAGCAGGCGCGAAGAACTGGCCGCCACCAAATCCTGCCGTGATCGATCAGGCCATCGCCCCGACGTTCCGCGCCTGGGGCATCGACACCGCCTGCCTGCCCGCCTGCGGGTCGGCATCGCCTGCCCAGCCCCTCCAGATGTCAGCGGAAATCAGCCTCAGCCCAGCGCCGGTCTGGACACTGGATTACTGGGTGGTGCCCATTGATCGGCGGCAGTGAGGCATGGTCTCGAATGCCTTGATCGACAGCCACCTGAGCTACGGCCGCCAGACATAGGCGGGTTCGTTCGATCTCGGGTCCGGCTTGCAGTGGTCACCACCGCCCTTCGCAAGATTGTCGTCATAGCAGCGCCTGAGCGCCCGGTCCCGGAAGCGCTCGAGGCGACCTTCAGCCAGAGCTTTCCACCATCGCAGATGGAGATTGCCCCACTCGTCAGTATCGACGACGCATGATTGGACCAGGGTGTCACCAGAGCAGGTCATGTTGAGCTTGCGAGGGCCATGCTCGATCACGCTGACCAACGTGCGCGCGCTGCTTTCGCTCGCTGGCGGCAGCGCGTCGTAGCGCTGCGTTTCGCCCCATCGCGCTGCCGTGCGCGTAGCATCGTCCTCGCCGGCATATTCGGCGGGCGATGGCACACGGATGATCCGGCCTCCGGACGGATTGGCACCCACGAACCCTTGGCTCAGCAGCGGGCCGCTGTTGTCCGAATTGCTGCCGATGACGGACAGGACCTGCGTCACCAGGCGATCCGGGCCGACATTCGCACCTTGACCCGCACCCGCCGTCCTGAACCGATAGCGAACCGCCCCCTCGGCGGGATGGCGCAGCTGCACCTCGGTGTAGCGCGCACCGAGCCTCAACGTGGCGACCGGGCTTGGCGCCAGGCCAGCGGGCCAGTCCGCTTTGGGAACCGGAATGTTGTAAACTTTGACCACGCCGCCATGGCGCAGCAGATCGCCCTCAATCTCGATGGTCAGGTCGGTGGCGGGCCGCGCGTCCTGCGCGCAGGCCGTGGCCGTCAACAGTACCGGCAGAACGAGCAAGGTCATCAGACGATACATGATGGTCATGGGTGCTCCTCAACCACGGTCTTGGGTGGCCGATCGCTGCCGCCAGTCATGCCACAGCGCTGTGAGCACGGCGCTGCCGGCAACCAGCATACTCGTCGGAAGTGGCAATGTCTGGCGGTAATACATCGCGGTGAGCCAGAGCTCCAGCACCGCAATCGCGGCAAGAACACCGGTGATCGGCAGAAGCAGGCGAAAAAGGCCTGGTCGCCGCAGCATCGCAAACGAGATCACCAGGATCAAGATGATGCTCAGCGGAATGAACAGGTTCAGAATTTCCGGCATGTCTTTGCGGTGACTCTGCATCTCGAGGAGTGACAGCACGAGCAGCGGCCATGCCACAAACTCAAGGCGGCCACCGTTGCGCAGAACCAGCAGCGTCAAAGCGGCCGTGGCGGCCGTGACGGCCATGATTGCCATCGCGATGCCGAACGGCTCGAGTGCCGCAAGATGCCCCTCCACCGGGATGCGCAACACGGCCTGTGTGGCTCCGGTCGCGAGATCGAACAGAGCCTGGGCGGCCAACACGATCCAGAAACCACGCCCGAGACCAAAGCGCTCGATGACCCACGCCGCGAGGACGATGCCCACGATGCCGAGGTAAAGTGAGCCGACGACGAGCCAGGTCCCTCGTGGAGGTTCTGGAATGAGCGCGAGCTCCTGCAAAGAGCCCACAATGCCGATTGCATCGCCATAGGCGAACACAATGGTCAACCCGAGCACAGCCCAGCCAAACGGATCAACGAGCCCGTCGCGCCCCAAATGTCGGCTCCACCTTTCAGGCATGACCAGCATGGCCAGTTGGACCAGGATCGTGGACAACGTCCACACCGGGATCGCGATGGCAGCGATGGAAAAACGGGCGTTCAGGCCCGGATCACCCGGCGTGGTTCCGCGCTGCAGACCGACGATCGGCACCAGCAACAGCGCCTGCATCACGACAAGGGCGAGGATCGTGACGATGATCGGATGAAGCGCCGGCATGGGGGACGTGTGCTGATTGAGCATTCACCACCGAAACACGGTCACATTCAACTTGGCAACCCGAACGGCTCGCGCTTCATGCTGCCGTTCGAACCCAAAGGGCGACCTTCGCCCATGCATCAGCCGCTCGCCGTCGGGCGGATGACGATCTCGTTCGTGTCGACATCCGCTGGTTGCGCGATGACATGCGCGATCGCATGGGCGATGGCCTCAGGTTTCAGCGCGATCCGGCGATACGCCACCATGGCTTCCGCAGCCACCGGGTCGGTGATTGTGTCGGCAAGTTCCGATTCGACGACACCGGGGTAGACGCAAGTGACCCGGATGCGATCGTTCTCCTGGCGCAGCCCGTCGGAGATCGCGCGCACAGCGAACTTCGTCGCGCAATACACGGCGGCCGTGGGCGCTACGCCCAACCCGCCGATCGACGAGACGTTGATGATGTGCCCGTGACCCTGATGGCGCATCACAGGGAGGATTGCGGCGACACCATAAAGGACACCCTTGATGTTGACGTCGACCATCCGGTCCCATTCATCGACCTTGAGCGACGACATCAGCGAAAGCGGCATCACGCCGGCATTGTTGATGATGACGTCGATCCGCCCGAAGGCATCAAGCGCCGCCTCGGTGAAGGCCTGAACCTCATCGCGCGATGTGACGTCGAGCTTGAGGGCAATGGCCGTTCCACCTGCACGCTCGATGTCTGCCTGAAGGGCCACGAGCCGCTCCATGCGGCGCGCGCCGATGACAACGCCTGCACCGGCGGCGGCGAGCGTTCTGGCTGTCGCCTCACCGATGCCGCTGCTGGCCCCGGTGATGAGGATGACCTTGTCTGCGATGCTGTTCATGGTTGACCTCTTGGGTGTTGGGTCTGGTTCTCGGGGTTGATGTGACCGGAGTCTCGGCTGAAGTTGATGCCTCCGGATCGGTACCGATCGCGCTCTATCGCGTGCGGGGCTGGTTGTTCTCGACGACCTGCTGGTAGGCGACGAGATCGAGGAAGGCCTCGGCCTCGACCACCCGTCCGTCGACCATCCGGAAAATCCAGACAAACTGGTTCCGGTACGGCGCTCCCGACGTCGTGGTGGCTGATCCATCGAAGCGGATGCTGACCTTGTCCCCATCCGCCATGATGGAGCGAACATCCGGCAGAATGGGCGTCGTAAGACGGCTGACGAGCGGCATCGATGCGTTCTGGATGAAGTTCTGAAGGCCGCGATAGGTGCCGGCGACCGGACCGGAACCATGGATTGTCCAGACAACATCGGGCACGAGCAGCCCCTCGAAGACGTTGCCGCCGGCGCGCCATGCTTCAAAAGCCCGGCGCACGATCTCCTTGTTCCGCGTCTCCATGACGACTTCCTGCAATTCGATGCGCTCGTTTGGCTGCGTGGCTTGTCCCTGTGCAGGTGCAAGCACCGCCAGAAAAAGTGAGGTCATCACCAACCGGCGGGCATTGTCGAAGGCGCGGACGTCGAGCATCAGGATGGGCATCTCGTGACTCCCTGTTTGGTTGAATGAATGGATTGAAAGGCAGTGGGCGGGCTGTCGCTCACTCCGGCTCTGCCGCCGCCATTGCCGGATCGATGGCTTCGGGTGCCAGGATTGTCGAGGAATTGTGCTCCGTCTCAGCTCACTTCAGGCGATGGAAGATCATGCCGCCGTGGTGCAGGATGTCGGGGCTGACAAAGACGCCATCGGCGCTGAAGCCTGTATCGTCCCAGTATTCGATGCGGCTGCCGTTCACTTCGTAGCGGCCACGATAGGCACTCTCACGGGTGCCCCGCGCCTCGTCGTAGCGCCCGTTGGGCAACAGTTCGTGGCGGATCCGGCCATCGGGGGTCACCCACATGCCGGCATAGGGGTGACTGGTCACAGCTTGCGCTTGGGTCATTGTGCCTTCTCCTTTGCTGGAATCCACGCCTTGAAGCGAGGTGCTGGGTGCCTCGCAGACAGCCACAACAGGTGATCCGTTGTGGAACTGCTCCGCCGTGGAGGGTGTGGTAGACGATAAGAATGCCAGCGCTGCTACGCGGGCGAAAAGATTGCGACGCATGATCAAGTCTCCTGTGATGGTCGCTGGTCCGTGGCCCAGCGAGGGTTGCGGAGCCGCACAGTGCTGGAGTGCAGCCCTTGCCCCACGAAATAGCGGTTGCAATTGGCGTCAGGAACTGGCGGAATCCTGACAAGGTTGGTAAGGAAATGTCACCAATGATGCCTGACTTGAACGGAGTGGCCGTCTTTGCCGTCCTCGCCGAAACCCTGAGTTTTCGCGCGACCGCCGAACGGCTCGGCACAAGCCGCTCGGCCATCAGCCAGTCGATCCGGCGGCTGGAGAACCGCATGGGCGTGGCTCTGGTAAGCCGCACCACGCGCAGTGTCCGCCTCACCGAAGCAGGCGAGCGCCTGCATCTGGCTATCGGCCCCGCCATTGCCGAGGTCGTGTCGGCTGTGGATGTCGCTGGCGACTCGCGCGAGATGCCTCGCGGCACGCTGCGGCTCGCGGTCTCTTCAATCGCGGAGCGTTTCCTGTCAGGTCCGCTGCTGGCGGATTTTCTGATGGCCTATCCCGACATCAGGATCGACATCACGGTCACCGACGAGGAATTCGATATTGTCGAACAGGGCTTTGACGCCGGGGTGCGGCTCGGAGAGGTCATCGAACAGGACATGATCGCCGTGCCCGTCTCGGGGCCCCAACGGCAAATCGCGGTCGCTGCGCCTCAGTACATCGCGCGTCACGCCGCGCCGCTGCATCCGCGCGATCTTGTCAATCACGTCTGCATCGGCTGGCGGCCACATCCGCGTGCCGCCCCCTATCGCTGGGAGTTCTCGGACGCGGGCCTCGATTTCGATGTCGCGGTCAACCCTCGCATGACCACCAATGAGATGGGCCTGATGATCAAGATGGCCTGCGCAGGTGCCGGCATCACCTGCGGCCTTGAGGAAACATTTCGGCTATTCATCGGGCGCGGGGAACTGGTGCCGCTGCTGGAGCCCTTCTGTGCGCCGTTTGCCGGTTTCTATCTCTATTTTCCGGACCGCCGGAACATGCCGCCCAAACTGCGAGTTCTGGTCGACCATCTGCGTTTCCCACGGAAGAATGAATCAGCGAGACCTCCTGACCGCCCCAATCCGCCGTGAGCCGTTCACTCCTTGATGAAATCGACAAACGCCCTCAGCGGCGGCGGCATCTGGTGGCGGCTGGCGTAGTAGAGGAACGGGCCGGGAAAGCGCTCGGACCAATCTTCCAGGATTGGCACGAGGCTGCCTGCCGCAAGTGAGGCCTCCAGAAATCCCTCGAAGGAGTAGACGATGCCCTGGCCTGCCTCTGCGGCGGCGACATGCAGCGCCACATGGTTGGCCAGCATCGGGCCACGCCCGGCGATCTTCAGCGTCTCGCCATCCTTGCTGAACTCCCAGGGCGGGGTGATGCCGCTGGCGAAGCGATGCCTGATCAGCTTGTGATCCATCAGATCGCGCGGATGGTACGGCGTGCCGCCACGCGCCAGATACGCCGGCGCGGCCGCCGCCACGAAGCGCTGTTCGCGCGGGCCGATGGGGACCGCAATCATGTCCTGCTCCAGGCGTTCGCCATAGCGGATGCCGGCATCGAAACCGGCAGCCAGCACATCGACGAAGTTGTTGTCGGCGCTGATCTCCACGCTGATGCCGGGATGTGCGTCCATGAAGCGCGCGATGATGGGCGGCAACACCAACTCCGCAACAGCAGATGGCACGTTCAGGCGCAACGTTCCTCCAATTGCGCCATCCGCTCCGGACAATTCATCGAGTGCGGCGTTCATGTCCGCGATGGCGGGTCGCAGGCGTTCCAGCAGGCGCAGGCCTGCCTCGGTCGGCGTGACGCTCCGGGTGGTGCGGTTGAGCAGCCGGATCTTGAGCCGGGCCTCCAGCCGCCGGATTGCTTCGCTCAGGGCTGACGGCGACACGCCGCGCAAGGCCGCTGCCCCCCTGAAGCTGCGCGCCTCCGCGACGGCCACGAACGCATCGAGATCGGACAGATCAGGCCTGGTCATTGTTCGAAAATCCGCACGGGTCGTTCAGACATTGCGGGATTATCACACAATAGGTCCCGTGGCACAGGTTTCTCATCCACATGCATCAGGAGAACCATCATGCAACACCGTCAACTTGGCAGCACAGGTCCGCACACATCCGCCCTTGGCCTCGGCTGCATGGGCATGTCCGATTTCTACGGACCTGCCGACCGCAGCGAGAGCATCGCCACCATTCATGCTGCGCTCGATGCGGGCATGACCCTGCTCGACACCGGCGATTTCTACGGCACGGGGCACAACGAACTGCTGATCGCCGAAGCGCTCAAGGGACGCGCACGCGACAGTGTCCAGCTCAGCGTCAAGTTCGGCGCGCTGCGCGATCCCGACGGAGGCTTCACCGGCGTCGATGGGCGCCCGGTCGCGGTCAAGAACGCGCTGGCCTACAGCCTGAAGCGCCTCGGCACCGACCATGTCGACATCTATCGGCTGGCGCGGCTTGATCCGAACGTGCCCATCGAGGACACGATCGGGGCCATGGCTGACATGGTGAAGGCCGGGCACGTGCGCCATATCGGCCTGTCCGAGGTCGGCGCGGACACCATCCGCCGCGCCGCCACCGTGCACCCGATCTGCGACCTGCAGATCGAGTATTCGCTGATCTCGCGCGGTATCGAGGCAGCGATCCTGCCGACGTTGCGCGAACTCCGCATCGGCGTCACGGCCTATGGCGTGCTGTCGCGCGGCCTGATCAGCGGTCATTGGCCCAAGGACGGCTCCGCCAAGCCTGACTTCCGCAGCATCAGTCCGCGCTTCCAGGCGGGCAATATCGAGCGCAACCTTTGCCTCGTCGAAGCCCTGCGCAAGGTGGCGGAGGCTAAAGGCTGCACGGTGGCGCAGATCGCCATCGCCTGGGCGGCGCATCAGGGGCCGGATATCGTGCCGCTGGTCGGTGCGCGTCGGCGTGATCGGCTTACGGAGGCGCTGGGTGCTCTGGACGTGAGGCTTGACGGCAGCGACATCGCGGCCATAGAAGCTGCGATGCCAGCGGCTGAGGTGGCCGGCACGCGCTATCCGGCGCCGCAGATGGCCCATCTCGACAGCGAGCATTGATGGGGTCAGGTCGCTTCGTCCGGCCAAACCCGCATGGCGAAAGAGACGACGCGCAACAGTTTCTCGCGCGTCGCTCCGTCACGGGCCAGTGTCGACAGGCCTTGGATCACGGCCATGACATGCGCTGCCAGCGCCTCGGCATCGGTGTCGGCAGGCATTTCGCCTGCCGCTAGCGCCCGCTTGATGCGCATATGAAGATGCGCTTCGATGACCTTGCGGATGTCGGCCAGGGCGGCCTGCACATCCGCCGCCGCAACGGAACAGCTGATGGCTGAACTGGCAAGCAGGCAGCCCGGCGGCGTGTTCGCGCCAGTGAAGCCGATGGCAGAGGCCTGAAGCAGTCCACGCGCCGCGTCCCGTGCAGTCGGTGCCCCATCGATGATCGACTGTGCCGTGACCGGGCCGCTGACATAGCGCTCCACCGCCTTCAGAAACAGCCGCTTCTTGTCGCCGAAAGCAGCATAGATGCTGGGCGCTGTCACACCCATCGCCGCTGTCAGATCGGCCAGCGATGTCGCCTCATAGCCATGCCGCCAGAAGAGCAGCATGGCCTCGTGGAGCACGACCTCCCTGTCGAAGGAAAGCGGTCGCCCGATCTTGCGCGGCGAAGGGTCGGTCAGTGCTTTCATAGCAATGACTATGAAAGATGTTGCGCCGCGCGGCAAGAGCTGCGAAGGGTTTCGTATCAATTGATAGGAAACTCGAATGTCCCTCACAGATTACCGTACGCTTGGCCGCTCCGGCCTCGTCGTCAGCCCGCTGGCGCTTGGAACGATGACCTTTGGCGCGGCGCGTTGGGGCACTGATGAGGCCCAGTCCCGCGCCGTGTTCGATGCCTATGTCGAGGCTGGCGGCAACTTCATCGACACGGCGGATGTCTATGCCGGTGGCGCATGCGAGGAGATGCTGGGTCGGTTCATCGTCGAGCGGAAGTTGCGACACGACATCGTGCTGGCCACCAAGTCCGGCTTCGCGATGGGCAAGGGGCGGTTGGCAGGCGGCAATGGCGCAAAGCACATCCACACCGCGCTCGAAGGTTCGCTTCAGCGGCTCGGGACCGACCACATCGATCTGTACTGGCTGCATGTCTGGGATTCCGTCACACCGGCCGAGGAGCTCTTGGAAACCATGGCCAGCCTCGTGCGCAGCGGCAAGATCCGCTACTGGGGCCTGTCGAACGTCCCGGCCTGGCTGGCGGCGAAGCTCGCGACGCTGGCCGCCGCGCGTGGCCTGCCAGGGCCAATCGCCCTTCAATCCTTCTACTCGCTGGCCAACCGCGATATCGAGGACGAGCATGTGCCGATGGCGGCCGAGTTCGGCATGGGTATCGTGCCGTGGAGCCCGCTCGCCTTCGGTCTGCTGACCGGCAAGTACGACCGCGCCACCGTGGAAGCCGCTGGCCCGCGTGCAGCGGGTCTGCCGCGCGATGCCGCAACAGAGGGTGCGGCCCGACCGGAGGCCGACAAGCGGCTCGATGGTGCCAACCCGTTCGGTGACACGCTGTTCACAGAGAGCAACTGGGCCATCCTCGATGTGCTCAAGCGGATCGCGCACGATACAGGCGAGACGCCCGCCCGCATCGCGTTGGCCTGGGTGATGGCGCGGCCCGGCATCACCGCGACGCTGATGGGCGTCAGCCGTGCGGAGCAGGTGCCGGACAACGCCCGCGCACTCGGTCTTGTTCTCTCGGACGAACATCGCACCGCACTGGACGCCATCTCCCAGCCCGATCCGCGCATGCTCTACGCCCTGTTCACCCCTGCCATGCGTAAGAACGCCGTGTTCGGCGGCGCGACCGTGCGGGGCTGGGCGGCGTAGGGACGCCAACGCTCCGTAGTTTCCAGCCGGATCTATCCATCCAGAGGCGCGCAACACTGCACGCGGGCAAAATCGGAAGTCTCGCGCACGATCCCGCAGACGTGCTGCACGGCCCTGTCGAGGTTTTGCCGGACATGCCATGCCACTTGCAGGGTGAAGCCATCGACCGCGACCGGGGGCGGAAAGACGGCCAGATCGAGATGCGCGTGCGCGGAAATGCTCTGCATTGGGAGCATGGCCATCAAATCGGTCGCCGCTAGCACTGGCGGCACGAGCTGAAATGACGGCACGACAAGCCCGACGCGCCGCCGGAAGCCCATGGCGGCGAGATGGGCGTCGAGCGGCGTGCGCACGTCTCCACGGCCAGAAACAACGACATGCGGGCAGGCAAGCCAGGCATCGAGGTCGAAGGCTACGGCTGCGGGATGCCCTTTGCGCATTGCGACCACGTACTCGGCATCGAACAGCGTGCGGATTTCAATATTCTCGATCTCGCGATCAAACACCGCGATCGCAATGTCCGTATCTCCGTCCAGAAGCTCCCGCGCCACCGCATCCTGACCAATCCAGGGTCGGAACGCCACGGTGATGCCCGGTGCTGTCCGGGCAAGTTTCTTGACCAGCGGACACGCCAGCATGGCAGCAGGATCGTCCGCCGTCGTGATGCGGACCACACGCTCGATCCGGTCCAATGGCAATTCTTCCGGATCCAGCAAGGTCTCCACCTCCGCCAGAATGGACCGCAACGGGGCGCGCAGCGTCTGAGCCAGCGGCGTACGGGTCATGCCCCCGCGTCCGCGCTCCAGCAAGTGATCGCCGAAGAGGTCGCGGCAGCGCTGCAGGGCGCTTGAGACGGCGGGCTGGGACAGGTTCAGCCGGTGCGATGCACGGCTGACATGCGCTTCGTCGAGGAGCGCGTCGAGGACGACGAGAAGGTTCAGGTCAATGCCACGTAAATTCATGATATGGATAATACGATATACCGAATATCCATTGGAAGAATTTTCTTTGCATGACCATCTTCGGATCATTCCAAAGCCGAAGGAGGCCCCTGTGATCCAGACTCTTATCCTGCTCTTTCATCCCAACATCGAAAAATCGAAAGCGAATGCGGCTTTGCAAGCCGCCGCCCGGACCATCCCCGGCACGCTGGTGGTGGACATCCAGGCCCGTTATCCAACCGGCGTCATCGACATGCTTGTTGACGGCGAAGCCGAAGCGCGAGCGCTGCTGGAAGCCGACCGGATCGTGCTGCAGTTTCCGATCCAGTGGTATTCGACACCCGCTCTGCTGAAGGCCTGGCAGGATGCGGTCCTGACACGGATGTACTACATCCATGCCGCTACAGAAGGTGACAGGCTTGCCGGTACGCCGCTGATGATCGCCGCGACGGCGGGCAACACACCGGCTGCCTACGGCCGCGGCGGCACCAACCACTTCACCATGGATGAACTGATGGCGCCGCTCAAGGCGACAGCGCTGCGCTGTGGACTGCCGTGGCATCCTCCGCACCTCGTCTTCCGGGCCGACAGGTTGGAGCCTGCGGAACTGGCCGCCGCCAAGGACAGCTTTGTCCGCGCCTTGCAGGCCTTCATCGCGGCAACGCCCGCCCGCGTTCGGAAGGCGGCCTGAGCCATGAGCAAACCCACCCACGACACGCTCGCCGATCTTGGCCTCGGCACGCCCGCCCCGTTCATTGCCGCAGCATACAGTCTGCCTGCGCTGCTTGCCCTTCAGTTCCTTCTGGCGGGTCAGGCGCTCTTCGGCGGGCTTTCCTGGGATCTTCACGGCGCGCTCGGCGGCGTCATAGCGATCCCTGTCCTCACACTCTTCTGCTACTCCCTTGCCTTACAGCGCCTGCGTGGGTTCGGATGGTGGGCCGGGGTGCTTGTGATCCTTTACGGCGTTCAACTCGCACTTGCATCTTTCGGCCCTGGTGCCCTGGCCATCCACCCGTTCAACGCGGCACTCCTGCTGACGGCCTCGCTTGTCTTCATGTTCAAGGTCGAGCGGCGCCGAAAGGCACTGAGCTATTCCCCGAAATCCGGACAGTGACGGACGCAACGAGGTGAAGTCTGCTGATCTCGGAGAACGAGGAAATCAGGGTCGACGTTGCTCCCGAAGCCCTGACGGGCGAGCGTCCAGCATCTTGCGAAGGAAGATGCGCGTTTCATCATCCGGGTAGTGTGGCAGCTCGCCGAACCTGACGTAGCCGAGCCGCTCATAGAAGCCGGGCGCCTGAAAACTAAAGGTGTCGACCCAAACTCCGACACAGCCAGATGTCTGTGCCTCCCGCTCCGCCTGCGCCACCAACGCGCGACCGAGGCTCCGTCCGCGAAGCTGCTCTGGCACTCCGAGCAGCTGAATATGCAGCCAGTTCCAGTTTAATTGACCTATCAGACCGCCGACAAGCTCACCGCTGTCGTGCAGCCCAAGGGCCAGTACCTTCGGCAAGAACGGAAAGCCGCGCGCCCGACTGAATTCGTCGAGCGGCGCGACGATCGCGGCCACTTCGTTCTCAGAAGGTGCTTCCAAGCGAGCGATGCATATCGCCATGAACTGCCGGTTCCCTTCCTGCAAATGACCATGATTAACGCATAAATTGACACTGTTGCGAGGTCGTCAACCCATGACCGATACCGACAGCTAACGTGCAGTCTGCGGCATTCGCTGAGCGGCAAATTTTCATGTGACCTGCTTTTCTCTATCAACGCGCCTGAGGGACAGCGTTTCCACCGGAAGGTATCTGGACCCCTCCAACGCCCGCCGCTTCAGCCACCAAAATAACGCGGATGATCGAGGTCCGCGATCAGTCCTGGTTCAGTGGGATGCCAATCCAGTAGCTGCCGGGTCCTCGCGCTCGATGCCGGGCAATCAGCACCCAGAAACCCGGCCAGCCAGCCGAAATGTGCGGCAGCTTCTTCCGGCGACTTGGCGACGA
>JANMHN010000089.1:0-5529 GCA_031375185.1 Allobosea sp. | reverse complement strand
CATCTTCGCGCGCAATCCGCAATGGCATCTGGGCTTCGACATCGACAAGCCGCTGGCTGTCGAGACGCGCCGCAAGCTGCTTGACATGGCCGCAACAGACAAGATGCAGGTCTCGTTCTCTCATGCGGCCTTCCCGGCTACCGGTTTCGTGGCCAAGGATGGCGCAGGTTACAACTGGTTCCCCGCCAGCTACGCTCCGATGTGAGCGCATGTCACCCGTTTTGGATCAGGCATCCTGAACGGGCCGGCCGTGTGCCGGCCCGTTTTTTGTTAAGCCACCTTGCGGCATGAGGCGGAACGCATCTGTCCAGGCTCATCGCACGTCCACGCGTTCCGGATGGATGATCTCGATCTTGCGCGAGACCATGTGCGGCCCGCCGGCCGTGCGCCAGGCCTTGAGGTGCGGTGCCTCGAAATGGGCATCAAGGGCAGCCTGGCTCTCCCAGCGCTCGATGAACACCAGTTCCTCCGGGTCTGTCACATTCACATGCAGGTCATATGAAAGGCAGCCGTGCTCAAGGCGGGTTGCAACAAGGCAGGGTTTCACAGCCTCAAGGACAGCGGGAAAGCTGCCAGGCTTGATCCGCAATGTGGCGAAGAGAAAGATCATCAGCTTCTCTTTTCAGGCGTGTGTCGGCAGGAATTAACCCTGCTCGACTTTGCTGCGTGTGTCATCAAGTGAAGACGCATAGGCATTTTACCGGGGCTTGGATTGAACTGACAACCTGCTAACTTAACGGCAGGTGTATGGCTGGGGAAATGCATCATGAACAAGCATGTGTCACAATCTGGCGTGGGATCGACCATGTCTGCGTCTCGCGCTTTGGCTGACACGGCTGGCTCTGCAACGTCCGATTGGGCACAGGGAGATGATGCCTGGGATGCTCTTCAGGCCTTGTCCGACCCGGCACATCCCGACTCATTCGAATTCATGATGGATATGGGCGCACCCTCGACCTGGGGTGGCAGCCTCTGGGGCGGTTTTCTCGACCAGTTTCTCAACGTTCCCGACGTCGTCATCGATCCGGTTGTGTCCTTCGGGTCAATGATACTCTCGGCACGAGGTTCCGTGACGGCCGGTGCGATGCCGTCCTCGTCGGTTCAATTTGATGACAATCTGTGGGCCGGTGCTGAGATCCAGGCTGTCGATGTGCTCGACCTCTTTGAGCCTGCGGTGCTTTCGCCAGCGGTCTTTGCTTCACAGCCTGATGCCTTGCAGAACAGCGAGGTCAGTACTCCAAGGCTTTATTCCTGTTGTGGCGGTTGTGCTCCGGCTGCCATTCCAGGTTTTTCCAGTGCGGAGACTGGCACAGACGGTGCCGGTTATGGCGTGGCGGGCCTGTCGAACAGCTATGGCGCGGGCTATCCACCCCCTGAAGACTTCGTCCTGTTCAACTCGAAATGGGGCAATCCGGCACTGGGAACTGCGGGGGGAACAGTGACGTGGAGCCTCGTGGGCTCCGGTCTGTCGGACGATACCGGACAGCTTTTCACTGGCACAAGCGTTGCGCTCGCCAACTTCCTCTCGTTCGATTTCGTCAGTGTGCTGACGCAGGCTTTCGCATCGTGGTCAGCCGTTTCCAACATCCAGTTCACGCAGGTTGCGGATGGTGGCGGAAACCATGGTGCTGGCCAAACCGGTGACATCCGGATCAGCGGTGGCTTTATTGATGGCAATTCAAACGTTCTGGCCCGCGCCTATCAGCCGAATTCCTTTGAAGGCGGGGATATGGTTTTCGACAGCGGCGAAAGTTCGTTCTGGAACGCCAGCAGTTTTCTGGCGGTTGCTGCACACGAGATCGGCCATGCCATCGGGTTGAGGCACACCGACGTCCCCAATTCGCTGATGAATCCGTTTTACAACTCGAGCATCACCGGTCCGCAGGCCGATGATATTGCCGGAGCCAGGGCGTTGTATGGCGCGGCTGGCGGTCCACCTTCGACGACAGGCTCAATCTCGATTTCCGACGTGACGGTCACCGAAGGCAATGCGGGTACCCAAACCGCAACCTTCACCGTGACACGGACGGGCGGAACGGCGGCATTCTCCGTGAACTATGCCACGGTCAACGGCTCGGCGACGTCCGGAAGCGATTATGTCGCGCAGAACGGCACGTTGAATTTCGGATCTGGCGTCAATGCGCAGACCGTGTCTGTCACGATCAACGGCGATATCACTGTCGAGGCCAACGAAACGTTTTTCGTCAACCTGTCGAATGCCACCAACGGTGCTTCGATTGCCGACACCCAAGGCGTTGGCACCATCAACAACGACGATGCCGGATCGGTTGCAGATGACTACGCGGACGCACTCAATGATACCACTTCGCCATTCGGGGTTGCAACCAGCAGTGGCACCAGCGGCGTTCTTGAAACCATCGATGACCGCGACTGGTTCCGTGCTTCGCTGACGGCAGGCTCGACCGTCACCATCAACCTGCGCGGTTCCGACACGTCCGCGGGCACCCTCAGTGATCCGTTTCTGCGCGTCTACAACAGTGCGGGTACGTTTGTGACAAGTGATGACGATTCTGGCACTGGCTTTGATTCCCAACTTGTCTTCACGCCAACCACGACCGGCCTTTATTACTTCGAGGCAGCCTCATATAACGCACTGTACAGCGGCACATACACCATTTCCGTTTCGACCCCGACACCTCCGAACCAGGCTCCTGTCATCACCTCCAATGGCGGCGGATCTACCGCCACCGTGTCGGTTGTCGAGAACAATCCGTTCGTGACCACCGTGACCGCCAGCGATCCGAACGGCGATGCCATCAGCTATTCGATCATCGGAGGGGCGGATGCGGCGCAGTTCACCATCAACGCCTCGACCGGGGTGTTGAGTTTCGCCTCGACACCCAACTTCGAGGCTCCGCGCGATACAGGCGCGGACAACAGCTATACCGTGCAAGTTCGGGCACTCGACAACACGCTCGTGCCTCTCAGCGATGTGCAGACCATCACGGTGAACGTGACGAATGTGGCCCCGCTCAATGGCGGCATCCTTGGGCTGGCGCAGTTCGGCAGTTCCACCGCCGCAGGCAGCTGGAGCAGCGACAATCTCTTTCCGCGCCGTCTGGCCGATGTGAACGGTGACGGCAGGGCCGATATTGTCGGTTTCGGCGGAGCCGGGGCACTGGTGGCCCTGTCGACCGGGGGCGGCAATTTCGCCGGTGGCGTGCTTGGCCTTGGCCAGTTCGGAACGAACACCGCTGCCGGCAGCTGGAGCAGCGATGACCGCTTTCCGCGTCGGCTGGCCGATGTGAACGGCGATGGCAGGGCCGACATCGTCGGCTTTGGCGGGGCGGGCGCCTTTGTTGCACTTTCGACCGGCGGAACCGCATTCGCGCCGTCGTTCCTGGGGCTGGCTTCATTCGGAACCAATGGCGCTGCGGGAAGCTGGAGCAGCGACAACAACGTGCCGCGCCGCCTGGGCGATGTGAACGGCGACGGCATGGCCGACATCATCGGCTTTGGCGGCGATGGCGTTTATGTCGCGACCGCTGTCGGGGGCGGCTATTTTGCCAACCCGGTCCTGCGCCTTACCCAGTTCGGCTCGAACGCCTCAGCCGGATCGTGGACCAGCGACGATGCCACGCCGCGCGAGGTTGCCGATGTGAACGGCGATGGCCGCGCCGACATTGTCGGGTTTGGCGGGGCCGGAGTCTATGTCGCGCTGGCGCGTTCCGATGGCAGCTTCGCGCCCTCCGTTCTGGCCCTGAACAATCTTGGATCCTACACCGAGGCGGGAAGCTGGACGAGCGACGACAGGTTCCCGCGTGAACTTGGAGACATCAACGGCGATGGCCGCGCCGATGTGGTGGCTTTCGGCGGCAACGGGACGTTCATCGCGTTCGGCAAGGCAGACGGCACCTTTGGCCCGGCGGAGCTTCATCTGGGCCAGTTCGGCACCAGCACGGCGGCAGGCACATGGAGCAGCGACACAGCCGTTCCGCGCGAGATCGCGGACGTGACAGGCGATGGCCGCGCAGATGTCGTGGGTTTTGGCGGCGCTGGCGTTATCGTGGCATCCGCAGTGACCTCGCCGATGTTCGGTCCGGCCTCGCTCCAGCTTGCTGGTTTCTCGCCCGGCGTCGATGGCTGGAGCAGCGATGACCGCTTTCCGCGCCGCATGGCGGACGTGAACGGCGACGGCAAGGCCGACATTGTCGGTTTTGGCGGCGCTGGCGTCTACGTGTCATACGCAACCGCTGGCGGTTCCTTCACCAACTACACTCTGAAGCTCGCCCAGTTCGGCACGGACGGTGACGCGGGCGGCTGGGGCAGCGACGACCGCTTCCCGCGCAAGATGGCGGATGTGAACGGTGACGGCCGGGCCGATATCGTCGGCTTCGGCGGGGCAGGGGTGCTCGTCTCGCTGGCGAGGGCCGACGGCTCGTTCGACTCCGCGGTCCTCGGGCTTGGCCAGTTCGGCACCAATGATGCCGCTGGCGGCTGGTTCAGTGACAACCGTTTTCCGCGCGAATTGGGCGATGTGAACGGCGATGGCAAGGATGACATCGTCGGCTTCGGCGGCGCTGGCGCCCTGGTCTCCCTGGCCACGGGCGGTGGGCAGTTTGCAGGTGCGGTTCTGCGCGTCAACGAGTTCGGCACGAACGGCAATGCGGGTGCCTGGTCGAGCGATGATTTCGTGCCGCGCCGCCTGGCCGATGTGAACGGCGATGGCATGGCTGACATTATCGGGTTTGGCGGGGCCGGCGTCTATGTGGCACTCGCCACCGGCGGCGGCACCTTCGGTGCCGTGACGCTGAAGCTCGCGGCCTTCGGCGTCAACCAGGGCTGGACCTCGGACGATACCTTCCGGCGCGATGTGGCCGACGTCAACGGCGACGGCAAGGCCGACATCGTCGGCTTCGATGGCACGGGCGTGAATGTGGCGCTCGCCACCGGCGGCGGCGCGTTCGGCGCGCCCGTCAACGTTCTAGCCAACAATTTCGGGCCCGGCGCGGCTGGCGGCTGGACAACTGACAACCTCTACCACCGCGAACTGGCTGACGTGAACGGCGACGGCAAAGCCGACATCGTCGGCTTCGGATCCACCGGTGTGGTCGTGGCCTATACCAGCCCGTTCCTGGATTTCTGAGGGTAAGGGGCGTGGGCTGGAGGCAAACAGTATTTCGTTGTTGCAAGCCAACCCCGTCATGGTGTCCTCGGACTTGATCCGTGGATCGACCCGACCATGACGGGATAGTAGGAACGGGACGCCATTATAATAATTTATACGATTTATATTTATCTTTTTCCAGCAATAATCCACTTGAAAACATAGTTGAATAAAATCAGCACCATGAGAAAGCATACTGAAAGCATTAAACAATATATTATTAAAAATGTATGCTCGTAGTAATAATTTTTATATAATTCGTCGACACGTGTTTCAAAATAAATTATTGAATTATTTAATTGATCATTATTTAGAGATGCTGCATTGCAAAAATAAACACCTCAATAATCCTTACCAATTGTACTCGAACCATTGGAGACAATACGATTGATATCGCAGCG
>JANMHN010000051.1:0-6954 GCA_031375185.1 Allobosea sp. | reverse complement strand
CAGGCTGTCAGGGTTGACGGCCTTGATCTCTAGATATTGCGCCATGGAGGGCGTGACCTTGTGGTCGGCCTCTGGCATGGCGCTGGCGGCAGGATCAAGCATCCAGAACACCTAGCTGATCAGGCTTCGCATTTCATCCCTTGGCGCGAGGCCGTGAACAGAAAAGCGTGCGAAAATGACCCCGAAAGCGTGCCGTCATCCCGGCCTTGAGCCGGGATCGGATCGGGCGGTTGCGCTGATGAAAAGGCAAATGCGCTCCCTGAGCGATCCCGGCTCAAGGCCGGGATGACTTTGGTTGGTTGGTGGGAACGGACGCTTCGAGGCAAGCAACCCAGTTATCGACCACCATCTTTTCCGCTTCCGCTCAAATCAGGGCTTTCGCGGGGGCGGCGCTATCTCTAGGTTGCGGCTCTCTCCAGAAGTACTGTGCCAACGCGGCCACAGCGCCTTTCAAGGAACACCCACATGGTCAAGCGGCCCCGTCCCACCTTCACGGACCAGGAAGCCCTGCTGTTTCACTCGCAGGGCAAGCCAGGCAAGCTCGAGATCGTGCCGACCAAGCCGATGGCGACGCAGCGCGACCTGAGCCTCGCCTATTCGCCCGGTGTCGCCGTGCCGGTTCTGGCCATCGCCGAAGACCCGTCCAAGGCTTATGACTACACCACGCGCGGCAACCTTGTGGCGGTGATCTCCAACGGCACAGCCATCCTTGGGCTGGGCAATCTCGGCGCGCTGGCCTCCAAGCCGGTGATGGAAGGCAAGGCGGTGCTGTTCAAGCGCTTTGCCGACATCGACAGCATCGACCTCGAAATCGACACTGAAGACCCGGAGCAGTTCATCAACGCCGTGCGCTATCTCGGGCCGTCCTTCGGCGGCATCAACCTTGAGGACATCAAGGCCCCGGAGTGCTTCATCATCGAGGAGCGCCTGCGCGAACTCATGGACATCCCGGTGTTCCATGACGACCAGCACGGCACCGCGATCATCGCCGCAGCAGGCCTGCTCAACGCGCTGAAGCTGACGGGCCGCGACATCAAATCCACCCGGCTTGTGGTGAACGGCGCGGGCGCGGCGGGCATTGCCTGCACGGAACTGCTGAAAGCCATGGGCTTTGCGCCGAACAACGTCATGCTGTGCGACACCAAGGGCGTGATCTGGCGCGGGCGCACCGAGGGCATGAACCAGCAGAAGAGCGGCCACACCGTCGTCACCGACGCCCGCACGCTGGCCGATGCGCTGAATGGCGCGGATGCCTTCTTCGGCCTGAGCCAGAAAGGCGCCGTGACGCCCGCCATGGTCAAGTCGATGGCGCCGAACCCGATCATTTTCGCGATGGCAAACCCCGACCCGGAAATCACGCCCGAGGAAGTGGCCGACATCCGCGATGACGCCATCATGGCGACGGGCCGCTCGGACTATCCCAACCAGGTCAACAACGTGCTGGGCTTCCCCTACATCTTCCGCGGCGCGCTCGACTGCCGGGCCCGCACCATCAACATGGAGATGAAGATCGCTGCCGCCGAAGCGCTGGCCGCGCTTGCGCAGGAGGACGTGCCCGATGAGGTGGCTGCCGCCTATCAGGGCGCGCGGCCCAAGTTCGGGCGCGAGTACATCATCCCGGTGCCGTTCGACCCCCGCCTGATGACCATGATCCCGCCCGCCGTCGCCAAGGCCGCGATGGACACGGGCGTCGCCGCCAAGCCCATCGTCGACATGAAGGGCTATGTGGCACAGCTTTCGGCACGGCGCGATCCGGTGGCCGGTACGCTGAACCGCATCTTCGAGCGCGTGCGGCGCTACCCCAAGCGCATCGTCTTCGCCGAGGGCGAGGAGGAGCAGGTCATCCGCGCCGCCGTCTCGTTCGTCAACCAGGGGCTGGGCCGCGCCATCCTGGTGGGCCGGGAGGACCGCATCACCGAAACCGCCACGCTGCTGGGCGTGGAACTGGAAGGCAAGGACATCGAGATCCACAACGCGCGCCTGTCCAGGCGCAACTCGGCCTATGCCAACTTCCTCTACGAGCGCCTGCAGCGGAAGGGTTACCTCTTCCGCGATTGCCAGCGGCTGATCAACAATGACCGCAACCACTTCGCCGCCGCCATGGTGGCGCTTGGCGATGCAGATGGCCTCGTCACCGGGGTCACCCGCAATTATTCCATCGCGCTCGAAGACGTGCGCCATGTCATTGATGAAAAGCCCGGCCACAAGCTGATCGGCGTGTCGCTGGTGCTGTCACGCGGGCGCAACGTGCTGGTGGCCGACACGGCCATCACCGAGATGCCGACGGCCAAGGAACTGTCCGAGATCGCCATCGAGGCTGCGGGGGTGGGCCGCAGGCTTGGCTACGAGCCGCGCGTGGCGCTGCTGGCCTTCTCGACCTTCGGGCACCCGGAGGGCGAACGCTCGGACAAGGTGCGCGAGGCGGTGAAGATCCTTGACGGCATGCGGGTCGACTTCGAATATGACGGTGAAATGGCTGCCGATGTCGCGCTCAACCGCGACCTGATGGCGCAATATCCGTTCTGCCGCCTCTCCCAGCCCGCCAACATCCTGATCATGCCGGCCTTCCACTCGGCCTCGATCGCCACCAAGATGCTGCAGGAACTCGGCGGCTCGACCGTGGTCGGCCCGCTCATCGTCGGCCTCGACAAGCCGGTGCAGATCGTGCCGCTCGGCGCGAAGGACAGCGACATCGTCAACATGGCAGCGCTCGCCGCGTTCAATATCGGGGGGTGAGCCCCCGGTCGCCTCCGGCGATTGAAAGCTCCAGTGGAGCTTTCAAAGGGGGCGAACGCACGGCCGACGTATCGTGGCCGGGCCGGACAAGGCGGGCGGTCGGTGCTTGCACCGATCAAGAGCGCCCGTGGCGCTCTTGAAGCCCGCGAACGCACGCGCGGCGTCCGCCGCGCTCATGCGCTTAAGCACGGATCCTCACAGGTGGCGTTATATCACCGCGATGGACCCCTCACGGTGCCACATTGGGATCACGTGGAACAAAAACGGGCAGAGCAGCCAATTGCTCCGGGCTTGTCTTGAGGATGACCTTCACGCTGCGGGGCTCGGCGCCAGCCGCTCTTAGCCGCTGAATGTCGAATTGGGCCAGCGGTATGGCAAGGCGGGTCTTGCTCGTTCCGCGCCCGACATCAACGATGACCGCCTTGATCGAACCGCCCGGCTCGATGAGAAGATCATAGATTTCGCCCATGCCCGTGTTGGTGTTGTCGGCGGAATAAACAGGTTGCTGGCGCAGGCTGCTGAACAGGTGCTCCCCTTCGGACTGTGCAACTTCGGCCCTTTGCGCCGCTCTCGGCTGCTGATCGGTGGGATCGCGCGGGGGCTGCTGTGCCAGCGCGCCCAAGCCGCACGGTGCGGCCATCGCCGCTGCCAGGACAGGTTTCAAGACATGTTTGCGGAACATTCGGGCCTCCATCGTTTGGATGCTAAAGACATTGGTTTTTCCACAAACCATCAACCTGTCGTTTGGTTCCGTGGCCCTGTCCTGCCAGCCCTGTCCTGCCAGCATCGCGAAACCCGCACGTGTCCTTGCCGGCAGGCCGGCGCAAACTGACGCATTCAGGCAGAGGATATCCTGCCATCGCACAATGCCTTGTTGTGAGCCGGGCATGAGTCAGGCATGAGCGACGCCACACTGTCCTTATCCTGGAGTTTCTCATGTCTGGCGGCCATGGCCATCTTGATGCCTCGAACAAGAAGATCGCGCTTCTGATCGCGGTCTTCGCCCTGTTTCTCGCCATTGCCGAGACGATGGCGAAATCGGCCCAGACCGACGCGATCAATGCCAATGTCGAAGCCTCTAACCTGTGGGCGTTCTTCCAGGCCCGCTCAATCCGCCAGACGGTGGTGCGGACGGCTGGCGAGGAACTTGCGATCACCCGCGACGCCGCGCCGGAAAGCCCGGCGCGTGAGGCCATGACCAGGCAGATCACGGCCTGGCGCAGCACGGCCGACCGCTGGGAAAGCGAGCCTGCGACAGGGGAAGGCCGCCGCGAACTCTCGGACCGCGCCAAAAAGGCCGAGGCCAAGCGCGACAAGAGCTACAAGCGCTACCACGACTTCGAAATCGCCTCCGCCGCCTTCCAGATCGGCATCGTGCTGGCCTCGGCCACCGTCATCACCGGGGCAGTGGGCCTCGCCTGGATCGCTGGCGCACTCGGCATTGTCGGCGCAGCCTTCACCGCCATCGGCCTGTTCGCGCCGGGGTTGGTGCATCTGTTCTGAGACATCGGGCAGCGCTTCGCGAGCCAGAGGGTGCGGTTGAAAAGACCGGTTAAGGGTGCTATTCAAGACCCCCTTAGGGAGATCGCCATGGCCCATTCAATCCTTGCCGCCACCAGCGCCAGCGTGTCTGAACTCAAGAAGAACCCGATGGGCGCTGTTGCAGCCGGGGAAGGTTTCCCGGTCGCCATCCTGAACCGCAATGAGCCGGTGTTCTACTGCGTGCCCGCCAAGGCCTATGAGGCGATGCTGGAGCGGCTGGAAGACCTGGAGTTGAACGCCATCGCCGATGCACGCGAAGGCCAGGCCATCCACAAGGTCACTCTCAATGAGCTTTGAACTGGGATGAGCCATGAGCTGGCGTTCCTCGACGAGGCGCTGAAGGAATGGCGCAAGCTCGACAGCGTGACGCGCGAGCAGTTCAAGACCAAACTCACCGAGCACCTGCAAAACCCGAAAGTGCCCTCAGCCCGCCTCCATGGCGCAGAGGAACGCTACAAGATCAAGCTGCGCAACGCCGGGTTTCGGCTGGTGTATGAAGTCAGGGACGGGCAGATGCTCGTGCTGGTGGTCGCGGTGGGCAAGCGTGAGCGGAATGAGGTGTATCGGGTGGCGGAGAGGCGGGGCGGGTGAGTGATTTGAACCATTGACATCACATCATCGTAACTCTGCCACTACTTTGAATACAGGTTTCAATGAAAGTTGATTATGCCAGTCCGATTGTTCGTCAAGCTGATGGCGAATGTTTTTGTATTCATTTCAGTGGCGGCATTCGAGCACATCGTACTCTCGTCGGAGGCGCTGTCCGTTGGGTGGTAGGCCCTGTGCGTTATGAGGGAAAAGTATCCAGAATAGGTTTTCTGTCCGAGTCGGAACTCAAAAAACTGGCGAGAGACATTGGTGTGACATCCATCGCCCTTCAGAGTTTTGGATGGCATGAAGGAAGCTATAGCTCTCGGTGGTACCCAATTCTTCTTGATCGGAAAGATCACTCCCAAGGCCCTTCTGACCTATGGGGTCATATTGCGGCGAACATCCTTGGAGAGCGCTCGAATGCAACTCTGAGTGCGATGGGCAATCCAAGTTTTGACAAGGTTGCAAATGTTATCGACAAGTACACATCTCAAGAACGTCTCGCGAGATCGATCAGCCTTAACCTTCGAGGTATGGACGTTAATGTCGAGCAGATTTCAGAATTTTACAATGAACAACTGACCAACCACTTATTTTCAGGAAAATCCGACGAAGTTAAATGGAGTGATCCAGCACAAGACCCTATTTTGTCTGTCCATATTCACTCATTCTTCCTCCACTTTGGTGCGGCGCGAGACTATCTGGGTGAGTTGATCGCCCACCGGATCGGGGCGAAAGATCCAAAGAAAAGACGTCTCGACTCAATGGAGAAACTTCGTAGAGCTCTTGGAACCATAAGCAGTTCAAATGATCCGCTATTGGACCTTCTGAAAACGAAGAACTTGGTGAGGCCTCCGGTTGCACAAGAAACGGAGTGGCAGCTGGACGGCTGGCTCGCTGAGGCATCCACCTTGCGCAACAGATTTGTTCACAAGCGACCGTATGGGATGCTTTTCGCGGAAGGCTGGGGATATGTGAAGGGTCCCTCAGTTGAAAATGGATTGCAGAAGTATGTTCGTCCGCTCATTAGTGAGAATCAAAATTTGGATGATGTATTTGATAAAATTTTATCAGTATACGCCAATTTAAATTTGCTATTTCAATTGTTAGCGGAGAATTGTGGATTGAACGCAGGTATCATCAGGATACACTCAAAAGATATTATTTCTATTGAAATTTAAAGAGGACGATAGTTGCGACAAGCAATTTTCGGAGACCAGCGACCCGCTACTCATCTGTCATGGCCGGGTATGACGGTGCCGGGTAACGCGCCCTTACCCCTTCTTACCCTCTCCGCTCCACTTGTCTGTCAAGGCCATGAGCAGCCCCGAGAGCACGAACATCATGTGGATGCCGACGAGCCATATCAGTTCGCGGTCGCCGATGTTCTTCAGGTTCATGAAGGCTTTGAGCACCTGGATGGCCGAAATCGCCACGATGGATGAGACGAGCTTGAGTTTCAGGCCGCTGAAATCGATCTTGGCCATCCATTCGGGCCAGTCCTTGTGGTCATCCGCTTCGATCTTGGAGACGAAATTCTCATAACCCGAGAAGATCACGATGATGATCAGCGAACCTGTGAGGGTGAGATCGATCAGCGCCAGCACGCCGAGGATGATCTGGGATTCTGTCGCAACCCACGCCGTCAGCATGAAATGCACGGTCTCCTGCCCGGCCTTGAGCAGCAGGGCAAACAGGGCAATCACCAGCATCACGTAAAACGGGGCCAGCAGCCAGCGGCTGCCGAACAGGAATTTCTCCAGCAGTTTCTCAATCATGGAATCCGGCCCTCGCATGCCCATCGGTTCTGGCATTGCCTCGGGACAAGGGCAAGGGTGGGCGCGCGCCAAACCCCAGTGTCATCACCGGCCTTGTGCCGGTGATCTCGGCTCCTTGGAGCCCTTCACATCGAGATGGCCGCCACAAGGGCGGCCATGACACTGCTCTATGTTCGCGCCGGTTACCCTACACCCCAACGCCGGTGCCGATCTGGCAGGTGACGCCCGTGCCGCCGATGGAGCAATAACCGGACGGGTTCTTGGCGAGGTACTGCTGGTGATAGGCCTCGGCGAAGTAAAACGCTGG
>JANMHN010000048.1:0-2386 GCA_031375185.1 Allobosea sp. | reverse complement strand
TACCACGAGAAGCTGATCCGCCCCGGCGGCACCATCTCGGGTCCGACGATGATGGCGCTGGCGGATCTGGCGCTCTATGTTGCTATCCTGGCCCAGATCGGGCCGGTCGGGCTGGCGGTGACGACCAACCTCTCGTTCAATTTCCTGCGCAAGCCGGGACAGGTGGCGTTGATGGGCGAGTGCAAGCTTTTGAAGCTCGGCAAGCGCCTGGCTGTCGGAGAGGTGGCGATCTATTCTGATGGCCATCCGGACATGGTCTGCCACGCGACCGGGACGTATTCGATACCGGACCGGACATAGTCGTCATTGCGAGCGCAGCGAAGCAATCCAGCCTTGGTGCGCCGCGATGCTGGATTGCTTCGCTGCGCTCGCAATGACGGACTATCCAATAAGGTAAAATAATACCTTTTCAGAAAATGCCATATCAATGAATGATTTGAGCAATATCCCCGCACTTCTCCATCATTGACAACCCGCACAGCTTCCCCCATACACCGCGCACACCCGCCGCCTTGGCCTCAACGCCATTGCGGCATCCGTTTCCAACGTCCTCCAACGGGTAGGAGTCTGTCATGACAGCGCTCACCACGGCGACACGCTCGCTGAAACCCGCCGAAGTCGAAAAGAAGTGGGTTGTGATTGACGGTTCCGGTCTTGTGGTCGGTCGTTTGGCTGCCCTGGTCGCCATCCGTCTGCGTGGCAAGAACAAGGCCGCCTTCACACCCCACGTCGACTGTGGCGACAATGTCATCGTCATCAACGCCGAAAAGGTGTTGCTGACAGGCCGCAAGAAGGACCAGAAGGTGTATTACCACCACACTGGCTATATCGGCGGCATCAAGGAGCGCTCTGCCAAGTTCATTCTCGAGGGCCGCTTTCCTGAGCGGATTGTCGAGAAGGCTGTGCAGCGCATGCTGCCGCGCGGCCCGCTTGGCCGCACCCAGTTCGGCAATCTGCGTGTCTACAAGGGCACGGAACATCCTCACGCTGCCCAGCAGCCTGAAGCCGTGGATGTTGCAGCACTCAACCGCAAGAATGCGAGGGCTTGAGCATGGCCGAAATCCTTCAGTCTCTCGAACAGCTCAAGGGCGGCTCCGCTGCTCCTGTTGAAGCTCCCAAGCATGTCCAGAAGCTCGACAAGCAGGGCCGCGCCTATGCCACCGGCAAGCGCAAGAATGCTGTCGCCCGCGTCTGGATCAAGCCCGGCAAGGGCAAGATCGTGATCAATGGCCGCGATCTGCCCGTGTATTTCGCGCGTCCCGTGCTGCGCCTGATTCTCAACCAAGCCCTGCAGGTCGCCAACCGCGAAGAGCAGTATGACGTCAATGTCACCGTCAAGGGCGGGGGCCTGTCCGGCCAGGCCGGTGCGGTGCGCCATGGCCTGTCCAAGGCGCTGACCTATTACGAGCCGGAGCTTCGCGGCGCTCTGAAGAAGGCAGGCTTCCTGACCCGCGACAGCCGCGTGGTCGAGCGCAAGAAGTATGGCCGGGCCAAGGCTCGCCGCAGCTTCCAGTTCTCGAAGCGCTGATATCGGACCATCTCCTCAAGATCGATCAAGGGCGGCTGCAAAGCCGCCCTTTTTGTTTGACTTTGCCCCGGCCTTGTCAGTTGCTGGCCCGTTCAAGGGAACAGAGGAAACCATGTTTCGCATTGTGTTGGCCGTCGTGGCTGTGGTGCTGATCGCGCTCCCCTCCGTCCTGATCTGCACCACATGGCGTACGGCGTTGCCGTTTCGGCTGATCCTGGCCGCAGTGGCCTTCATCACGCCGCTGGTCCTCATCTGGTCGATCCATCTGGTGCCGTCCTTCAATGGTCAGGCACCGGACAACGCCCAGTTCTGGCGCGGCATCGGCATCCTGCTCTCCACCTCGACGCTGATCCTGCCGTGGTTGATCTACACCGTGGTAAGGGACAGGGCGGAGAGGTGAAGCCATGTGAATCAATTTCTCGTGAATCAATCTCTCATGAATCAATCTCTCATGATGTTGATTCATGGGCTGAACAGGTTGAATCACATCATGGGGTGACAGTCACAAGTGTCTGTGCAGTCTTGGCTTAATCCATCTCGTTTGCTTGTTCGCCCACGGTCGGATCATGCACCCGATGAAAATCCGCGCGCGAGCGGGTGCTTAATAGAATCCAGCCAATCTTGACATCTTTTGCAGGTGTCAGCATACCCGATCTATGGAACTTCACCTTGTCCGACGTCGTTTTGATTGGTTGACCGCGCAGGTCCGATGACACGTGGCCCATGCCATGTCAGGTCGAGCCGCGCATCAGCCGCGGCTTTTTTTATGGTCTGAAACGACGCCTCAACATCCCAAGCCAGTCATTCATCCCCATCAGCCCGGATCGATCCCATGACAACATCCGCCCGTATCTTCAT
>JANMHN010000215.1:0-3605 GCA_031375185.1 Allobosea sp. | reverse complement strand
GTGACGGCATGGACCTGATAAAGCTCCAGCACCACCTCGTGCGGCATGATGGCCTTGATGCAATTGAACGTGGCATCCACCGGCCCGTTGCCCTCGGCCTCTTCGGTGATGATCCTGCCGTCCAGTTCGATCTTCATCGTGGCGCGCTGCGGCCCGCGCGTGCCGGCGATCACAGACAGCGACACCAGCTTGGCCCGGTCATGGGCGGTGGCGATGTTGTCGTCGACCAGCGCCTCGATGTCCTCGTCGTAGACATGCTTCTTGCGGTCGGCCAGCGCCTTGAAACGCACGAACGCGTCCTCGATCTGGTTGTCGCCAAGCTCGTAGCCCAGCGCCTTCAGCTTGTCCTTGAAGGCGGCGCGGCCCGAATGCTTGCCCATCACCAGCGACGTCTTCTGCACGCCGACGGATTCCGGCGTCATGATCTCGTAGGTGGTCTGGTTCTTCAGCATGCCATCCTGGTGGATGCCGCTCTCGTGCGCAAACGCATTCCGCCCGACGATGGCCTTGTTGTATTGCACCGGGAAGGACGTGGCGTTCGATACCATCTTCGAGGCGCGGGTGAGCATCCTGCTCTCGATGCCCGTCTCGAACGGATAGGCATCGCTGCGTGTGCGGATGGCCATCACGATCTCTTCGAGCGCGGTGTTTCCGGCCCGTTCACCGATGCCGTTGATGGTGCATTCGATCTGCCGCGCGCCGCCTTCCAGCGCCGCCAGCGAGTTGGCGACGGCGAGGCCGAGATCGTCATGGCAATGGGCCGAGAAGATCGCCTTGTCGCTGTTGGCCACATTGTCGCGCACGCTCCTGAACATGGCGCGGTGCTCGTCCGGCGTGGCGTAGCCCACCGTGTCCGGCAGGTTGATCGTGGTCGCCCCGGCCTTGATCGCGGCATCGACGCATTGGTACAGATAATCGAGCGGCGTGCGGGTCGCGTCCATCGCTGACCATTCAACGTCCTCGACCAGGTTGCGGGCACGGGCCACGGTGGCGACGATGATGTCGAGCACCTGAGCTTGCGTCTTCTTCATCTGGTGTTCGAGATGGATCGGCGAGGTCGACACGAAGGTGTGGATGCGTCCGCGCTGCGCCACGCGCACCGCTTCCCCGGCCCGGTCAATGTCGGCGTTGATGGCGCGGGCAAGGCCTGCCACCGTTGCGCGCTTCAGTCGCCTGGCGATGGCATGAACAGCCTCGAAGTCACCATTCGAGGCGATCGGAAACCCGGCCTCGACGATGTCCACGCCCATCGTGTCCAGCATGTCGGCGATCTCGAGTTTTTCCTCGAATGTCATGGTCGCGCCGGGCGATTGCTCGCCGTCGCGCAAGGTGGTGTCGAAGATCAGGATGCGGTCTTTGGCCATGGTGATGTTCCTTGTCGGTCTGTGCCTGGTCCGCGTCTCGAAGCTCGATGGCCGGTCTGCGGGAGGGTGTTCAGGGGGCGTCACTCGCAAACCCCTGAGAGCCCAGGCCCAATGCCCGGACGGCCCTCAGGGGCTGATAAGAAGCAGCGCGCCGAGAAGCGAAGACACATCATCGTCCATGCGTAACCCATCCGCGATCATGTCGCAGCAGGCGGAGAGCATGGATACGTCAGGCGTCATCATGCCACATGCTTAAGGTCTGCCGCGCCATCTGGCAAGCGGCTGTTTGATGGACTTCGGCATGGAGAAAAATGGTGCCCGAGACCGGAATCGAACCAGTGACACAGCGATTTTCAATCGCTTGCTCTACCAACTGAGCTACTCGGGCGCCAGCGCACGGCCTGAACCGCAGCGCGTTGGTGGGCGGGATATAGTCTGTCGCTTTTTGCCTGTCCAGCCGTTTCGTTGTCACGTCATCCGGTTTTGCAGCGCCTCGCAAGACTTTCGTCATTGCGGCATGGTTTGCTGGTCTGAATGCCAAGTTCGCCGGAGGCCGTGATGACGACACGAACGATCCGCTGGGGGATCATCGGGCTGGGCCGCATTGCCGCGACATTCGCGGATGCCCTTGCCGGAACGCCAGGCAACATCCTTGGCGCGGTCTGCTCGCGCGATCTGGACAAGGCCAAGCGCTTCGCGGCAGCGGCAGGCGGCGAGGCGCTTGGCTTTTTCGACATCGGCATGATGCTCAAGACCGGCAAGATCGACGCCGTCTATGTCGCCTCGCCCAACACCGTTCACAAGGCGCATGCGCTTGAGGCCATCGCCGCCGGAAAAGCCGTGCTCTGCGAAAAGCCGCTGGCTGGCAGCGCAGCCGATGCGCAGGACATCGCGGATGCCGCGCAGGCCGCAGGCGTATTCTGCATGGAGGCGATGTGGACGCGGTTTTTGCCTGCCATTGTCGAGGCGCGCCGTCTGGTCACCGAGGGCGTGCTGGGCGAGATCCGCGAATTCCATGGCGATCTGTCATATCACCAGCCCTTCAGGCCCGACAGCCGGTTCTATGACCCGGTCCTGGGCGGTGGCGCCTTGCTGGACCTGGGCGTCTATCCGCTGTCGCTCGCCATGCTGTTCATGGGCCATCCCGTAAGCTGGACCGCAAGCGGCGTGCTGGCGCCAACGGGCGTCGAGGCGCGCGCGGCGATCACGCTCGCTTTTGCCAAGGGCACGGCCACGCTCTCCTGCGCGCTGGACAATGAAGGCGCGAACGAGGCCCTGATTGTCGGAACAGAAGGCCGCATCAGGTTGCACAGGCCGCTGAACAGCCCATCCTCCCTCACCCTCACGCGCGGCGGCGCGATGCGGCCCGAGATGGACCCTGAAGCACCCGTTGCATGGCCGGGCGGCGCATCCACCGGCATTTCTCAATCCCTGCGTGCAGCCGTCAGGCCTTTCAATCCACGCAACAACCGTGTGATCGTCAAGCCGTATCGCGGCAACGGGCTTGGCCATCAGATCGAGGAGGTCAGCCGCTGCCTGCTGGCAGGCCTCACGGAAAGCCCTGCGATGCCGCTGTCTGACAGCGTGGCGGCACTGCGCGTGATCGATGATCTCAGGCGCAATCTCAGGGGGTGATCACGCAGGCGGTTGCAAAGCATCGAAACGCGATGTCAGCCTGACAGTGCCATGTTGCGTGCCAGCATTCTGGATCGCCAGTGCCAGCTCGGTGACGTGCAAGGCGAATGCGGACGACAGGCGAGGGACCCGCCCCTCGCGGATCGCCCTCGCCTGCTCTGCCGGCCCGCGCATGAAATCGATCCGCGACGGATAGGCCGGAAGGGCATGGCTGGCAGGTCTGAGCGGCAGCCGCGCGCCGGCCCAGAGGTGGCCCGGCAGCACCCGGTTGAGACGTTCCGTCGCCACGCGCCTGAGCCTTGCGCCAAGGCGTTCTCCCTCATGGCGCGGACGCACGAGCCTTACCGGCGAGCGACTGTTCCAGCCATCATCGATGATGATGGTGCCGTCGTCGCCCACGATCTGCATCGAGCGGTCCCTTGCCGCTGCCAGCCCGCAGGTCAGCCGCGCCACCACACCGCTTTCGAACACGATGTTGGCCACGGAGTAGTCGGCCGCCAGCGAAGCAGGGCTCTGCCCCGTGCCCTTGTCGTCGAACAGGCGCGTGGAAAAGGCCTGCACCTCGCGCGCCGGACCGAAAAAGGCACACAGCCATGTCAGGTAATA
>JANMHN010000430.1:0-2329 GCA_031375185.1 Allobosea sp. | reverse complement strand
GGGCTTGAGGCGTCGGCGCACATCCGGAGACAGCCACGGTTCGATGGGGCTGGCCAGTCCGCCCAGCAGCGCAACGCGTGGTGCGCCCTGCTCGAACAACGCCCTGACCAGAGCATCGATCTGTTCTGCGGCGGCCTGCACGATGCGGCGGCCGGCAGCGTCACCCTGGTCGGCATGTCGCATCACCAGTGGTGCAAGCGTTGCATAGCTCGTGGCCGTTGCCTGATCCATCCAGGCGATGGCATCGGCAGGATCATGGTTAAAGCGTTGCATCACATCCTTCAGCAGCGCCGTTGCTTCAAGCCGGCCATCATGTGCCCGAAGCGCCAGCCTGACGGCCTGAAGGCCCAGTTCAGCGCCGCTGCCTTCATCCGAGATCGGAAATCCGTAGCCGCCCACACGCAGGTCGCGCTCACCCACGCGCCCGATGCCGACCGAGCCGGTCCCGGCAATGACGATGGCACCGTCCTTGCCGGAATGGGCTCCGAGACAGGCCGCCATCGCGTCGCTGACGAAGGCGAGATGCGCGAAGCCATGCGGCAGGGTTTCCAGCGCCTCCATGGCCCCCTTGCGCCCGACACCGGCCAAGCCGATCCCCGCCGCGATCAGCGCATGATCCGCATCACCCAGCCCCGCTTCCTCAAGCGCGCCGTGAACTGCGGCCATGATCGAGGCCCACGCCTGTTCGATCCCGAGGCGGGTCGTGGCCGGACCTGACAATCCCTGCCCCATCACTGTGCCGTCTGCGGCCTCGATACGGGCGCGGCAACCCGTTCCGCCGCCATCCACGCCGAGAAAGAACCTGCTCTGGCCCGCCACCGTCATCAGTCCTTGCGCCGTGTGATGTCGGCCCCGCAGCGCCTGAGCTTCACGTCGAGCTGCTCATAACCCCTGTCCAGATGATAGACCCGGTTGATCACCGTCTCGCCCTCGGCCACCAGCGCGGCCAGCACCAGACTGACCGATGCCCGCAGATCGGTCGCCATCACCTGCGCGCCCTTGAGCCTTGAACCGCCACGCACGAGCGCCGTGGTGCCCTGAAGCGTCACGTCGGCACCCAGGCGCTGCAACTCCGGCACGTGCATGAAGCGGTTTTCAAACACGGTTTCGCGGATCATGGCGGCACCTTGCGCCTGCGTCATCAACGCCATGAACTGAGCCTGAAGGTCCGTGGGAAAACCGGGATAGGGCTCGGTGGTGATGTCGACGCACCTCAGCTCGCCCTTGCTCGACACGATCAGGCCCCTGTCACCCGGCCAGATGTCGACGCCGACTGCCTCCAGGACCTGCGCCACCGCCGCCATCTGCTCTAGCCGCGCATGGGTCAGCTCAAGCTGCCCGCCCGTGATCGCGGCGGCGATGGCATAGGTTCCGGCCTCGATCCTGTCGGGCGTGATCTGGTGCGTGGCTGGACGAAAGCTGGTCTGGCCTGCGATCAGGATCCGGTGCGTGCCAGCGCCTTCGATGCGGGCCCCCATCGCGGTCAGGCACTCTCCCAGATCCGCCACCTCAGGTTCCCGCGCCGCATTGATGATTTCGGTCTCGCCCCGTGCCAATGTTGCCGCCATCATCGCGGTTTCGGTCGCGCCCACCGATGGCGAACCCAGGACGATGCGCGCGCCGGTGAGGCCGCCGCCAGCGTCCGCCACGATGATCCCGCCTTCGATCTCGACAGCGGCGCCAAGCGCGACCAGCGCCTTGATGTGCAGATCGACCGGGCGCGCGCCGATGGCGCAGCCGCCTGGCAACGAGACCCGCGCCTTGCCGAAGCGGGCCAGCAGCGGGCCAAGCACAAGAACGGTCGCCCGCATCCTGCGCACGGTGTCATAGGGTGTCTCGCCGGGGTTCACATCGCGCGGGTTGATCGTGGCCGAATGGGCATCGTGCCGCGTCACCTTGGCCCCATGCGCGCCGATCACCGCCAGCATGTTGTCGATGTCAGACACATGGGGCAGGTTCGTCAGTGTCAGGGAATGGTCACTCAGAAGCGAAGCGGCAATCTGCGGAAGACTGGCATTCTTGGCGCCTGCGATCGTGACCGCGCCTTCCAGCCGCCTGCCCCCGATGATGTGCAGCCGATCCATGCCTGTTCCCGATCCCGCCGCCTGGCCCATGCGGCCTTGTGGCCAGCTAAATGGTGTCCTACTGGTATTGTCAAGGCTCGTTCCAAATCCGTGCAGGCAAGTTGTGGAATCACCGTCACCCTCTCCGCCCCGCCATCTGCTGGTCAAGGCGCATCAGGTCTTCGATGGCGAGACCATGCGCGGGCCGTGCCTGGTCGAGATGGTGGATGGCCTCGTCCGGCAGGTGCATGACGGCGGCAACATGG
>JANMHN010000214.1:0-2461 GCA_031375185.1 Allobosea sp. | reverse complement strand
GCCTTTCACAGTGCAGGCCATGGTCCGCAAGATAGGCCATGATGGCGCCAACCGCACCTGGCAGCGTGAGATCACAGGCCAGCACATGGGCAGCGCCACCGCGCTCGCCAATTTCTTTTGCAAGTGTGTCGAGTTTCTCTCCGTCGCGTGCCACGAGCACAACCTCATCATGACGTGCCGCCATCCGCGCAAGCTCGCGCCCGATGCCAGATGATGCACCGGTGATGACGGTCACGGGGCGCAGCCTCAGGTCATTGCCAAGCATCGAACATGTCCTTCACAGATCAGGGCGGGATCTTGAAACGCACCCGGCACGCTCAAGCGTCTTGGCGCCAGGCATCTTACGGTTTGCATGACACCTGTGTATCACCATGGTTCGCTGCCAGCCGCCACTTGCACTTTCATCCATAGCCATCTTCATGCCGTTCACCTCCATCCCCCTCTCGCTTCCCCGCCGCGTGATGGCTGACATGTGCCATGTCAGGCTTTCCGTGCCGCTTGGTGTCGTGCGCCGCACCCTCAACATTGCAGGCTTGCGCTTGGCGCGGAGCGAGGCAGGCATCACGATCCCCTGGACCGTGCTGTTCACGAAAGCCTACGGGCTTGTCGCTGCCCAGACCCCTGCCTTGCGCCGCGCCTATGTGAAACTGCCATGGCCGCAACTGTCTGAAGCGAGCCGCAGCATCGCTTCTGTGATGATCGAACGCACATGGCAGGGAGAGGCCGCGCTGTTCCCGGCCAAGCTGAAGTTTCCCGCGGAACGAAGCCTGGTCGATCTGGCGGGGGAATTGCAAACCTCCCTCACCGCCCCCATCAGCCAAGTCACGCATTTTGACGTGATCATGCGGCTGGCGCGTTGGCCTTGGCCGGTGCGGCGTCTCATGTGGTGGCTCGCCTTCAATGTAGGCGCATGGCGTCCGGGATATTACGGCACATTCGGCATTTCTGTGGTCGGCC
This sequence comes from Allobosea sp., assembly GCA_031375185.1. Lineage (GTDB taxonomy): Bacteria > Pseudomonadota > Alphaproteobacteria > Rhizobiales > Beijerinckiaceae > Allobosea. The sequence continues at coordinate 1,504 of JANMHN010000214.1, read as the reverse complement.
AGAGCGGCACGATGATCGACGTGCCGGTGTCGCCGCTCAGCAATTTCATCAGCTATGGGCCGTTCGCGCCCAATGGCGATGTCGAGGTGATCATGGCCTTCGATCATCGAGTCATGGATGGCAGCGTGATCGTGAAGGCGCTGATCGATCTGGAGGCCGCCCTGAACGGGCCGATTGTCGATGAGTTGAAAGCCGTCGGAACAATCGCCTGACATGAAAAACCCCGCATCTTGCGATGCGGGGCCATGATTTTCTGTAAGGTCAGAAAAAGTCAGACCGTGGCCGGATCAACCTTGACGCCCGGCCCCATGGTCGAGGAAATCGCGACGCGCTGGATGTAGGTGCCCTTCGCGCCCGCCGGCTTGGCTTTCGATACGGCATCAGTGAAGGCCTTGATGTTGCTAACCAGCTTGTCAGCATCGAACGAGGCCTTGCCGACTGCGGCATGCACGATGCCGGCCTTCTCGACGCGAAACTCGACCGAACCGCCCTTGGCGGCCTTGACCGCCGTGACCACATCCATCGACACGGTGCCGACCTTCGGGTTTGGCATCAGGCCGCGTGGACCGAGCACCTTGCCGAGGCGGCCGACGAGCGGCATCATATCCGGTGTCGCGATGCAGCGGTCAAACTCGATCTTGCCGGAGTTGACGATCTCGAACAGGTCTTCCGCCCCGACGATGTCGGCACCGGCCTTGGTCGCCTCTTCTGCCTTTGCGCCGCGTGCGAACACGGCGACCCGCAGCGTGCGGCCCGAACCGTTCGGCAGGTTGCAGACACCGCGGACCATCTGATCGGCGTGGCGCGGATCAACGCCCAAATTCATGGAGATTTCGATGGTCTCGTCGAACTTCGCCGTGGCGCGTTCCTTGACCATCTTCACGGCCTCGTCGATGGCGACGAGTTTTGTCCGGCTGACGCCATCACGGGATGCGGCGACGCGCTTTGCAATCTTGCTCATGGCTTGCCTCCTCAACCGGTGATTTCAAGACCCATGGCCCGCGCGGAACCGCGGATCATGGACACGGCGCTGTCGACCGACGAGCAGTTGAGGTCGACCATCTTCTTTTCGGCGATCTCCACAAGCTGTGCTTCGGTGATCTTGCCTGCGGCGGCACCCTTGCCGGGTGTCTTGGACCCGGAGGCGGGCTTCTTGCCGATCTTGAGGCCTGCTGCCTTCTTCAGGAAGAAGGACACGGGCGGCTGGCGCATCTCGAACGTGAACGAGCGGTCCTGATAGGCGGTGATGACCACCGGGATCGGCGTGCCCTTGTCGATCTGCGCGGTCTTCGCATTGAAGGCCTTGCAGAACTCCATGATGTTCAGACCGCGCTGACCAAGTGCCGGACCGATGGGCGGGGATGGATTCGCGGCACCTGCCGGAACCTGAAGTTTGATGTAGCCTGAAATCTTCTTTGCCATGGCTCATCTCCAATGAGGCTGTCGCCCCGCTGCCACGCGGGGAAACCGGCCGTTCAGAAGGTCGCGGTGCGGCATGAAACTC
>JANMHN010000344.1:0-7286 GCA_031375185.1 Allobosea sp. | reverse complement strand
TCAACATGGTGCGGACGGCGAAGCTCGCCCGAATCCTTGTCTTCCACATAGGTGGGCTGCTTGAGGGCGTCAGCCGAACGGCGCATGCCGCGGCGCGACGGCGACGTCTTCTTCTTTGGAACGGCCATAACGAAACTCCGGGATCATCGCTTTGCGAGCAAAGGCACCAAGGCCCAATGCCAGCGACGTGGTCTTCAACAGAAGCGGGTCCATACACGTTCAATTCCGGGCTGGCTAGAGCATGTCGCGAAAAATCGGAATCAGGGTCGATCTATCCTTTTGCAAGCGCGCAATCGGCCCTGTCTCCAAGCCCGCCCATGCGCTGCTGGATGCGGAAACTGTTGGTGCGCGCACGGGAGCTAGGACTTGCCGGATTGCGCAGGAGCGGATTGGGCAAGGCTGCCGCCAGCGCAGCAGCTTCGCGCCGGTTCAGGCTGGCGGCGGATTTGCCGAAGTAGCGTTGTGCGGCGGCTTCCGCGCCAAACAGCCCTTCGCCAAGTTCCACCACGTTCAGATAAATCTCCATGGTCCGCCGCTTGGACCAGACAAGGTCCGCGCCAAGCGCCAGCGGAAGTTCGAGCGCTTTGCGCACATAGGAGCGGCCATGCCACAGGTAGACATTCTTGACGGTCTGCATCGGAATCGTCGATCCACCGCGCTGCGGGCCGTCCTCGTCCGACAGAACCTCTCGCAACGCGCCCAGATCAATGCCGCGATGGCTGCAATAGTTCTGGTCTTCCGCAGCGATCACGGCGCGGACCAGTTCGGGCGAAATCTGGTCCAGCCCCACCCATGTCCGGCTGACGCTTTCGCCGGTGGCAAAACGCCAGAGCATCAGTGTCGATGGCATGGGCAGGATGGTTGCCGCACCGAGCAGGAGCACAACCAGGCCAACGACCAGCGCCGACATCTTCAGCGATAGCCATGTCCATCTGCGCGCGCGCGCTGCCGATGCTGCCTGCCGGGCGGGTTGAGGGCCGGTTTCGACGTTCTGTGTCACACTGTTCTCTCGTTGTGGCTTTCTCGATGTGTCAGGGCCGGTTATGGGTAAGGCCCGCCTTTGGACATCATGAGTGATTTTGGACATGAGCGCGACCACTGGAATCACCACCGAGATGATGGCCCCATTCTCAACCAGGCTGGGCGAGATTGCCGCCATGGTCGAGTCGGCGCTTGCTGCATGCCTGAGTGACCGGCAACGCGACCATGAAATCGCCCGTCCCGCGCGGTTGCTGGCGGCCATGCGGCATGGCGCGCTTGGCGGAGGCAAGCGGCTGCGCCCGTTTCTGCTGATCGAAACCGCGGGACTGTTCGGAATCTCGCCTGAAGCGGCGCTGCCTGCCGCCACCGCAATCGAACTGGTCCACTGCTATTCGCTGGTGCATGACGATTTGCCCTCCATGGATAATGACGATCTCAGGCGTGGCCTGCCGACGGTCCACAGGGCCTATGACGAGGCCACGGCCATTCTTGCGGGGGACGGGCTGCTCACGCTCGCCTTTGAGATCCTTGCGGAGCCGGGGAGCGCCGCCGATCCCGCCGTCCGCTGCGATCTGGTGCTGGCCCTGGCCCGCGCTTCGGGCCTTGCCGGCATGGTCGGTGGCCAGATGCTCGACCTCGAGGCGGAGGGCCGACAGCCACAAACCCGCCGCGACGGCCCGCCCTTGCCGGATGACGTGCGCCGCCTGCAGGCCATGAAAACTGGCGCGCTGCTCGCAGCGGCTGTCGAAATGGGCGCGATCCTCGGCAAGGTGTCCCCCAGCGAGCGCCTGGCGTTGTCGGGATTCGGGCAGGCGCTGGGAGCGGCCTTCCAGGTGGCGGACGATGTGCTGGATGTCGAGGCCAGCCCCGAGGCCATGGGCAAGGCCACGGCCAAGGATGCTCATGCCGGCAAGGCCACGCTCGTGGCTGCCATCGGGCTCGAGGCCGCCCGCCAGGAGCGCGACCGGCTGGCCACGGGCGCGATCGGCGCGCTGCAATGCTTTGGCCCTGATGCCGACACGCTGAGAGCTGCGGCGCGTTTTGCGGCCGAACGGCGTTCGTGATAAGTCCTTGAATTACACCGTGACCTGTGTGCCGACCTCGACCACGCGGCCTGTCGGGATCTGGAAATAGCTCGTCGCATCGGTGGCGCTGCGGGCCATCGAGATGAACAGCTTGTCCTGCCAGATCGGCATGCCGGAATTGGCCGATGGCTTGATCGAACGCCGGGACAGGAAGAACGACGTCGACATGATGTCGAACTTGAAGCCCTGCTTGCGCAGTATGGCGAGGCCGCGCGGAATGTTCGGGCTTTCCATGTAGCCGTAGCGCATCTCCATCTTCCAGAAACCGTCCGAGATCGGCTCGATCCTGACGCGTTCTTCCTCCGGAATGCGCGGCACATCCAGCGACCTGACCGTCAGGATGGCGTTCTTCTCGTGCAGCACCTTGTTGTGCTTGAGATTGTGCAGCATGGCTGCGGGCGCGACGATCGGGTCTCCGGTCAGGAAAACGGCCGTGCCCTTGACCTTGTGCGGCGGGCTCTTTGCCAGCATGTCGAGAAGTTCCTTCAGCGGCACGTCAGCCTTTCGCGTCTTCTCGAACAGGATGCCGGAGCCACGGACCCAGGTGACCATCAGCATCACCAGCACCGCAGCCAGCAACACGGGCACGAAGCCACCGTGGAACAGCTTGAGCATGTTGGCCGAGAAGAAGGCGACGTCGATGGCGAGGAATGGCAGGATGACGAAACAGGTCGTGGCAAGGCTCCAGCGCCAGCCCTTCCAGATCACGATGAAGGCAAGGATGGCATCAACCATCATCGCGCCGAAAACCGAAATGCCATAAGCGTTTGCCAGACTTGAAGATGAGCGGAACGACCAGACCAGTGCCAGAACCACCACGAGCAGGATCCAGTTCACGCGCGGCATGTAGATTTGCCCGGAGGTGTGCTCGGAGGTGTGGCGGACTTCCATGCGTGGCAGCATGCCAAGCTGGATCGCCTGCCGGGTCAGCGAGAATGCGCCGGTGATGACCGCCTGGCTGGCGACGATGGTGGCGATGGTGGCCAGGATGACCAGCGGCAGGATCAGGAAGTCAGGTGCCAGCTTGTAGAACGGATTGTCGATGGTGGTCGGGTCATGCAGGATCAGCGCGCCCTGGCCCAGATAGTTCAGCCACAGTGCCGGGAACACCATGAAAAACCAGGCGCTCTGGATCGGCCCGCGCCCGAAATGGCCCATGTCGGCATAAAGCGCCTCGGCGCCCGTCACGGCCAGGCAGACCGTGCCCAGCACCACCAGCGACACGCCCGGATGGTTGACAAAGAACATCACGCCATAAAGCGGGTTGATCGAGGCAAACACGCCGACATCGTCCTGGATGTGGTAGATTCCGAGCCCCGCCAGCGTCAGGAACCAGATGCCCATGATCGGGCCGAACCATTTGGCCACACTTTCCGTGCCGCCGCTCTGGACGGCGAACAGGGCAACGAGGATCGCCGAGGCGATGTAGACCACATACGGCTCGAAGGCCGGGGTCACGAGCTTCAGCCCCTCGACCGCCGAGAGCACGGAGATCGCCGGCGTGATCACGGCGTCTCCGTAGAACAGAGCCGCCCCGAGCATGCCAAGCCCCAGAACCCAGCCTGTGCCCTTGGCCTTGCCGACGGCGCGCTGTGCCAGCGCCACAAGGGTCAGCGTGCCGCCCTCGCCGTTGTTGTCGGCACGCAAGAGGATGAGCACGTATTTGATTGTCACCACGAAGACGAGCGACCACAGGATCAGAGACAGGACACCGATGACGATATCGCGCGGCACCTCCCGCACGATGGCGGCGCCACCCCCGCCATGGCTGCCGATCTGTCCGCTCATGGCAGCGTTGATGGTCTCGCGCAGCGCATAGAGCGGGCTGGTGCCGATGTCGCCGTAGACAACGCCAAGGGCACCCAATGCGAGTGTCGCGAAGCTGGATTTGACATGCTCATGGCCATGGTGATCGGCGCCATGTGCCTGTGAAGGACCGCCAAGACCGAATTTATGGTCCTCGTGTGGGGGAGGCGTCTGGTCAGGAGACATCAACAAACTCCGCGCATGCGGCACTGCACCACAAGGCGCGCGGCTGTAACACATCCGTTCAGCCGTGCAAGTGCAGCCATGTCCGCATGTGGCGGGTCAGGCCTGCGTGCAGGAAAAGAGCATGACGGATGGGTTCGGGTCATCGGGCGCTGCGGCCTGCATGGCCGTAGCGGCGTTCGACATAGGTATCGACCATGTTCTTGAATTCCGACGCAATGCTGTCGCCACGCAAGGTGGCGACCTTCTTGCCGTCGACGAAGACCGGCGCGGTCGGCACCTCGCCCGTGCCCGGCAAGGAAATGCCGATGTCGGCATGCTTGGACTCGCCCGGACCGTTCACGATGCAGCCCATGACGGCGACGTTCAGCGTCTCGACGCCGGGATAGCGGGTTTTCCATTCCGGCATCGATGTGCTGATCCAGGTCTGGATGTCGCGCGCCAGTTCCTGAAACACGGTCGATGTGGTGCGCCCGCAACCGGGGCATGCCGCCACCAGCGGCACGAAGGCGCGGAACCCCATGGTCTGCAGCAATTCCTGCGCCGCCTTGACCTCGATGGTGCGGTCCCCGCCCGGCTCCGGCGTGAGCGAGAAACGGATCGTGTCACCGATGCCCTCCTGCAGCAGGACACCCAGCGCAGCCGAAGACGCAACAATGCCCTTGGAGCCCATGCCCGCCTCGGTCAGGCCCAGATGGATCGCATAGTCTGAACGGCGGGCCAGTTCGCGGTAGACAGAGATCAGATCCTGCACGCCGGACACCTTGGCCGACAGGATGATGCGGTCGCGGGCAAGGCCGATCTCCTCGGCGCGGGCGGCGGACAGGAGCGCAGACTGGACCATGGCCTCGCGGGTGATGGCGCGGGCTTCGAGCGGATGGCGCGAGGCGGCATTGAGGTCCATCAGATGTGTGAGCAAGTCCTGGTCGAGCGAACCCCAATTGGCGCCGATGCGCACGGTCTTTCCGTGGCGGATCGCCATTTCGACGATCTGGCTGAACTGCCGGTCCTTCTTGTCCTTGAAACCGACATTGCCCGGATTGATCCGGTATTTGGCCAGGGCCTCGGCGCAGGCCGGGTGATCGGCCAGCAGCTTGTGGCCGATGTAGTGAAAGTCGCCGACCAGCGGAACGTCGACGCCGATCCGGTCCAGCCGCTCGCGCACATGGGGCACGGCTGCAGCCGCCTCGTCACGGTCAACCGTGATGCGGACAAGCTCCGACCCCGCGCGCGCCAGGGCCGCAACCTGAGCGACCGTGGCGGCGATGTCCGCCGTGTCGGTGTTGGTCATCGACTGCACCACGATCGGCGCGCCACCGCCAACCACGACACCGCCGACATCCACGGCAACGCTCTTGTGGCGCTGCCGGGGTCCGGCTGCGGCAACAGTGGCGGCAACGGCAAGATCGCTCACATGTTCATTCATCGGCCTGGATCACTCGTCGCATGCAATTGCCGAACTCCACCCTAGGCGGTTTTCTCCCCCAAGACCATGCTCACCCCATGGCTGGCGTCAAGCTGGCGCATTGGCCGCATGTCGTTTTTGGCGACAAACTTTTTCGGACGGTGCATTTCTGGCCCGTGGCGCAAGCTAGCCAGACTTGTTATATGTTCACATGATTGAACAAGGGATCAAGCCATGCTCCGCGCCACAAGTGTTGTCCGCAAAGCCGCCGTGAAGGCGGACAAGATCACGGGCACGGTGGTGCTGACCCACGAGGATCGCCAGCGCCGCCGCGTGATGCTGACAATGGTTGACAGTGCAGAATTCCTGCTCGATCTCGACAAGGCGACAGACCTGAACGACGGGGACGCACTGAAGCTCGAGGATGGCCGTCTGGTGATGGTCCATGCCGCCGTGCAGGAGCTGCTCGAGATCAGGGCCGAGAATCCGCTCCGGCTGATGCGTGTCGCCTGGCACATCGGCAACCGCCACACGCCTGCCGAGATCACGGATGATGCGCTCTACATCGAGGATGATCATGTCCTGGCCGAGATGATCCGTGGACAGGGCTGCTCCCTCACCAAGGTGACACGTCCGTTCAAACCCGAGCGTGGTGCCTACGATCATGGCGGTCACGCCCAGGATCACGATCATGGGTCACACGGCCATGCCAAACCGGCTGAAAATCCCGCTCATGGCGAGCCCGGCCATGTCCATGGACCGGGCTGCGGGCATGACCATCACGACGTTCACACCCATGACGTGCTGAGTGTCGCGAGCCATGACCACAATCATGAGCATGGCCGCAGCCATGACCATCATGACCACAAGCATGAGCATGCCCATTCCCACAGCCACGACCATGGCCATCCCGCCCGTCACAAGCATGATCACTAAGGCTGGTTCCCCGCGCAAAGTCCCAAGCCGTTGAATTCGCACCAGCTTTTGCTGATGACATGGTTCTCGCCGAGCTACCCGGTCGGGGCCTTTGCCTATTCGCACGGGCTGGAATGGGCGCAGGAAGCTGGCGACATCAGCGATGCGCCCACATTGCTGGCCTGGCTCACGGATCTGGTCGAGCACGGTGCCGCCCGCAATGACGCCATTCTGGTGGCGGCAAGCTGGCGCGCCACCGCTTCCGGTGACTGGCCGGACGTGGCTTGCATCGCCGAACTTGGCCTCGCCATGGCCAACTCGACCGAGCGGCGCATGGAAACCGTCACCCAGGGCAACGCGTTTGTGTTGGCCAGCCGCGCGGCGCATCCGTGCGAGGCGATTGAGCAGTTGCACGCATCCTGGCCCGCCGATGTGCCCTATCCCGTCGCGGTCGCCGTCACCGCAGCGGGGCACGGTATCGCTCTGGCGGATGTCCTGCCCGCTTTTGTGCTCGGCTTTGCCGCCAACCTTGTTTCCGCCGCCGTGCGCCTTGGCATCGTCGGCCAGACCGATGGCCAGCGCGTGCTGGCCGGGCTGATGCCCACTATCAGCGCGCTGGCGGCGGAGGCGGCAACCGCAACGCTGGATGATCTTGGCGCTTGCGCCTTTCGCTCAGATATCGCTTCCTTGTCGCACGAAACCCAGTATTCGAGGTTGTTCCGCTCATGACATTGTCCCCGAACGGTCCCTTGCGTGTCGGCATCGGCGGTCCTGTCGGTTCCGGCAAGACGGCGCTGATGGAGCTGTTGTGCAAGGCGATGCGCGATGAGTTCGATCTGTGCGCCATCACCAACGACATCTACACCAAGGAAGACGCAAGGCTGCTGACGGTCGCAGGCGCGCTGCCCGTC
>JANMHN010000333.1:0-2694 GCA_031375185.1 Allobosea sp. | reverse complement strand
TCGTGGCCGAACCGCTGCGCTTCGGTGCCCTGTTCCTGGTGGGAGATGCGGCCCATATCGTGCCGCCGACGGGCGCGAAAGGCCTCAACCTGGCTGTCGGAGACGTGCATTACCTGTCGAACGCGCTGATCGAGCGCTATGCCGAAGGCTCGCAGGCCGGGCTGGATGCGTATTCGCAAACCGCCCTGGCCCGGATCTGGAAGGCCGAGCGCTTCTCGTGGTGGATGACCTCGATCCTGCACCGTTTTCCGGAAAACGGCGATTTCGGTCAGCGCATGCAGATCGCCGAACTAGACTATCTGTTCTCGTCGCAGGCCGCGCAGGCGTCGCTGGCCGAGAACTATGTGGGCCTGCCATATTGAGGCGGGTCGGTGTCATCCCCGGCGGCTCGGCACGCGTCGGGAAGGGGATCCACCGCTCCAAAAGGGTCGTGGATCCCCTTCCCCTCCGCTGCGCTCCGGCCGGGGATGACAGCAAAACCGGCATGTGCGACGAACCATCCACAAACAATATCTAACCATCTGATATTCATTCGATTTTTAATCGTGATTTGGGGTGAAATCCGGCGTCTGACACATTATGTTCATAACTCGAATCATTCTTGACCGATCCGAGTAGAACCATGGCCGATACCAACCCGCCGATTGACCCCGCCGACGATTACGGCGCGGATTCCATCAAGGTTCTCAAGGGGCTGGACGCGGTGCGCAAGCGGCCGGGCATGTATATCGGCGACACCGATGACGGCTCGGGCCTGCACCACATGGTCTACGAGGTGGTGGACAATGCCATCGACGAGGCGCTGGCCGGCCACGCGAACCTGGTGACGGTGACGCTCAACGCAGAAGGCTCGGTGACCGTCACCGACAACGGTCGCGGCATCCCGACCGACATCCACACCGAGGAGGGCATTTCCGCCGCCGAGGTGATCATGACCCAGCTTCATGCGGGCGGGAAGTTCGACCAGAATTCCTACAAGGTCTCTGGCGGCCTGCACGGTGTCGGCGTGTCGGTCGTCAACGCGCTGTCGATCTCGCTCAAGCTGCGTGTCTGGCGCGCTGGCTTCGAGCATTTCATCGAGTTTGCCCATGGCAATGCGGTGGCTCCGCTCAAGGTGGTTGGCCCCGCCGGGGACAAGCGCGGCACGGAGGTGACATTCACGCCCTCCCAGGACACGTTCACGATGATCGAGTTCGACTACAAGACACTCGAACACCGCTTGCGCGAACTGGCCTTCCTCAACTCCGGCGTCCGCATCGTGCTGACAGACGCGCGCCATTCCGAGATCGTGCGCGAAGAGCTGATGTACGAGGGCGGCGTCGAGGCCTTCGTGCGCTATCTCGACCGTGCCAAGTCCGCCATCGGGCCGGGCCCGATCATGCTCAAGGCCGACAAGGACGGCATCGGCGTCGAGGTCGCGCTGGAATGGAACGACAGCTACCATGAGAACGTGCTGTGCTTCACCAACAACATCCCGCAGCGTGACGGCGGCACGCACCTGGCCGGTTTCCGCGCCTCGCTGACGCGCCAGCTCACGAGCTACGCCGAAAGCTCCGGCATCTCGAAAAAGGAAAAGGTCTCCCTCACCGGTGATGATTGCCGCGAGGGGCTGACGGCGGTCGTCTCGGTCAAGGTTCCGGACCCGAAATTCTCCTCGCAGACCAAGGACAAGCTGGTCTCCTCCGAGGTGCGGCCCGTGGTGGAGAACGTCTGCAACGAGACGCTGGGACGCTGGCTGGAAGAACACCCGTCCGAAGCCAAGGCCATCATGGCCAAGGTGGTGGAAGCCGCCGCTGCGCGCGAGGCTGCCCGCAAGGCGCGCGAACTCACCCGCCGCAAGGGCGCGCTCGACATCGCCTCCCTGCCCGGCAAGCTGGCGGACTGCCAGGAACGCGACCCGGCGAAGTCTGAACTGTTCATCGTCGAGGGGGATTCCGCCGGTGGCTCCGCCAAGCAAGGCCGCAACCGCGAATTCCAGGCCATCCTGCCCCTGCGCGGCAAGATCCTGAACGTGGAGCGGGCGCGCTTCGACAAGATGCTGTCCTCCGAGCAGATCGGCACGCTGATCACAGCGCTGGGCGCGGGGATCGGGCGCGAGGAATTCAACATCGAGAAGCTGCGCTACCACAAGATCATCATCATGACCGACGCTGACGTGGACGGCAGCCACATCCGCACGCTGCTGCTGACCTTCTTCTTCCGCCAGATGCCGGAACTGATCGACCGGGGCTATCTCTACATCGCCCAGCCGCCACTCTACAAAGCCCAGCGCGGCAAGAGCCAGACCTACCTCAAGGACGAACGCGCCTTCGATGACTACCTTGTCGATGCGGGCCTCGACGGCTCGATCTACCGGCTTGGGTCCGGCGAGGAGCGCGCCGGGGCCGACCTCAAGGCGCTGGTTGACGAGGCACGCTCCGTGCGCGCGCTGATCAACTCGATGCACTCTCGCTATGACCGCATGGTTGTGGAGCAGGCCGCGATCTCGGGCGCGCTGCGCCCGCTGGTCAACGAGACGGAGGACGAGGCCCGCGCCAAGGCGCTGGAAATTGCGCGACGTCTCGATGCCATCTCCGACGAGATCGAGCGCGGCTGGACCGGCGAGGCCAAGGATGGCGGCTACGTCTTCAGCCGCATGCTGCGCGGCGTGAAAACCGTGTCGGTTCTAGATGCGGGCCTGCTCGCCTCCGCCGA
>JANMHN010000313.1:0-25259 GCA_031375185.1 Allobosea sp. | reverse complement strand
TCGCTGAAGGCCTTGGCCTGACGACTGAGCTGTTCCGGTGTCAGCACGGGGCCGAGCTTGATGACCTCCGCGATCTTGAGCGAGATCTCGGGATCAAGACCCGTGAGCCTCGCCACGGCACCGGCAAACTCGGGCTTCGATCCCTCCAGTTGCTTCATCTTGGCCACATAGGCTGTCACCAGTTGCTGGATGGCCGCGCGCTTGGTGCTGACCGCATTGGTGTTGGCAGCCAACATGCCAAGCTCCGCTCCGACCGAACGCGACAAGCTGTAGTCGAGATTGGTGGCGAAGGAGCCATAGCCGCGCATCACGGGGATGGACTCGAAGGGTTCCCAGGTGACGATCGCATCGACTTCGCCTTTTTCTAGCGCCTGGTTGAAATTCGCGCCCCCGCCCTGGATGTTGACGGCGGTGAAGGAATTGTACGGGATGTTCTTCTCCACCAGAGTGGCCGCGAACTGGAACCAGACGGCTGAGCCGGGGGCAATCGCGATCTTCTTGCCGCGGATGTCTTCCCAGGTGTTGAATGTCTTGCCCTTCCCGGCAATCACATATTTGGGCGAGGAGCCGACACCCATGATCCCGACCATGCTGGTGGAGCCCGCGGCCAGCGAAATAGCAAGATCAGCAGGGCCAACCGAGGCCACATCGAGCGAACCCGCCAGAAGGGCCGTGCGTGCGTCGGCATAGCGCGCGAATTCGACCAGCTTGAGCTCCACGCCTTGCGCCTTCAACGCATCTGCGATGAGGATCATCGGAGCCAGATGTCCGACCTTCTGATAGCCGACTGTCAATGTGACCGGCGCACCTTGTGACAGCGCGGGAACTGCGAGCGAGCCTGCGATGGCGAAAGCGGCCATGCCGCAGATCAGATGCCGACGCTTCATTGTCTTCTCCTGTGCTGTGCCGGGTGGCCTGCCACCGGGCTGTTTCGGTTTCAGTGGAAACTTACCTGCCCCGGATTACCTGCCCGGGATTACCTGCCCGGGGTTACCTGCCCGGGGTTACCTGCCCCGGAAAACCGGAGACCGTTTTTCGCGGAAAGCAAGCTGGCCCTCCTTGTAATCCTCGCTGGCAAAACACAAGCCAACAAGGGCATCGGCGGCAGCCATGTCCCTGTCGCGTTCCGGGCGCGCCAGTTCGCGCAATGTCCGTTTCACGGCCTGCATGGTCAGCGGCGCATTGCCCGCCATCGCCTTCACATAACCGGACGCATCCTGCTCGAAGGATTCGCGGTCCCATGCCTGGTTGACGATGCCGTAGCGAAGCGCGGCGGCAATATCGAGAATGCGGGCGCTCAACAGAAGGTCCGCCACGCCAGCCATGCCGATCCGTGCGACAAGACCGGCGATCGATGCGGTTTCATAGCCAAGGCCTAGGCGCGCGGCGGGAATGCGGAAGCGGGCATCATGGGTTGCAAGCCTAAGATCGCAGCACATGGCAAGACCGAAGCCGCCGCCAAAACAGATGCCCCTGATCAGCGCGACAGTGGGCTTCTCTGCCGCAGCCAATGCGGTGTTGGCCGCTTCGACCGCAGCGCTGTAGGCGGCAACAGCGGCCTCGCCGGTCCGCACATTGCCAAACTCGGAAATGTCGGCTCCGGCGCAGAACGCCTTTTCGCCCTCCCCGGACAGCGCGATGAGGCGCACGTCCGGATCGGCATCGGCCCGTGCCAGCGCGTCAGGCAGGTCCGTCCACATCTGAAGCGTCATCGCGTTCATCTTCGCGGGCTGTGCCAGCGTCACGTGCGCAATGCCGTCCCTCACGGCATACATGATGGCGGGCTTTTCACCTGGCATGGTCAGATCACCCCCGCCTGCCGGAGTTCGCTGATGTGCAGGGCCTTATAGCCGGCCTCTGCCAGAATCGCGGCTGTCTCGGCACCCTTGTCCGGAATCGGCGTCCTGAGCGATGCGGGTGTCCGCGACAGCGTGATCGGCTGGCCGACAAGCGAAATGTCACCGCGGCTGTGATGCTCGACCCGTTCGACGATCCCGAGATGCTGCACCTGGGGATCTGCGAACACCTCGTCCATCCGGTAGATCGGACCTGCCGGCACCTGTGACCGCTCGAACAGATCAAGCCAGACCGCAGAAGTCCGGGTCTGCATGACCGGTCCGAGAATGGCGGCCAGTTCGGGGCGATGCTGAAACCTGTCCTGATTGGTGGCAAAGTCAGGATGATCAACCAGATCCGGCCGCTCGATGGCCCGGCAAAACGCCTTCCACTGCCCTTCGCCGCCAACCCCGATGTTGATGTAGCCATCGGATGTCTCAAGCACCCCCATCGGTGTCGAATAAGGGTGATCGTTCCCGGCCTGGGGCGGGACCACCTCATCGACCAGGTAGCGCGCCGCCTGGAAGTCGCACAATGCGATCTGGGATTGCAGCAGAGAGGTCTGGACCCACTGTCCTTCGCCGGATTTTTCGCGCTCAGTCAGGGCAATCAGAATGCCGATCGCGGCGTTGAGGCCAGCGGTTGAATCGGCAACGGCGGCACCCGCGCGCATCGGCCCCTGTCCTGGCTGACCGGTGATCCACATCAGTCCGCCCATGCCCTGCGCGATCTGGTCAAACCCGGCGCGCATCCGGTAAGGCCCGTCCTGTCCGAAGCCGGAAATAGAGGCCAGGATGATCCGGGGATTGCGGGCCTTGAGGGCATCATAGCCAATACCCATCCTGTCCTTCACGTCCGGGCGGAAGTTTTCGACCACGATGTCGGCTGTCTCGACCAACTTGAGGAAGACGTCCCGACCTTCGGGCAGCTTCAGGTTGAGCGTCATCGAGCGCTTGTTGCGATGCAGGTTCTGCATGTCGTAACCGAGCCTGGGGCCTGACATGCCCTCATTGGGGTCAATCCCGTCCGGCGCCTCGATCTTGATGACGTCAGCGCCGAAATCCGCAAAGACACGGCAGCAGGTAGGGCCAGCCCTGACGCGCGACAGGTCCAGCACCTTCAGATGGCGCAGGGCAGCGAAGTCAGGCCCGCCCGCGTCAGACACAGCCGGGCGCACCGTATCGCTCATGCCTGCCACAACCGGATAACGGCAGCAGGATCATCACATGGCTTGTCATGTTGAAGCTGGCCCGGCATCGCATCCTCGCCCCTGTGACCATGTAAGGACATTCCCGGACTTTGCGAAAGACGAATCTGGCGCAAGCTGATTTCGTGTTTACGGAAATCAGGACCGAAGCGGCTGCGCTTGCCGAAGCGTGTCTAGAAGGAGGGCAGAGGCGGGGTTCGGCTCCGCATCCCTGGCGACAACCAGATCAAGGTCGCGCAGGGCCCAGGGCTCGTCCAGCATGATGAGGCGGATGCCCAGTGCCGCTGCCAGGGGGCGCAGGGCAGCTTCGGGAAGAATGCCGATCCCGAGCTGATGTGCAGCCATCTGGCACATCACCTCGAAGCTCCTGACCTCAACGCGCAGCTTGATGACCCGCCCGAGCATGCGGACCTGCTCATCGATCAGCCGATAAACCGCAGTCCCGCCATCAAGACCGACGAAATCCTCGTCGAGCAGCTCCGCCAGCTTGACACTGTTTCGCTCCGCCAGCCGGTGGCTGTGATGCACGGCGACGGCGAGACGGTCCCTTGCGTAAGGATGATGAACCAGATCACCGATCGGGGCACCCCGGACAATCACGCCGACATCCGCCATCCTGCGTTGCAGCGCGAGGATGATCTCGGCCGTGGGCCGCTCCTCAAGATCGATCCTGATATCGGGATATTGCCGCGCAAACGCAGCAAGGTCTCCGGCAAGGCACGCGACCAGTGCGGAACTGGAGGCGATCACACGAAGCCTGCCACTCACACCGGCGCTGTGGTCATCGATGCTGATGACAAGCTGATCGGCGAGCCTGAGCACGGCATGGGCATAACGCAGCATCGTCTGGCCTGCCATGGTTGGCTCAAGACCATGTGGCAAGCGCTTCACCAGAGGCATGCCGACTTCCGCCTCGATCTGGTGCAGCCGCCGGCTCGCGGCAGACAATGCCATGTTGAGCCGTTCCGCCGCACGTGTCAGGCTGCGTGTCTCGCAGATGGCCGCAAACAACCTGAGCGAGGTCAGATCATGTCTCAGCATGGTGGAACAACCTTTGACCCATCAATCCTCTCAGCCTTGCCACAACCGGGCGCGCCGTCCCATAGCTGAATCAGTGAGACATGATGAACACGAGTGATGGCGGCTGACAGGTCGACCTTTTCCGCCTGGGCACAGGCTGGCGCATTGGCTGACGGGTCCACCTCGGCAAGGGCGCTGCTTGAAGCCTGCCTTGACCGCATCGGAGCCCATGATGCCGCCATCGGTGCATTCTGGCATCTCGATGTGGCCGGTGCGCGGGCGGCGGCGGAGCTGTCTGACACAAGAAGGCGTCATGGCCGTGTTCTCGGCAGGTTCGACGGCATCGGCGTGGCCGTGAAGGACAACATCGATGTTGTGGGCCTCGCCGCAACCGCCGGGCTTGCAGCCTTTCGCGGCAGAATCGCGCCGCACGACGCCCCTGTAGTGTCGCGCCTGCGGGCGGCGGGGCTTGTGATCATCGGCAAGGCAGCCCTGCATGAAGGGGCCCTTGGCGCGACCACGGACACGCCCGGTTTCGGGCGCTGCACCAATCCGCTCAGGGATGGCTTCACACCTGGCGGATCGTCGGGCGGATCGGCGGCTGCGGTCGCGGCGCGGTTTTCGCCACTGGCCATCGGCACAGACACGATGGGCTCCGTCCGCATCCCTGCCGCCTATTGCGGCGTGATAGGGATCAAACCCACGGCAGGCCTGATCTCCCGATCAGGCATCTTGCCGCTGTCGCCGACACTCGACAGCGTCGGCATGCTGGCCATGACGCCGCGCGATGCGGCGTTCGGTCTTGAACTCATGGCCGGGTTCGACAAGACCGACCATCAGTCCCGCCAGGCTCCGCAAGGCTGGAGCGCACTGCCCGTCAGGCAGCATCAGATGCGGCAACACACCATCGCGCTGCCGCGCCAGCTTGACCGGCTGGACATCGAGCCCGCCATCATGGCCGGGTATGAACAGGCCTGTCGCAGGCTTGAGGCGTGCGGCGCGCGGCTGGTCGAGACCGACATCGCACGCTGGGAACCGGCAAAGCTGCGCCGTGCCACGCTGCTTTTGGCGGAAGCGGAGGCAAGCCTGGCACATGCCGATCTGATCGATGACCCTGCCGCCGCGTCCAGCGATTACAGGGCCGCGCTTGATTTCGGGCGAAAGGCGAGTTCCGGGCGCCTGATCGCGGCCATGGCCGAGCTTGCATGGGTGCGGGCGGGTGTGGAGCGTGTGCTTGACGAAGCTGATGCGATCTTTCTGCCGACAGCCCCGCAGCGGGCTTTCGCGCATGGCAGCCTTGCCCCGGCCAGCCAGGCAGACCTGAGCGTGCTTGCGAACGTGGCAGGGCTTCCAGCCATCGCCTTCCCATGGCCGGCAAACGATGCGGGCCTGCCGGTCTCGATGCAACTGATCGGCAGGGCTTTCGACGAAGCACGCATCGTGGGCCTTGCCGATGGCGTGCTCTCCCAGAGCTGATGCAGGGCACGTCCCGTGGCCATCACGCCTCTCATCAGATCAGGATGCAGGCGGGAACATCACGCGGAACGTCGCGCCCTCGCCCGGCGGGCTTTCGATCTCCAGCCGTGCCCGATGGCGCACCACCAGATGCTTGACGATGGCAAGCCCGAGGCCTGTCCCGCCATTCTCACGGCTGTGCGAGACATCTCCCCGGTAAAACCGCTCCGTGAGGCGCGGGATATGTTCCGGCGCGATCCCCGGACCATGATCCCTGACGACAAGGACAATCCCGTCATGTCCGATGACCTGGACTCTGATGTCCACCGCAAGGCCATCCTTGCCGTAGCGGATGCCATTCTCGACGAGGTTTTCCACCAGACGCAAGAGATCATCACGATCACCAAGGATCATGGCCGCGTCCTGCGGAAGATCGTGCCGCAGCGCCACACCGCGCTCTTGCGCGGACAGGCTGAGCGAATCCGTGATTTCCCGCACGATGGAGCGCAGGTCGATCAGGGTTGTCGGCTGCTGATGCGCCCTCAGTTCGGCGCGTGACAAGGACAGAAGATCGTCGATCAGGCGGGCCATCCGGCCGGCCTGATCGCGCATGATGCCAAGGAATTTCGTGCGCGCGGCGGCATCATCGCGTGCAGGGCCCTGCAGGGTTTCGATGAAACCGAGCAGGGACGCCAGCGGTGTCCTGAGTTCATGGCTAGCATTGGCGATGAAATCTACCCGCATGCGCTCCATGGCGTGCTGCTCCGTCAGATCCTCAAAGACGCAGACAACGGCAGGCCCGCCTGGTGCGGCTTCCGTACCAGAATTGACCGGAATCGAGTTGACCTGGACCGAATTGACATGGACCCGCATGGCACGGCTGACCGGTGCCGGCTCCCTGAGTGTCACCATGCGTCCGATGCCGTCGCTTCCGGTTCGCGTCAATGCTTCCAGAAAATCGGGATCGCGGATGGCGAGGGAAACCGGGCGGCCGGGCACGAGGCCGGGAAACATCGCCATCGCGGTGCGGGAGGCGCTGCTGACAAATTCATCGGCACCGGTGACAATGAGCGGAATCGGGAAGCTGTCGATGATGCGCTGGCCTGCCGCCTCGGCCTTTGGCGGGGCAACCGCTGTTTCGACAGGAAGAGTGGACGCAGGGCCTGCAGCAGCAGGCGAACGCATCCGCCTGCGCGCCACAAACCAGACAGTCCCGGCCACAAGGCCTGCCACAAAGATAGCCAGCAGCAGGTTCATGCCGAGCATCATCAGCAGCAGCCCGGACAGGCATGCGGCCCCCACCGTGATCCACGTGATGTTCCGCAGCGCCCAGAGGCCGGGCGTGTTGCCCTGTCGTGCCATGGTCAAGACCCGTTCCGCCCGTGATGGCGCACGATATCCACTATGCCGGGCAAAGGGCCAACGGCAAGTTGCCTCGGCACGATGATATGCGCAACGCCAGAACCCTCAGGCTCGCTTGACTGTGTTGTATCACCCCACGGACCGCTTCTGTCGTGCCGGCGCTCCCGTGTAGGTCGGGAGGACGGCCCATAACGCTTCCTTCCATTCTGCCGAAAGGATTGCGCCATCAAAACCTGGGATCAAGCACCTGCCCTCTCAGGACCGACGGCCTCCGGCAAACCTGCAGCGGTTCAACATGCCAGCCGTTACGTTGCGATATGGGCCAGACGATATTCGTCCCGTATCTTGCGTTTGAGAAGTTTTCCCGTTGGCGATCGGGGAAACTCGGTGCGGAAGTCGATGCTTCGCGGGCATTTTAACGCGGACAGTCGGGTTCGGCAGAAGGCAACGAGTTCACCGGAAAGATTTTCGCTGGCTTCACGCCCATCAACAAGTTGCACAACGGCTTTGACTTCCTCCCCGAACTCCTCATTCGGAATGCCGATAACGGCGGCATCAAGTACCGCTTCGTGCTGCAAGAGAAGGTTCTCCACCTCCTGCGGGTAGATATTGACTCCGCCCGAGATGATCACAAAGGACTTCCTGTCTGTGAGGTAGAGATAGCCTTCTTCATCAAGGCGACCGATGTCACCCAAGGTGGTCCAGCCTTGTGCATTGCGACTGGCGCGCGTTTTCTCCGGATCATTGTGATACTCGAACTGGTGCCCGTTCTCGAAGAAAACCTCGCCCTCGGTGCCGATTGGCAACTCAGCGCCAGTCTCGTCGCAGATATGAATGACCCCCAGTTTGGCTCGTCCCACTGAACCGATATGGCTCTGCCATTCGAGGGTTGTCAGGGCTGTGAAGCCGTTGTTCTCGGTGCCAGCGTAGTACTCGTGAATGATCGGCCCCCACCAAGCGATCATGCGCTGCTTCACGTCGACCGGGCAGGGTGCTGCGGCATGGACAGCCATGGTCATTGATGTGAGCGAGTAGCGTCGTCGCACGTCCTCCGGCAGTTTCAGCAGGCGCACGAACATGGTCGGCACCCACTGGCTGTGGGTGATGCGCTCTGCCTCAATCAGGGCGAGCGCTGCCTCTGCATCGAACTTCGGCATGATCACCGCCGAACCGCCAGTGCGGATCGTCACAATCGTGTGGCGCAGCGGCGCAGCATGATAGAGCGGCGCTGTGCAGAGGTAGCGGGTTCCCGCCCCGTAGCCAAACAATCCCGACAAAAGCTCGATCAGCATGGATGAACTGCCGACCGGGCGATCGGGCAAGGCCCACTTCACCCCTTTCGGTCGACCGGTCGTGCCAGAAGAGTAAAGCATGTCGAGCCCCGGGGATTCATCGGGGATCGGTGCCGTCGGCGCAGCGGCAGCAATGTCGGTAAAGCTCGGCAGGGACACTTCGCCTCGACCGACGGCCATGACCGGGCAACCCCCGACCATCAGATCGGCATAGGCATGTATCCGGTCGATCAGCGTATCCGAGACGAGCACAAGTGCGGCACCGCAATCCTGGATGATATAATGGATCTCGTCATCCGTCAGATGCGTGCTGGCGGTTGTGTAATACAGACCGGTCCGGTCAGCCGCAAAGCAGATTTCAAGGAACTCTCGACGGTTTTCCATCAGAATGACGATGTGGTCGCCACGCTTCAGTCCGAGCTGGCGGAATGTGTGTGCGGCCTGGTTTGCCCGTGCTTCCAGCTGGCCAAACGTTACGTCATCGGAGCTTGTGCCAATCCGGTAAGCAACATCATCCGGGCGCTCGATCGCGTGGCGGCGTGGATGAAACGGCGGGCAATCAATCAGTGTCATGGTCGAACCGGATGACAGTTTTGCCAAGTCCCGTCGGTTTGGCCGTCTCGGCCAAGGCGGCCTTCAGATCGGTGAACCCGAATGTCTTGCCGATGAGCGGGCGCATCTGGTGCTGCGCCATTGCCGTCAGCATCGCTTCGAACCCGTCACGATGCCCGACGGTCACGCCCTGCAATCGCACCTGCCGCGTCACGACGGCGCCAAGTGGCAAGGTCGGCGACAAGCCAGAGAGGACGCCGATCAAGGCAATCGTGCCACCAATTCGGATGCTCTTGATCGATTGCGCGAGCGTCGCTTCGCCGCCAAGCTCCACGATCTTGTCGAAGCCGCCGCGTTCGGCAGCAATCTCTCGGGCAAGCCGTGACCATTCGGGAGTCGTGCCGTAGTTCACGGTCATGTCAGCCCCAAAATTCCGCGCCTGCTCCAACTTTTCGTCGCTGGATGAGATGATCGTGACATGCGCACCATGCAGCTTGGCGAAAGCAAGCGCGAACAATGCAACACCGCCAGTGCCCTGGATAAGGACACGGTCACCTGGCCGGGTGGTTGCGTGACTCGCGATGGCGCTCCACGCTGTGAGGGCAGCGCAGGGCAGCGTGGCCGCTTCCTCATGCGTGAGATAATCGGGAACGCGCACGATCCCCTGCTCAGAAAGACACATGTACGCGGCCATCACGCCGTCAAGCGGCCCGCCAAGTGCGGTTGCGAAGCGCTCCTGCGTTGGTTCGCCACCGATCCAACCTTGAAAGTAGGTTGGGCAGACCCTGTCGCCGATCTTCACTCGCGTGACACCGTCCCCCACCGCGACAACCGTACCGACACCATCGGAGATCGGGATCAATGGCAGTTCACCGGTGCTGCGGCCATAGCCACGGACGGGCACGATCAAATCGCGGGCGTTCAACGACGCCGCGTGCATTTGGATGAGAACCTGCCCGGTCCGCGGCTCTGGCTTGGGCCTTTGCGCGAGCGTGAGGTAATCAAACCCCCAACTCCCCTCGATCTGAAAGACACGCACGATGTTGGTCCTTGTTCGGCTCAAAGTGAAATGGGTGTGGGATCCCAGCGCGCCAGACGTTCCAGCAGCATCGCCGTGCTGCCATCCGTCAGGGCGGCGATCTGGGCCGCGCCGATATGGCGAGCAAATGGGTAGGTCTCGCGCAGCCCCTCGGCACCCATCGCGTGCAGCATGGCCGGGAGCTGAGCTTGGGCAAGAGTGACAGCGTTGACCTTGGCAGCGGCAGCAAGATGGCGGGTATCAGCGCCGGTCTCCGTCGCAGCGATGGCTGCCTCTACCAGCGCCCAGGCGGCTGCGAGCTGTGTCGCACATTTCGCCAAAGGCTCGCGCCATGTCGGGTGCTGCTCAAGAGGCTTGCCGAAGGTGTGCCGCGTTTCACCATGGCTGAGGGCAAGGCGCAGGCTGGCTGAAACCATTGCGCAGCACATGGCCGCGACATAGATCCGCGCCCCGTTGATCTCATCGAGAATGGCCTTGAAGGCCGTGCCAGCCGGCAGGATGACATGATCGCATGGCACGAAGCATCCATTCAGCCGAAAACCGCCAGTGCCGGTGCTGGCCTGCGAGATTCCGGCTTCGACAGGATACCGCTCGCAGTGAGGGTCCGTTACATCGACGAGAAACGCCGCAATCCCGGTGCCGTTGCCATTCTCGCCGGTCTGCGCATAAACAATGGCGAGCCGGGCATGGCGCGCATTGACGATCCACGTCTTCTCGCCATCAAGGAGCCATCCGCCGTCTGTCGGTCGTGCCATGCAGCGCATGGCGGCGACGTCGGAGCCTGCAGACGGCTCGGTCAGGGCTGTGCAAGCCGAAGCGCGTCCCGCGACGAGATCAGGCAGCAGCGCGCGTGCGACCGCTTCCGGTGCGGTCATGGCAATGCGCTTGGCGACATTGTGCGTATTGACCAGCGACATCGCGAGACCAAAATCCGCTGCGGCGATGATGGCGCACGCCTCGACCTTCGTGCGGAACCCAAGGTCCAGGCCACCGTATGCGATTGGCACTTCCATCCGCGTGAGGCCGATCCTGGCGGCATGCAAAGCGACCGCCGGGTCTGGCGCGTTGCCGCGCGCCCACAGGGCGGCATCCCTCTCCACATGCGTGCGAGCAAACGCCCGGACCTCCGCCAGAAAGTTTGCCGCAACATCACCCGCCATGGCGCAAACCCTTGCGGCTGAGCCTGCCGACCAACGCCTTGCAAACCCCGACGATGCCGATCGGCATGAAGATGGTCGCAAGCACGAGGATCAACCCGTAGAGGATCAAGCGGAAGCTATCGGCAAAACGCAATAACTCCGGCAGGAAGACCACGAGAAAGGCGCCAATGACTGGCCCCGCGATCGTGCCTGACCCTCCGAGGATCACAGCCAGAATGGCATCGAGTGACTGGGCAACGCCAAAAATCTCCGGATTGATGAAGCCTTGAAAATGCGCATAGAGCGCACCGGCAAGTCCTGCATACATCGCGGACATCACGAAGGCGAAAAGCTTGTACTTCCATGCCGCGATGCCGATGGAACCCACCAGATCTTCATTCTGCCGGATGGCCAGCAGGATTTCCCCGACGCGGGACTGCGCGATCAGCGCTGCCAGTGCAGTCAGGCCAGCGGCAAGCAACAGGACAAGATAGAAGAAGGCGTCACGGCTGCCACCCCAGGGCTTGGGGATGTTCGAAATGCCGGTCTCGCCGTTCGTCAACTCCTTGTAGTTCACAAGCACGATGACGATGATGAGGTTGAAGGCGAGCGTCACGATGGCGAAGTAATGTCCCTTGACGCGCAGGCTCGGATAACCGGTCGCGAGCGCGAATACGGCGGTCACCAGCGGGGCAGCAACCATCGTTGCCCAGATCGGCCACTGGAAATGCATGCCCATGAGCGTGGAGCTGTACGCGCCGATTCCCATGAAACCCGCGCCAACGATCGAGACATAGCCGGTAAATCCCTGAATGAGGTTCTGCCCCTGCGCCATGATCACCCAGATCAGGGCCAGGATGCTCAGATGCAGGTAGTACTTGATGGTCAGGAGCTGTGGCAGCATTGCCAAAGCTGCGAAAGCCAGGAGCCAGGCCAGACGTGTCAGTGTCCTGTTCATGGCGCGCGCCCCAGCAGGCCCTGCGGGCGGATCAGCAGGACCAGGATCATCACCACGAAGGCGATCACATCCTTGTAGGCGGAGGATATGAAGCCGGCTGCTATGGACTCCGTAATGCCCAGGACCGTGCCGCCCAGGATGGCCCCCGGGAATGAGCCAAGGCCCCCGAGAATGAGGACCGCGAAGCCCTTGACGACAAACCCTTCGCCAATGCCTGGAGCGATCGCGAACAGCGCCCCGACCATGATGCCTGCAGCAACCCCGAGAGCCGTCGACATGCCGAACACGATCAGGGGAATGGATTTGACATTCACGCCCATCAGGATCGCCGCGTCGCGGTTCTCGGCGACGGCCCGGATGGCCTGTCCGGTTTTGGTCCGTTCCACGAAGACCATCAGCGCCACAACCAGCACAATGGCGGCGATGATCACGTACAGGCGCAACTCCGGAACCGTAATCCCGCCAAAGCGGAAAACCCTGCTCAGCCCCGTGGGTATGACGACCTGTTCATGCCCGAACAGCTGAAGGTTGATGCCCTCGACCATCATGGTGAGGCCGAGGGCAACGATGAAGGCGTTGATGTGGTTGGCATTCCGCACCGGGCGATAGGCGAGCATCTCCACCAGCACGCCGAGGAGGACGCCCGATGCCAGCGCAACCGGGATTGCCGCCAACACCGGCAAGCCAGTCGACGTCACCAGAAAAAAGGTGAGATAACCGCCGAACATCGACATCGAGCCATGGGCGAAATGGGCGATTCCGAGAATGCCGAAGACGGTGGTCAGGCCGAGCGCGATCAGCACGTAGACGCCGCCGATCGCCAAACCGTTGATCATCTGCTGGAGGATTTCGATCAGCATCGGCCTGCCCGCGCCTCAGTTCAGGGTGCTGAGGAACTGGGAATAGGCCTTCGCATCCGAAGGCAGATCCTCAACGAAGACCCATTTGCCTTTTTGCCACTGAAAGGCACCGTTGGACGTGTAGGCCTGCCCGTTGACGTCGAACATCTTCCCGTCGACAGGCAGGTACTGCATCACAACCTGCGATGGAACGGCAAGAGCGCGGATGGCTTTGGCCACGGCCGCCGTGTCATCGACAGTGCCGGCCGCTTCGATCGCAGCCTTGAGCACGTAGAGCTGATCATAGGCATAAGGAGAACTCGGCGACGGCGAAGCGTTGTATGTCTTTGTGTAGTTCGCGTGGTAGGCGATGCCGTTCTTGCTGGCGGACAGCAGGTCCAGTTCGGTCGGGCGCAGGTCCCACACACCCTCCATCTGTGCCGATGTCGTCACCCTTAGGAACTGTTCCTCGCTGCCGCTGGTGAAGCCGTAGCGCGGAATGTTCATGCCCAGTTCGACCGCCTGTCGATAGACAAAAGCTGCGGACTCGACATAGCCGACGACAAGGATGGCATCCGGGTTGAGTGCGCGTATCTTGGTCAGCTGCGGGGTCATGTCCCGGTCCCGCAGCGTAAAGACTTCGCGGGCTATGATCTCCGAACCAACCTTCTTCAACTCGCGTTCGACAGAATCGACATACTGCGCATAAAAGCCGACATCGAGAGCGCCCAGAACAGCGATCCTCTTGTGGCCTTTCCGCGCGATGAATGTGCCGGCTGCCTGGCCGGTGAAGTCAGCGGGTGGACGCGTCCTCACCAGATTGGGAATCTTCTTCGTGGTGATAGACCGCTCTGCAGCATTGCCAACCAGCATCACGGCCTTTTCGTTGCCGATGAAGGACGCCACGGCGCTGGTGGAGCCGGAACAACAGAAGCCGAGGATATACTTGACGCCATCCCGGTCGATCAGCTTGCGGACGGCATTCGTGGCTTCCGTCGGGTTGGCCTTGTCGTCGTAGGCGATGACATCGATCTTGTAGGTGTCGGCACCAACCTTGATGCCGCCGCCTGCATTGATCTCGTTTGCCGCCATTTTCACGGCGTTGGCTTGCGGCAGGCCGTAAACCGCGCCACCGCCGGTCAGCGCATCGGCGACACCGATCGTGAGCTTCTTGTCGGCTGCTAAGGCTGAACTGGCTGCGAGGGCAATTCCCAGCGCGGCCAGTGTTCCAGTCACCATTCGATTGAACATTGTCTCCTCCATGTCGTTTTTTGCGTTTCGTTTTTTGTCAGTGCCCGAGATAAGCGCGCATCACATCCGGATGGCTCTTGAGGTCCTTCGCCGGGCCTTCCATGACGATCCTCCCGGCTTCGAAGAGATAGGCCCTGTCGGCCAGGTTCAGGGCCATCATCGAATTCTGTTCGACCAGCAGGATGGTCATCCCCATGGCCTTGATCTGCGCCAGCGTCTCGAAAACGCTGGCCACGATCTTCGGTGCAAGACCAAGCGATGGTTCGTCGAAAAGGCAGATGCGCGGTCGAGCCATCAGTGCCCTTGCAATGGCGAGCATCTCCTGCTCGCCGCCCGATAGCTTGCCTGCAGCTTGCGACTGGCGCTCCCGCAGGATCGGGAACATGTCCATCATCCGGCCAAGATCGGCGTCCTGGTCCTTGTCCGTGCGCGTGTAGGCACCCATGCGCAGATTCTGGATGACGCTCATCTGGGGGAAAACCTGACGCCCCTCGGGGCACATCGTGATCCCGGCCCGGACAACGGAATGCCCGCTGGCATTGGTGATGTCGCGTCCGTCGAACTGAACGAATCCGCCAGCAACCGGAACGAGGCCGCAGATTGCCTTGAGCGTCGATGATTTTCCTGCACCATTCGCGCCGATCAGAGCCACGCACTCGCCCTCGGCAACATTAAGGCTGATCCCGTGGACCACCTCGATGGTGCCATAGCTGACACGAAGATCACGCAGCGCCAGCATCTCAGGCGGCCTCGCCAAGGTAGGCATCGATGACGGCGGGATTGGCGCGTATGTCAGCGGGGGTGCCTTCGGCGATCTTCGAACCGAAATTCAACACGACGATCCTGTCGCAGAGCGCCATGATCAATGCCATGTGGTGCTCGATGATCACCACTGCGGTGCCGCGCTGGCGGATGCTGCGGATAAGCTCCGCGAGGCTCTGGCGTTCATGCTCGACCAGTCCGGCCGCAGGTTCATCAACGAGGAGTATTCTTGGTCGCGACGCCAGCGCCGTCGCGATCATCAGGAAACGTTGCTGGGCGGAAGAAATGCTTCCAACCGGGTGATCGGCGATCTGGGCAAGCGAGCAAAGCTGCAGGATATCGTCGACATGACGCCCGGTTTCAGCATCTTCCCGCGATGAGAACCCCAAAGGCAGAACCGACGCAAAGGGATTGCTCCGCCTGATCGTGTGGCATCCCATGGTCACGTGCCGCCGGACCGAGAACTCGGGAAAAACCCGCGCCGTCTGGAACGTGCGGGTGAGCCCCTTGGAAACCCGCTCGGGCTCGGGCAGGCTTTCGATGGCTTCGGAGCCCAGCCGGATCGATCCAGATGTCGGCGGCAGGAGACCTGCCAGGACATTCACTGTCGTCGACTTGCCAGAGCCGTTCGGGCCGATCAGCC
Organism: Allobosea sp.; assembly: GCA_031375185.1. Classification (GTDB taxonomy): domain Bacteria; phylum Pseudomonadota; class Alphaproteobacteria; order Rhizobiales; family Beijerinckiaceae; genus Allobosea. The sequence goes on along the minus strand of JANMHN010000313.1, from coordinate 9,904 downwards.
CGAGGATTTCTCCGGCGGAAACCTTGAATGACAGATCACGAACTGCCTTCACACCGCCAAAGCTCTTGGCGAGCATATCAACATGAAGGATCGTTTCTGCCATCGTGCGTGACCATCAAACGAAGACGCTAAGCAGAAGTCTATGGGCCGACCCATGCGCTGGGTATCGCAAAGATTTGCGCTCGATATCTAATTTTTCGATGATATGCTGAGATCATACTGGTGCTCGGAGAGCCCATGGCCCGAATTCGGAATATCAACTCGATCCATGTTTTCGACAGCGTCGCACGCTTCGGCAGCGTCACGAAGGCGGCGCGTCATTTCGGCAGCACGCAAAGCTCGGTCAGCTATCACATCAAGAAGCTCGAGGCTGATCTTGGTGTCGTGCTTTTCAGCCGGACCGCGCATGGCCTTGAGCTGACCAATGAAGGGACGAGCCTTGCGAGCCACGTGGATGCGGGATTGCAGCGGATCAGTGAAGGTATCGACTTGGTGACGCGGCGAAGAACCAGTGTTCGCGTTGCGCTGGTTCCGATGTTCGCGAGCCGCCTTGTCTCTGCGAACGTCAGCCGGCTCCAGCAATCCTGTCCGGACATCGACATCGTCCTGCTCAATCACAACAACACATTTGTGGACTTTGCCGACCCCCGCGCATTCGCTGATTTTGGCATCCAGTGGGGCAAGGGCAACTGGTCAGGCATCGAGGCGATCAAGTTGTGGGACGAGCAACTGATTGTGGTCTGTAGCCCCGCCTATCGTGATCGCCTCGGGATCGAAAATCCGCAAGACATCGAGCGCTGCACATTGCTCCATGTCGATAACAAGCGGATGTGGGCCGAATGGTCGGCAGGTTGCGACATCGCCCTTCGCCCCGACCAGCCCAGCATGATGCTGGAGGATCGCCATTTCCAGCTGAGTTCGACGATCAATGGCCTTGGCATTTCGCTCTTTGCCAAATGGCTGGTTCAGGGCGAGTTGATGTCCGGAGCTTTGGTCAACCCGTTCAACCAATGCTATCCGACGGATTTCAGCTACCATCTCGTCACGCCCAAAGGACCACCTCTGTCGCCCGGCGCGAAGCGGGTGCGTGACTGGTTTCTGAAGCTCTCGGTTCCGATGGGTTGATGTGCCAAAAAGTCGGTGAACAGCTCTGCGACCGCTGGACGGCGTTAACGACATGAGCGAAATAACCGGCATGAAAAACCTGTCTGAACTGACTGTCGCGGACATTGCTGCGCTGTGCGGAGGTGGCCGAGCTTCAAGCCGGTCCATCCTTGACCAGTATCTTGCGGCGATTGCTGCCGAGAATCAGGCCCTTCACGCTTTTGTCGACGTTTTTGCAAGCTCGGCAAAGCAGCGGGCGGACGAATTGGACCAGGCGCTGAAGCAGTCCGGTCCAGTCGGGCCCCTTCATGGCGTGCCGATAGCCGTCAAGGATTTGGCACGGATCAACGGCCGAGTCCCCGGTTTTGGCTCGAATTGCTATCGTGGAATGCCGTCAGGCCCCACAGCCCCTGCAATCCAGCGCCTGACTGATGCAGGTGCGATCATCATCGGCATGACCAATATGGTTGAATTCGCCAGCGGTGGTTGGGGAACCAACTATGCTGTGGGAACGCCGTGGAATCCGATCGATCGAAATGTGCATCGGGTTCCCGGCGGTTCGAGCAGTGGATCAGCGGTCGCTGTCGCTGCGGGACTTGCGCCAGCAGCGATCGGTTCCGATACCGGCGGGTCGATCAGGATTCCAGCTTCGCTTTGCGGACTTGTGGGCTTCAAACCCAGTTTCGGGCTTGTGCCGCTCGAAGGAATTGCGCCCTTGAGCCCGACCTTCGACACTTTGGGGCCCATCACCAAGACCGTTGCCGATGCACGGTTGCTGTTTGCGGTTCTCGGCGGCCAACCGGTCGCAATTCCGACAATCGCCAGCCCCTTGCGGATTGGCGTTCCTTCATTCGATCAGCTTCAACCCTGCGACCCGGAAATCCTTCAGGCTTTCAGTCGGTCACTTGAGACACTGCGCGCTCGCGGGCACAGCGTCGAAACCTTTACCTTGCCGATGGCATTGACCGCCTATCAGGCGCTCAATGGCCAGATCGTCGCCTACGAGGTCTATCAGCACCACAAGCTGTTGGTTGAGGACAGCCATACCCCGCTCGATCCATTCGTCCGTCAGCGCGTGCTTTCGGGACGAGCAATCGATGACATCACATACAACGGCGCTAAGGACGCCTTGCGCGCGGCCATTGAGGATTTCCGGCGCAATCTTGGGCATTTCGACATGTTCGCCACACCCAGCACGCCGCTTCCGGCAATTCCATTAAGCGAGGTCGACGATACGGCCATCCCGATGTCACGCTACACCCGGCTCGGCAATTGCCTCGATCTTTGCGGTATCAGCCTTCCGAATGGAACCACATCGACCGGGCTGCCTTCCGGGCTCCAGTTGATGTCATGGTCGGGCCAGGACGCGCTTCTTCTCGCTTTTGCAGAGGATTTGGGCATAGCCTGACCGGACTGATCCCGGCCTGCATGTTCGCGCCCAAGGCTCGTGCGATGAGCGGTTCATGCTGATGTGAGATCAGGTGTGCAGGCTAACCCTGAGGTCTTCTCCGCTGCCAGTTCCGCCCCGGTACGGACGAGAGCAACGTGCGCGTGTACTCATGTTGAGGATTGGCAAAAATATCCGCCGTCATGCCGCGCTCGACAATCGTTCCGTTTTTCAACACCACGATGTCTTCACAAACATGGGCCGCAACGCGAAGATCATGGGTGATGAACAGCATCGTCAGGCCAAATTGGCGCCGGAGATCATCAAGCAGATCAAGCACCTGCTTCTGGACCGAGACATCGAGTGCTGAAACCGGCTCGTCGGCGATCAGGATGTCCGGCTTGACCGCCAGCGCCCTGGCAATGCCGATCCGCTGCCGTTGACCCCCGGAGAATTCGTGCGGGTAGCGCTCGGCGGCTTTGGGGTCCAGCCCAACCAGGCCAAGCAGATTTCGCGCCTGGCTCATGGCGGCATGCGGGCTTTCGCCCTGAAGGATGGCACCACGGGCGATGATATCGCCAACCTTCGTCCGCGGGTTGAGCGAGGCAAACGGGTCCTGGAACACCATCTGGATCCGCGACCGGAGCGGTCGCCAACCCTTGCGGCTCAGCCCGACAATCTCATCTCCTGCAATCACGGCTGATCCCGCATCAGCGTGTTCAAGACCTATGAGACAGCGCGCCAAGGTTGACTTGCCGGATCCGGATTCTCCCACCAGCGCAACCGCGCTGCCACGCCTGATATCGAGGTCGACCTTGTTGACCGCCCTCACCGCACCGCGCCGGCTTTGGCCAAGGCCAGGCAAGAGCCGGGACAACCAGGTCGGGTTGGTCCTGGCCCGACCATATGTCTTGTCGAGGCCACGGACGGTCAGGATCGGTTCTGATGGCGTTTCCGCTTTTCGTGACGGATGCTTGCGAGGCACAAGGCTCGGCACGGCATCGATGAGAGCTTTCGTATAGGGGTGCTGCGGATTGTCGAGCACGTCTCCAGCGGGACCATATTCGACCAATTCGCCGGAGCGCATGACGGCAACACGGTCCGCGATTTCGGCCACGACACCGAAATTGTGGGTGATGAACAGCAGTGCGGTCCCATGCTTGGTCTGCAATTCCTTGAGCAGTGTCAGGATCTGGGCTTCGGTTGTGACATCCAGTGCGGTTGTCGGTTCATCGGCAATGATCAGCTTAGGCTCGAGAACAAGACTCATCGCGATCATCACGCGCTGACGTTGTCCGCCCGAGAGTTCATGGGGGTAGGCGTCGACGATGAACGCCGGTTCGGGAAGCCGGACGTCCTCGAACGTCGCAATCACGCGCCGGCGCCGCTCGGCCTTGCTCCAATCAGTATGGACCTCGAGGATCTCGTCGATCTGGCGTCCCACGGTCATAAGCGGGTTGAGCGACACCATGGGCTCCTGGAAGATCATGGCGATCTCACCGCCCCGGATCTGGCGCATGCGTCGGTCATCCACCCGTGCCAGATCCTCGCCATCGAGCAGAATCTGGCCACCAGAGATTCGCAGATGCGGTTCGGGCAGAAGGCGGAGAATGGATCGCGCCATCACCGACTTGCCCGAGCCGGATTCGCCGACAACGCACAGCGTTTCCCCCCGGCCGACAGTGAGCGACACCGAGTTCACCGCAAGGCACCGGTCAGCCCACACCGGCAAGGCAATGGACAGGTTTCGGATCTCCAGGACCGGCTCTGCTTCGCTTCCAGCCGATCCTTGGAACGAGGAACCCGTCATGGTGTGCGCAGTCTCGGATTGAGAGCATCGTTCAAGCCTTCGCCCACCAGATTGATGCTGAGCACTGTCAGCAGGATGGCGATGCCAGGTATGGCGACAAGCCACCATGCGTCGCGCAGGAAGCTGCGGCCAGCTCCGATCATGAAGCCCCAACTCATGTAGTTGGGCGCACCTAGGCCAAGAAACGAGAGTGCCGACTCGGTCAGGATCGCGGTCGCCACCAGGAGTGACCCGGTGACGATCAGCGGTGACAGGGCATTGGGGAGGATTTGCCTGAACAGGATCACGGAATCTCTCTCCCCTAGCGTGATCGCGGCCTGGATGAATTCGCGTGACCGCAACGACATGACCTCTGCACGCACGATGCGCGCGATCGGTGGCCAACTCACCGTTGCAATTGCCACGACAACACTTGTCGCGGACGGAGAAAGGACGGCGACCAGCAAGATCGCAAAAATGAAGGATGGAATGGTCTGGAAAAACTCGGTCAACCGCATCAGCAGGTTGTCGATGCGCCCGCCATAAAATCCGGACAAGGCCCCCAGAAGTCCACCGAATGCGACAGCCGCCAGTGTGGCGATGACCGCAATCAGCAAGGTGGTGCGGGCACCATGGACGAGGCCCGACCACACACTTCGACCGAGCGAATCCGTCCCGAACAGAAAGCCGTCGAGTGGACGCACGAAAGGCTTACCGGTCATCGCGAATGGATCGAGAGGCGCGATCAACGGAGCTGCCACCGCGCCAATCAGGACGAGTGCCAGCCAGATCAAGCCCACAAGCACGCGCGGATTGCCAGCAAAGCGGATCCAGAACGAGGATGTCATGCTTTTCCTCCGACCTGGATCCGGGGATCAAGGAGGACATAGATCACATCGACGATGATGTTGACGATCACGACCAGGCAGGCCGATAGGAAGAAAATACCCAAGAGCAGGTTGAAGTCGCGCGCGAACAGCGACTGGTAGGCAAGCTGGCCAAGCCCGGGCCAGGCAAACACTGTTTCCACCACGACAGAACCACCCAACAGGGCACCGACCTGCACACCAGCCATGGTGATCACTGGCAGCAGCGCGTTCCGCAGGACGTGGCGCAACGTTATTGCACGTTCCGTCAGCCCCTTGGCACGGGCCGTCGTCGCGTATTCGGCACCCCTTTGTTCCAGCACGGTGGCTCGCATCAGCCGTGTGTAGAGAGCCAGGTAAAAGAGCGAGAGCGTGATGGTTGGCAGAACGAGATGATGCGCGATGTCGGGTACTCGCGCCCAGCCTTCGTGGAATGCGACAACATTCTCCATGCCCGACGTCGGAAACCAGTCGAGGCGAATGGAGAAGACGAGGATCAGCATCAACCCAATCCAGAAGAGCGGCGTGGCATAGGCGATGACAGCGGCGATGGAGATGAGGTGATCGCGCCAGGTCCGCACGCCCAGCGCGGCGATCACGCCAAGAACCACACCGCCACCCACAGACACCACAAACGTGGCGCCCATCAGAAGAAGGGTTGGCCAAAGACGGTCGAGGATCAGCCCGAGCACTGGGGCATTGTTGCGGAATGAGAACCCGAGATCGAGCAGGAGTATGTTTTTCAGATACAGTCCGAGCTGCACGACCACCGGCTTGTCGAGGCCGAACCGGGCCCGAAGCTGCTCGACATATTCGGCCGGTGCGCCGCCAGCCTCGCCGGCGAGCACGGTTGCCGCGTCGCCCGGGGCCAGCTGCAGCAGCAAGAAGTTGAGCACGACAACGCCAAGGACCACGGGCACCGCCTGAACGAGCCGGATCATGATGAAGCGGATCAGTCGTATTCCCTGCATGTCGTGTATCCCCCGCGCAGGCGGCGCCCGGAAGAACTCCGCCTTGTCAGTGATGACGCCTATTCGCGCCAGGCACGGTCGAAGGACGAGAAGATGCCTAGTGGGCTCACGATGACATCACGATAGCGCTTGTCGAGGACCGTGGCGAAGCTGATCTCATGGGTCCAAGCCAGCGGCGCAGCCGCAACGACGATCTTCTGGATTTCGGCATAGAGTTCGGCCCGCTTCTTCGGGTCGGGTTCGATTGTTGCCCGATCCATCAACTCATCGGAACGCGGATCACTCCAGCGCACGCCGTTCACGAACACCGTGCCAGGGCGGATGAAGCGCGAATGGAAGGCCCGATGGACCCCGAGCACCGGGTCGGCCAGGTTGAACAGATGGTTTGAGGAGAGGTCGTAGTCGTAGTCGGTGTAGATGCGCTTCAGCCAGGTCGCGACATCCTCATAGCGAAGGTTTGCCTTGATCCCGATGCGGGCCAGGGCCTGCTGGGTGTACTCGCCGAACCGTCGCCATTCTTCGCCATATGGCGTGATGTCGTGGGTGATTTCAAAGCGGATGCCATCGGCCTTGCGCGGGAAGCCAGCCTCATCAAGAAGCCTGTTGGCGCGCTCAACCCCATCCGGCACATTGTAGTTCGTCACATCCGCGCTGTAGAGGCCTGTCGGCGCGAAGTTCGAACTGATGGGGCCATTCGTCGCCTTGCCGAAGCCGAACCAGATATTGTCGATCACGAACTTGCGGTCGATGGCATAGGAAATCGCTTGCCGCACCTTCATGTTGTCGAACGGTGCCTTCTTCGTGTTGAACATCAACTCCACCACAGGCGAGAGCATCTCGTAGCCTCTGGTGACGATCTGGATGTTCGGGAGACTTTCGAGCTTTTTCACGTCATTGTACGGAACGGCACCAAATCCTGCGATATGCGCCTCGCCCTTCTCGAGTGCCGCCGCCCGGGTGCCGGTGTCGCCGATGAACCGCACGACGATCCGGTCGAGATAAGGCAGGCCCTGCTTCCAGTAATCCGCATTCCGATCGAGGCGGACGAACTCGCCGCGCCGCCATTCGGCGAACTTGAACGGACCCGTGCCAATGGGAGAATTGGCGTTCTGATGGGTGCGGATGTCGCCCTGACCAAAGACATGTTTCGGCAGAATGGGCGATTCATAGCCGGAGAGCGCAGCCATCATGTAAGGTGCGGGCCGGTTCAGGCGGAAAATGGCGGTCTGTGCATCTGGCGTCTCGACCGCAGTGACTTCGGCGAATGTGTTGATGCCGCGCGGATGAACCTTCTTCAACACCTCCATGAAGGTGAACTGCACATCGGCGCTGGTGAACGGCCTGCCATCATGGAACTTTACGCCCGAGCGCAGGCGGAAGGTGACCGTCTTGCCCTCATCGGACACCGTCCATGACTCAGCAAGGCTGGGCAATGGTTTCAGGTCGAAATCATATTCGAGGAGCCCGTCGTAAATCTTGGAGGCAACCTGACCGACGGGATTTGCCGTCGAGATGTAGGAACCGAGCGAAGGCGGTTCAGGCTGCGTGATCTGTACAAGAGTGCCCCCGCGCTTCTGGGCGAGGGCTGGGCCACAGGCCATGCTCATGGTGGTCAAACCCAATCCGGCAATGAAAGCCAAACTTTTGACAAGGCGCATCATCATCCTCCTCATGAACCTGAGCGCCCGCCTGGATCACGGGACAGCCGTCGTGAGCCAACAAGCTAGAGGCAGGCTTGTCAGTCCCGCCATTGCTTATTTTCGATTTGTTATGCATCAAGCGCATGATGTAACCCGGGTTGCGAAAGCGGGTGACACCGTAAACTCGCGAGGGCGCCATGGAGATCGGCTGGCTGGAGGATTTCATCAGTCTTGCTTCGACCGGCAATTTCTCGCGCTCGGCGGAAGAGCGGAATATCAGCCAATCTGCTTTCAGCCGGCGCATTCGTGCGCTCGAGCATTGGCTGGGTTCGGATTTGATCGACCGGTCCAGTTTTCCGACCACGCTGACGCCAGCGGGACATTCCTTTTATCAGACCGCCCTGGACGTGGTGCGCGTCCTGCAGCGGGAGCGGGCGGAATTTCGTGGCCTCGTCAAGCGCGACGCGCGAACCATTCGCATCTGCGCGACCCATACCCTCGCCATCCATTTCGCCCCTACCTGGATCGCAGCCTTGCGCCAGGCAGATGGCACCGGCGAACTCAACGTGAAGATGATCGCCGCTGACCTTCATGATTGCGGACAAGCCCTGATGGAAGGAGCTTGCGACCTGGTTTTGGCCTATAATACCAGCGCCGTGCCCTCCATGTTCGGAATGTCCCGGTTCGAGGTCGCGAGCATCGGCGATGACACGGTCATCCCAGTGTCAGCCGCCGGAAAAGGGGAAGCGGCCCGCCATACAATCGATGCGACGACGGATGAACCCTTTCCATTGCTGACTTATTCAAGCAATTCCTATCTCGGTCGCCTCGTCGGAAACGCACTGGAGAGTTGGGACCTCAGCCGAAGGGCTCGCCCATCCTATGAAAGTTCGCTGGTCGAAGCCCTCAAGGGCATGGCCATGGCTGGGGAGGGTATCGCCTGGCTGCCGCGATCCGCCATCGTCTCCGAATTGGCCACGGGGCGGCTGGTTCCATGCGTCCGTCATACCGATTACGATCTGGCCGTCGAAATCAGGGCCTATCGCCGTATGGAGCGGGAACGCTCGATTGTCGAGCATGTCTGGCGGGCTGTTACCGTGTTGCCTAAAGATCATGCAATTCGCGCATAAGCATTGTGCAATCGGAATTTCTAACTGAGGTGTCGCGGCGCTAGCCTTGCCAAGATTGATTTCCAGAAAAGGGCAGTTCCCGATGCTCCTCGAGCGTTTTCCCCGTGTCAGCCTGTCGCATGCGCCAACCCCGCTGGAACCTCTTGAACGGTTGCGGGGGGTGATTGGAGGTCCTCGTCTTTGGATCAAGCGCGACGATTGCACAGGGCTGGCGCAGGGCGGCAACAAGGCCCGCAAGCTGGAATTCCTCATAGCGGATGCGCTTGCAAAAGGCTGCGACCTGCTCATCACGCCAGGGGCGGTCCAATCAAACCATGTCCGCATGACAGCTGCGGCAGCCGCGCGATTTGGCATGAAGTGCCATGCCGTCCTCGAACGTCGCGTGACGGACACCGACGCCGATTATGAAGAGAACGGCAATATCCTGCTCGATGAATTGTTCGGTTGCTCCCGCAGCTACGTGCCAGGCGGAGGCGATGTTGCGGCTGCTTGCGCTGCAACGGCTGAGGATTTCAAGGCAAAGGGCGCCAAGCCCTATGTCATTCCCGGCGGCGGCTCGAACCCGATTGGTGCCCTTGGCTATGTCGCCTGCGCCATGGAACTGATGGCCCAGGCAAGCCAGATCGGGATAAATGTGACGCGCCTGGTGCATGGAACTGGCAGTTCCGGCACTCAGGCCGGCCTTGTGGCCGGATTTGCAGCCTTGAAGAGCCCGATTTCAGTTTTTGGCGTTTCGGTTCGCCATCCACGCCAGAAGCAGGAAGAGATGGTTTTTGATCTCGCCTGCCGTACGGCTGATCATCTCGGGCATGGGGGCACCGTCAAGCGCGAGCAGGTCTTTGCGGATGATGGCTATGTCGGTCCCGGATATGGTTTGCCGACGGCAGGCATGGTTGACGCGCTGACGTTGGTGGCGCGAACCGAGGGAATTCTTCTCGATCCTGTCTACAGCGGCAAGGCCATGGCTGGCATGATCGATGCCATCCGGAAGGGGACTTTTGGCGATCAGGAAGACGT
>JANMHN010000274.1:0-11463 GCA_031375185.1 Allobosea sp. | reverse complement strand
AACCGCGCGTCGGCAGCGGACATGCTGGGCCTGAGCCGGCAGGGTCTTTATGCGAAACTGCATCGTTTCGGCATCGGCGATCTCTCCCGCGAGGATTGAGGCTTCATCCCGGCCTGCGGCCTGTTGTCCTGATCTGCCAGTTCCGCCAACAAACTTGCCTGCGTAAGTGTAAACCCAAATTGACGTTCAAAAATGTCAACTGTAGCGTTCAGTCATGACGCTGCATCAAGGCTTTGCAATCCCGGAGTTTTTCGGTCCAGGCACGTGGCTCCCGGTCTTGCCGGGGAATAGCGGCCATGTGCCTGTCGCGACGTGCAGCTTTCAGTCGACATGAGGTCCGCCATGCACGGCAGCGCCCGGTCCGGTGACCATCTCGGTTGGTTCGGCATCATCAGGCTGGGCCTCGTCCAGACATCGCTTGGCGCGATCTTCGTGCTCACCACCTCGACGCTCAACCGGGTGATGGTAGTGGAACTGGCATTGCCAGCCATTCTGCCCGGCCTGCTGGTCGGGCTGCATTATGCGTTGCAGATGCTGCGCCCGCGCTGGGGCTTCGGGGCCGACAAGGGGCAGCGGGCGACACCCTGGATCGTGTTCGGCATGGGCATCCTGGCGCTGGGAGGCTTCACGGCGGCGCTTGCCACGGCGCTGATGAGCGTCAATATCCCGGCAGGCATCGCGCTGGCTGTGGTGGGGTTCATCTTCATCGGTGTCGGCGCTGGTGCGTCGGGCACGTCTCTGCTGGTCCTCCTGGCCAAACGGGTGGCGCCGGATCGCCGCGCCCCGGCGGCAACGCTCGTCTGGCTCATGATGATCGCGGGCTTTGCCGGAACGGCCATCCTGTCGGGCCATTTCCTTGACCCGTTTTCCAATGAGCGCATGATCACGGTCGCCGCTGTCCTGTGTACGGCGGCTTTCCTGTTGTCCGTGCTGGCTGTTTCCGGCGTCGAGGGCACGCCTGTTGCTCAGCAGGCCGACAAGGCCAGGGCTGAGTCCATGCCCTTCCGGGAGGCACTGCGCGAGGTCTGGGCCGAGCCAAGGGCGCGTCTGTTCGCCATTTTCATCATGGTCTCCATGCTGGCCTATAGCGGGCAGGATCTGATCCTCGAACCTTTCGCGGGAATCGTGTTCGGCTTCACTCCGGGCGGCTCGACCAAGCTCTCCGGCGTACAGCACAGCGGCGTTCTGGTCGGCATGATCTTCGTCGCCTTTGCAGCAGGCCCGCTGGCCAAGGGGCGGCTGGGTTCGCCGACCTTCTGGACCATGGCGGGCTGCGTCGCATCGGCCGTGGTGCTGCTGGCGCTGGTCATTGCCTCGAATGTCGGGCCCTCATGGCCGCTGATCCCCAATGTCTTCGCCCTCGGCGTGGCAAACGGTATCTATGCCGCCGCAGCCATCGGTTCGATGATGACGCTGGCCAGCAGCGGTCGCGAGGATCGCGAGGGCACGCGCATGGGCATCTGGGGCGCAGGCCAGGCGGTCGCCATGGGGGCTGGCGGGCTGATCGGCGCAGGCGCTGTCGATGTGGCCAAACTGCTCACCGGCTCGCCTTTCATGGCTTATGCCAGTGTCTTCACGGCTGAGGCCGTTCTGTTTCTGGTGTCCGCCCTGCTGGCGGCGAGGGTTGCCTCGCTCGCTGCGCCTGCCGGTGCCGACATTTCATCACCCCGGAATCGGGCACTCGCCATCAGCGGACATCGGGAGTAGGCCATGAACCTTCACAATCTGAACCAGCACGGCACGGCGGACGGCGCGGATGCACAAGCTGCGACCACCGAAACATTCGATGTCATCGTCGTGGGCGGAGGTCCTGCCGGAGCCACCGCAGCGGCTGATCTTGCCGCCAAGGGGCACAGCGTGCTGCTGCTCGACAAGGCGGGCCGCATCAAGCCCTGCGGCGGCGCGATCCCGCCGCGCCTGATCCGTGATTTTCGCATTCCGGACGAGTTGATCTGCGCGAAGATTTCGTCCGCCCGCATGATCCCGCCTTCCGCAAAGTCCGTCGACATGCCGATCGACAATGGCGGCTATGTCGGCATGGTGGACCGTGAAGGCTTCGACGAATGGCTGCGAGAGCGTGCCGCCCAGCAGGGCGCTGTCCGCCGCCGCGGCAACTTCGAGCGGCTGACCCGTGATGCGGATGGCGTGTCCGTGATCCACTACACGCCCAAGCTGGCCGCCGGCGAGGTTGCCGCAGACAAACCCATCGAGGTTCAGGTGCGTGGCCGCATGATCATCGGTGCGGACGGTGCCCGTTCCGGCGTGGCGCGTGCTGCCATTCCCGGTGCTGACAAGATCCCGTTTGTCTTTGCCTACCACGAGATCGTCCGGGCTCCGACGACCACCAGCGATGCCTATGATCCGGCACGCTGCGATGTGCATTACAACGGCCGCTTCTCTCCGGATTTCTACTCCTGGGTGTTCCCGCATGGCGACACGATGAGCATCGGCACGGGCAGCGCCAACAAGGGCTTCAGCCTGCGCGGCGCGACCGCCGACCTGCGCAAGCATCTGGGCCTCGAGAATGCCGCCACGATCCGCCGGGAAGGGGCTCCCATCCCGCTGAAACCCTTGAAGAAGTGGGACAATGGCCGCGACATCATCGTCGTGGGCGATGCTGCGGGTGTTGTCGCGCCGTCATCCGGAGAGGGCATCTATTATGCGATGGCCTGCGCCCGTTTTGCCGCGGATGCCGTGCATCAGGCGCTTGTCACCCGCGATGCACGTGCGCTCAGCCTGGCGCGCAAGACCTTCATGAAGGCCCACGGGCGCGTGTTCTGGATTCTCGGGATCATGCAGTGGGTCTGGTATCGCAACGACCGGCTGCGCGAACGCTTCGTGTCGATCTGCAAGGACAAGGATGTCCAGCGTCTGACATGGGAAGCGTACATGAACAAGGAACTGGTCAAGTCTGATCCGATGGCGCATGTGCGCATCTTCTTCAAGGATCTCGGGCATCTCATGGGCCTGGCCCGGACATGATCGACGTGCTCAGCCAGCACTGGCAGCCAATCGTGACAGCCACGCTCATCGCCGTTGCTGTTGCTGCTGTCGGCGGTGTGCTGACGGAGATTGGCCCATGGTACAATTCGCTGCGCTTTCCGCCGTGGAAACCGCCGAACTGGGCCTTCGGCCCGGTCTGGACCACAATTTTCACCTTGTGCGTGATCTCGGCGGTCATGGCCTGGACCGGAGCCGGTTCATCCGGCCAGCGGGCCGGTCTGATTGGGCTGTTCCTTGCGAATGCGGCTCTCAACATCTTCTGGAACATCCTGTTCTTTCGTTGGCGCAGACCCGACTGGGCGCTGGTCGAAACCGTGTTCCTGTGGCTGTCCGTGCTGGCCCTGATGCTGTTCATCTGGCCCATCTCCCCGACGGCGAGCCTCCTGTTGTTGCCCTACATCGTGTGGGTCAGCATTGCGGGAATGCTCAACCTCGCCATTGTCCGTCTCAATGCGCCCTTCCATGGTCAGCCTGAACTGAGGAATATCTGACATGGTCGGCCCATTTCCGTTCACGGCGATTGTCGGACAGGACGAGATGAAGCGCGCGCTTCTGGTGGCGGCAGTCGACCCCACCATTGGCGGCGTGCTGATTTTCGGGGATCGCGGCACCGGCAAGTCCACCGCTGTCAGGGCGCTGGCGCAGTTGCTCCCGCCCATGAAGGCGGTGGAGGGCTGCCCCTATCACTGCGATCCGGCCCGCCCTGCAAGCGCCTGCACACATTGTACGCCCGGCGCTAAGCTGACGGTGCGGACGATGTCCGTGCCCGTGGTGGATCTGCCGCTCGGTGCCACCGAGGACCGCGTGGTTGGCGCGCTCGACATCGAACGGGCACTGGCCCATGGCGAAAAGGCCTTCGAGCCCGGCCTTCTGGCCCGTGCCCACCGGGGTTTTCTCTACATCGACGAGGTCAACCTGCTGGAGGATCATCTCGTCGACCTGCTGCTCGATGTGGCGGCATCCGGCGAGAACGTGGTGGAGCGCGAGGGCCTCAGCGTGCGCCATCCGGCCCGCTTCGTGCTGATCGGCAGCGGCAACCCTGAAGAGGGCGAGTTGCGGCCACAATTGCTGGACCGGTTCGGCCTGTCCGTCGATGTGCGCACGCCCACCGACATCGCCATGCGTGTCGAGGCCGTGAAGCGGCGCGATGCCTTCGACCGTGATCCCGTCGCCTTCGCAGCCTCCTTTCAGGCAGACGAGGAGCGCCTGCGCAAGAAACTCACTGCGGCAAAACGCCTGCTGCCGACGGTGGATGTGTCTGACGATACCCGCCGCCGTGTCGCCGAACTCTGTGTCGCCCTTGGCACCGACGGCCTGCGCGGCGAACTCACCCTGCTGCGCGCCGCCCGTTCGGTCGCCGCTCTGGAGAAAGCCCACACGGCCACCATGGCGCATGTGAAGGCCATCGCCATGCCGGCCCTGCGCCACCGCCTGCGCCGCAATCCGCTCGATGAGGTTGGCTCCGGCGTCCGGATCGAGCGCGCCCTTGCGGAGGTGCTTGGCTGATGCTGGACAGGCCCGCAGCTCAGGACAGCCAGCTTGATGCGGCGCTTCGCAGCGCAGCCCTGTGGGATGACGCGCTGATCGCCGCCGATCTTCTGGCGGTTGATCCGGCCTGTCTTGGCGGGGTGGTTCTGCGCGGTCCGGCGGGTCCGGTGCGCGATGCCTGGCTGGCGCGTTTCCGTGCCGGATTGCCGAAGGGTGCGCCCATGCTGCGCGCGCCCTGCGATGTGGGCGATGCTGAACTGCTGGGCGGACTTGATCTGAGTGCGACACTTGCCAGCGGTCACACGGTCGCCCAGCGCGGCCTTCTGGCACGTGCAGACAACGGTGCCCTGATCGTCGCCATGGTGGAGCGGCTCGCACAGACCCCTGCGGCCCACATCAGTGCGGCGCTTGATCGGGGCGAGGTTGTTGCCGAACGTGACGGCCTGACCATCCGCAGCCGCGCCCGGATGGCCGTCATCGCGCTTGACGAGGGGATTGAGGATGATGACCGTCCTCCGGCGGCCCTTGTGGAACGCCTCGCTTTTCGTCTTGATCTGGGCCAGCTCTCACATCGTGATGTTGAGACCGGGGATGGGCGGCCCGACATCTCAGGCATCGGCGCTGCGCGGGAGCGTCTGGCGGCAGTGACCATTCCTGACCAACTGATCGAGGCTCTTTGCACGGCCTGCGCTGCGCTGGGGGTCGGCTCGTCCCGCGCGCCCTTGCTGGCCTTGAAGGCGGCGCGGGCTGCGGCGGCACTGGCCGGCCGCGATGTGGTCGATGAGGCGGATGCAGCCCTTGCGGCGCGCCTGGTGATCGCGCCGCGCGCCCTGCACCTGCCCGCCGACAGCACCGGGGACGAACAGAGCGCCGAAGCGCCGCAAGAACAGACGCAAGAACAGGCGCCAGACAGCCAGGACCAGGTCGAGCAGCCTCCCGACCAGCCCGATGACGACAAGGGTGAGGTCAAGACTCTCGACGACACAGTTCTGGAAGCTGCGCTTGCCGCCCTTCCGCCTGGCCTTCTGGCAAGGTTGCAGGCGGCGTCCCAGCGCATCCGCGCCGGCCAGACCGGCAAGGCGGGTGATGCGCAGGCCACCGTCAAAAGAGGCAGGCCCATCGGCGCGCGCAGGGGTGATCCCCGCTCGGGCGTGAGGCTTGATCTTCTGCACACCTTGCGTGCGGCTGCGCCCTGGCAGCGTTTGCGCAAGCAGGTGTTGGCCGCAGGCACGGTGCGTCCCCTGATCGAGATCCGCCGCGACGATTTCCGCATCAAGCGCTTCCGTGATCGCAAGCAGACCACCACGATCTTCGTGGTCGATGCATCAGGTTCCACGGCATTGGACCGTCTGGGCGAGGCCAAGGGCGCGGTCGAACTCCTGCTTGCGGATTGCTATGTGCGCCGCGACGAGGTCGCGTTGATCGCCTTCCGCGGCGTGGGGGCCGAAATCCTGTTGCCGCCGACCCGTTCGCTGCACCGCGCCAAGAAGGAACTGGCGCAGCTTCCCGGCGGGGGCGGCACGCCTCTGGCCGCCGGCATCATGGCGGCTGGCCTGATGGCGGACGAGGTGCGCCGCAAGGGTCGCACGCCCACGCTGGTCGTGATCACCGATGGCCGCGCCAACGTCACCCGTGAAGGGGTGGGCGGTCGCGCGCAGGCGCAGGACGAGGCTTCCGTGGCGGCCAGGTCCATCCGGGCACAGGGTCATCGCAGCTTGCTGGTCGACAATTCCGCACGTCCCGAGCCGCGGGCGGGGCAACTAGCCGATGATATGGGCGCTCTGTACCTGCCGCTGCCCCGCGCCAATGCCGACATGATCTCGAAGGCGGTGCGTGCCGGAACGCCCGCACCCCAGATGTTGCGCCGATGAGCCGCCGCCTGCACTGGAACAGCGATGGCGCGAACTGGCCCAACCGGGCATCAAGCCGCTTTGTGCGGGCTGGCGGGCTGGACTGGCATGTGCAGGTCATGGGCAAGGGTCCGGTCCTGCTGCTGCTGCACGGAACCGGAGCCAGCACCCATTCCTGGCGGGACCTTGCGCCGCTTCTGGCAAAGCGCTTCACCGTCGTCGCACCTGACCTGCCTGGGCATGGTTTCACGGGTGAGGCCAGCCCGTCGCAACTGTCCCTGCCGGGGATGGCGAAGGCGGTCGGCGCGCTGCTCAGCGAATTGAACCTCAAGCCCGATATGGGTGTCGGCCATTCGGCAGGCGCTGCCGTCCTGCTGCGCATGGCGATTGACACATCCGTGGTGCTGAAAGCCATCGTGAGCCTCAACGGGGCCATCCAGCCCTTTCCGGGTCTTGCAGGCCAGATATTCGCGCCGATTGCCCGCATTCTGGCCTTGTGGCCCGCTGTGCCGAGCCTTTTTGCCTGGCGTGCCAGCGATCCGGGCGTCGTCGGCGATCTCCTGCGCCGCACAGGCTCCCGCATCGACCCTGAAGGCGCCGCGCAATACGGGCTTCTGGCGCGCAACCCGGCCCATGTCGGCGCGGCCCTGGGCATGATGGCGAACTGGGATTTGCCCTCACTCACCCGCGACCTCGGCAAGGTCTCGTGCCCGGTCCTGTTGATTGCAGGCGCTTTGGACGAGATGGTGCCTTCATCAGACGCAAGGATCACGCAAGGCATGATTCCAGCGGCCCGCGCGGTCCGCCTCAAGGGGCTCGGGCATCTGGCGCACGAGGAGCAGCCCGTGCTTGTCGCCGGGCTGATCGACGATGTCTTTCATGGCCGCGAGCTGAAGCTGGACACTGCCATGGGGCGCGACATCGGGCGCGACTTGGGGCGCGACTTGGGGCGCGATGTGGGCAGCCTTGCCACAAAGGCCGGCCAGACCCATGCGTCTGCTGCTGGTGAGCGACAGACAAGCAGCCATCAGCGGGCTGGCCGGACAGGCAGGCCCGTTCTGGGCACTATTGCAACAAGGAAAACATCATGACCGCGCCGATCCGCCACCCCGTGCCCACAGGTAAGCGGCAACCCGCAGCCATTGTCATCGGGGCGGGATTTGGCGGACTGGCGGCGGCGGCGCGGCTGTGCCGGCGCGGCTATCAGGTCACGGTGCTTGAGCGGCTCGACCAGCCCGGCGGGCGTGCCCGCATGTTCCGCCAGGACGGGTTCTCGTTCGATGCCGGCCCGACCATCATCACGGCGCCGTTCATCTTCGAGGAACTGTGGGAGTTCTGTGGCGGCAAGTTCGCGGACGATGTCAAGCTCGTGCCGATGGACCCATTCTACAGGTTGCTGTTCGACGATGGCTCGACCTTCGATGCCTCAGCCGACCCGGTGAAGATGGAGACCGAGATCGCCAAGCTGTCTCCGGCTGATGTCGAAGGCTACAGGCGCTTCTTCGAGCGCAGCAAGACGCTTTACGAAATCGGTTTCGAGGACATGGGGACGATCCCCTATTCGTCCGTCATGGACCTGATCAAGTCCGTGCCGGATATCGTCCGGCTGCAGGGCTACCGCTCGATCCACAGCCTCGTCACCAGCTACATCAAGGACGAGCGCATCCGCATCGCGCTGTCGTTCCATCCGCTGTTCATCGGCGGCAATCCGTTCAGCGCCAGCGCGATCTACGGCCTCATCGCCTATCTGGAGCGCACCTTCGGCGTGCATTATGCGATGGGCGGCACGCACACGATCGCGCAGGGCATGGTCAAGCTGATCGAGCGGCAGGGCGGGACGATCCGCTATGGCACGGATGTCAGCGAGATCACGCTTGACGGCAAGACGGCAACAGGCGTCAGGCTGGCCGGCGGCGAGGTTCTCCCCGCCGACATCGTCGTCTCGAACGCAGACAGCGCCTGGACCTACCGCAACCTCCTGCCGAACAGCGCGCGCGGCAAGTGGACGAATGCCAAACTGGACCGCTCGCGCTACTCGATGAGCCTGTTCGTGTGGTATTTCGGCACGAAACGCCGCTTCGAGGATGTGCCGCACCACACCATCGTGCTGGGGCCGCGCTACAAGGAACTGCTCACGGACATTTTCGACAAGAAGCATCTGGCCGAGGATTTCAGCCTGTATCTTCACAGGCCAAGCGCCACTGATCCGTCTGTCGCGCCAGAGGGCTGCGATGCGTTTTATGTGCTGGCGCCCGTGCCGCATCTGGGCAGTGGCACCGATTGGGAAAGCAAGGCCGAGAGCTACCGCCAGCAGATCGCAAGACGGCTGTCGGACACTTTGATGCCGGGTCTGGAAGACGAGATCATTACTTCGAAGATGATGACGCCGGTCGATTTCCGCGATGATCTCAACTCCATCCATGGCGCGGCCTTTGGGCTGGAGCCGATCCTGCTGCAAAGCGCCTATTTCCGCCCGCACAACAAATCCGAAGACATCGAAAACCTGTTCCTTGTCGGAGCAGGCACCCATCCCGGCGCGGGGCTTCCGGGCGTCGTGACGTCGGCCCGCATTCTGGATCAGGTGATACCGAATGTTTCCGCCTTCACCTGAAAAAGAGCGCGTCGCTGATCTGGAGGCGTGCCGTGAACTGCTCAGGCTCGGCTCGAAGTCGTTTTTCGCAGCTTCACTCCTGCTGCCCCGCCATGTGCGGGATCCTGCAACGGCGCTTTATGCCTTCTGCCGTGTGGCTGACGATGCCGTCGATCTGTCTGATGATCCCGCCGCGGCTTTGCGTGTGCTTCATCACCGGCTCGATCTGATCTATGCGAACCAGCCGTCTGACGATGCGGTTGACCGCGCGCTGGCGCGGGAGGTGGCGCGCTTCGCCTTGCCGCGCGCCGTGCTTGACGCCTTGCTCGATGGTTTTGCCTGGGATGCTGAAGGGCGCAGGTACGACGATCTGTCATCCGTTCTGGCCTATGCCGCGCGCGTTGCAGCGACGGTCGGCGTGCTGATGACCTTGCTGATGGGCACGCGGACGCCCGGTGCCCTGGCCCGTGCCTGTGACCTGGGCGTTGCCATGCAACTCACAAACATCGCGCGGGATGTGGGTGAGGATGCCCGCGCGGGCAGGCTCTACCTGCCGCGCGACTGGCTGCGGGAGGAAGGCGTCGATCCCGCCGACTGGCTGAAAAATCCCGTTTTCGATGCCAGGATCGGGCGCGTCGTGCGCCGCCTGCTGGATGTGGCCGACGGGCTTTACGGTCGTTCGCTTGGCGGCATCCGCCAGCTTCCCGCAGATTGCCAATCAGCCATCCATGCCGCGCGCCTTGTCTATGCAGAGATCGGCCGGATCGTCGCGTCCGGCGGCTATGACTCCATTTCAGGCCGTGCCGTTGTCTCGAAGGGCCGCAAGCTGGCACTGGTGGCAAGGGCCTGCGCGCCGGACTGGCTGGCACGCAAACCCTCCGACATGGCGGCGCTCAGCGAAGTCAGGTTCCTGATCGATGCGGTCCAGGCCCAGCCGCCTTCAGCGCTAGTGCAGGCTCCCGAAGGCGCGGGCATCCTGCGGCCTTTTCGCGGATTTACCCAGCGCACGGTTGGCGTCATAGCATTGCTCGAGCGTGTGCAGCAGCGCGAGGCTCGTCAGGCTGGCGGTCTGGGAGCGTGATGTTCAGGTGTTGGTCAGGAGGAGACGATGGAACTCGGGACACTGATGCTGATCGAATTCTTCGCGTTCTTTTTCGGGATTCTTGCTTTCGGAGCGCACCAACTCTGGTCGCTCAAGCGGCTGGCCGAAAAAGACAAGGCCGCCGAAGCCAGCGGCGCTGCCCCGCGCGATGATCAGGCGATACCCGGCTGGATGGCGCGGCGATAGGTCAGTCTTTCAGCCAGCGCCATAACACCCCAGGCATCCTCATCCTGAGCTTGTCGAAGGATGACATCCAGTTGATGCAAAGCTGGAGCCCTCGTCCTTCGACGGGCTCAGGATGAGGTGCGGTGTTGTCAACTCGCTGCCCCTTGCCTTCGTCTGTCACCTCAGCCTGGGCATCCTGAACGGCAGCAGCGTTTCCACCCAGCGCTGCCTGAGCCGGTCCAGTGACAGGCTTTCGTGCATCATTGCCACCTCCTCGCCGTCGAGCCGGCTGACCACAAGCGAGCGCGCGTAAAATGGGGTGTCCTCGAGCGTCAACGCCAGTTTCGACGGCTGTGCCGCATCGCTTCTCGCATGGCGAGGCACGCGCCAGAGCGTGCGGTTCAGCAGGTGCAGCGGCGGAGCGTCCCGCGGGACCAGCGCCCCGTCACCAGCCTGCCCCAGAGCCAGGTTGAGCGCTGTGCCGTCTCGTCTCTCGACGTCGTAGAACATCACGGGCCCGGCCATTGTCTGCGCGCGGGACCAGTCCCACGCGGTGAAATCCTCTGTGACAGGCCGGGTGCCGACATTGCTGTCGAGATAGCCATGGCCGTTCCAGCTCTGCGCGGGGAATTCCATCTCCACGCTGATCCGGCCTGACGGCGCCATCGGATGCCATTGATGGCGTCCACCGGCATCCAGATCGAAGCGCTGGTCCAGCAGCCTGTCTGGGGTGAACCTGATGGTTCCGGCAAGGCGCGTGAGGAACGGTGTCGTGCGTTCCTGCACGATGACCGTGAGTGTCGTGCCGTCCCAGCTCAGGCTGCTCGGGCCAAGCACGAATCGCGTCGCATCACGCCTCAGGTGGCGTTTGCCGCGCTCGGTCATGGCCCAGTGATGGCCGCCCTTGCCATAGAGCGCGACATTGATGGCGCAATGCTCTTCAGGATCGGCAGCGCCCTTGCGCAAGGCACGCGCGTAGTAGGGCGAGAACACACTCCCGACAAAGGCAATGACGACAAGGCCGGACTGGCCATCGTCGCTCAGCGCGTCGAGATACCACCAGCGGTAGCCCCCTGGCGCGACGGGCGCTGAAAAGTCAGGTCCGCCAGCACTGAGCGTGCCGCCTGTGCCCCCGAGAGCGCCGCCATCGGCACGCCCGGCCCCGGATGCACGCTGCCCCCCGCCAGATACAGACCCGGTATCGTGGTTCGCGCTCCCGGTCGCCTGAACGAGGCCTGCCAGCCGTGGCTCGCCTGCCCGTAAAG
>JANMHN010000261.1:0-10697 GCA_031375185.1 Allobosea sp. | reverse complement strand
AGAACCGCTGACAACAGCAGGGCTGCGCCAAGCGGCGCGCTGAGATGGGCGCGGCGCAAGAACCACAGCATGACACCGGCCAGCAGCATCAGGATCAACGCCGCGATGACCGGGACAAGCGCCACCTGCCCGCGCCCCAGCAGCAAGGCCAGCGCGATCGCAGCGGCAAAGGCACCGGTCAGGCCGGCAGCCCCGCACAGCCACTGCCAGAGCCGCGCGGGGCGCATGTCCCGGGTTGCCAGAAGATGTACGCAATAACCGGCGAGGATCGCTGCCAGCGCACCGAAATTGAACAGCGCATCGGCAGGCCGTCTGTAGAATGAGAGCCCGGGCATGACCGCGAAAAGAGACTGGAACACCGGGGTGTAGCGGCCCAGCGCATAGAGCAGGACCAGCCCGCCCGCGATGCTGATGGCGCGGATGGCGGGATCCCAGGCCCGCCCGCGCAGGATGCCGACCCCGACGATGGCCAGAAGAGGCAGCGCACCAACATAGGCCACGCTCATGTTGCGGGCGAGATAAAGATCGACATTGCCGAAAAACGTATTCCACGCCGGGCTTGGCTGCCCCCAGAAGTTGTCCAGCGGGCCAGCCGCGCCAAACAGGTTGGCAATCACCAGCGTGAGCAGCGATGCGGGGTGCAAGCTGCCTTTGCCAGCTCCTTCCAGATCAATGCCAGGGCGGTTGGACTGCTCGGCCAACATCAGCGTGAACAGGATGGGCAGCACGGCTGTGGCAAGCGTTGCAAGGCCCATCACGGACAAAGGCGTGAAGCTGCGCCGGATGGCGCGGCTCACGGCACTCGACTGGAGCCATGCCGCCAGAACCAGCCCTGCCAACGTGTAACATCCGATCAGCGCGACCTGATCGCGGCCAAGGATCATCAATCCGGCGAAAAACCCGGCGAGCAGCCCATAACCTGCGCTGCTCCTGCCCAGTGCGCGTGACATGAGCCACAGCGTGATGGCGAAGTAGCTCAGACTCATCACCTGCCCGACATGCTGGATTCGCCATGAGGCCGCCGCGCCGAAGGCAAACACCAGGGCTGCGGTCACGGCACCGGCGGGCGCCCAGCCACGGTCCTTGAAGAGCATGACGAGCGCGAGTGCCCCTGCCAGCAACGCTGCCAGCACCGTCGCATCACCCACCAGCGGGCCGGGTCTTGGAAAGATCAACGCTGCCAGGAGGTGCGGCGGGGAAAAGATCAGCGATTGGGGGTCAGCGATCTGCGGATGGCCGGCGAAGACATGGGGATTCCAGAACGGCGACTCGCCTTTGGCGAAGGACGAGGCCAGAAACTGCAGTTGTGGCTGGAAATGCGCCTTCGCGTCCCACGGTATCGTGAGCGTACCCGACAGCCAGGCCCAGTTGAGCGCAGCCCAGAAGACCGTGACAATCGCAAGCGTTGCCCAGGTTTCTGTCCGAGTCCAGGCTGATGGGCCATGGCTGTGCTGCGCCGGTCCATGATCATCCGGCATTTTGCGGCGCGTGTCCTGCATGGCGGCATCATAAACGGAAAAGCTGACACGCCATCATCCGGCGCATCAGCTTCCCACAGCTATCGGGTTTTCGGGTTATCAGTCGCTGGGCGCGGCGCGCGCCATTAGCACGTCCATGTCGATGTAATGACCGGCACGGTCGCGCTTGGATTCAAGATACTGGACATTGTGCTTGTTCGGCCGACCCAGCACACGGCGGCTAGCCTGAACCTCAAGGCCGGCATGCTTGATCGCACCGATCTTGATCGGATTGTTTGTCATGGCCACGACACGCTTCACGCCAAGCTGCTTCAGCATTTCGGCCGCGAAATCGAAGCGGCGCTGGTCGAGATCAAAGCCCAGCACTTCGTCAGCGTCATAGGTGTCCCAGCCCTCGCTCTGCAAACGGTAGGCCCGCATCTTGTTGGAGAGGCCGTTGCCGCGCCCTTCCTGATCAAGATAGAGCAGGATGCCGCCGCCGTTTTCGGCCATCCAGCGCACCGTTTCGCGCAACTGGTCGCCGCAATCGCATTTCAGCGAGCCGAACAGATCACCGGTGAGGCAGGCTGAGTGCATGCGGACATTGATGGACTCTTCGTAGTTGAGCTTGCCCACAACGATGGCAACCTGATCGCGCAGGCCTTCACCGCCGCGGAAGATCACGAATTCGGTCTGCGGTGCGTCTTCCAGCGGAACGGGCGCACGGCCCACGATGCTGAGTTCCTCGACCTGTGTCTTCCGGAAACTGTTGATGGCGGTGATCTCGACGCGCACCAGCGGCTCGTCCGCGACTGCGGCCAGTTCGACCGGAACGATCACGAGAGCCGGAATGATCAATGAGAGTGCTGCAAGTTCCAGCGCGCTGATGTCAATCGCGGTGGCCAGCGCAACAGGCGCATCCAGCTTGCCATCCACCTTCAGCACAAGCTGCTCGATACGGGACATGTCGATGGTCGGCAGGGCCACGACGCCTGGCACCTTGCGTCCTGCGGCACCGAGACGGCGCAGGCGGGCAGGCGGCAGGGCAAGGCGGGCACTGCCGGCAGCGAACGCGTTGAGGGATTCAACGAAGGATGCATCAAGCAACTCGGCCGATACCGCGATGGCGGCACCTTCCCCGCCTGTCAGCAGCAAGGGCCTGCCTGCACGCAACTCGGAAATCGCACGGTCTACAGCCAGCAGGTCATGTCCGCGATCAAGACCGAGCACGGAACGCTTCTTAACGCTCATCAAAGCACCATTCTTCCACATTTCGGGCTGGGCATATGCCCGGATCAGCGCAATCGAAAAACTGCGGCGATCCCGCTTGCAGGCCATTGCATACGTAACAATACGCAGTGGTTCCTGAAGCAGATGCACATAAACCTCTGGCGCTTGAACCCCACATGAACGTTAATGCATCTTCTGTTAAGGTTTGCGCCAACAGGCGGATGACCATCCCATTTTGCAGACACCTTGCCGTCCCTTGAAGGAGCCATGCGATGAGCAAACAGACATCCGAAGCCATCTACTCTCCAGCCGCCCGCATGTTCCACTGGATCACGGTCGCCTTCGTGTTCAGCATGATCCCTGTCGGTGTGATCATGGCCGACCGCGGTGCGCGCAATGTCTGGGATGGGACGACGAATTTTCTGTATTCATCTCACAAGCTGGCAGGTTTCATCCTGCTTTTCCTTCTGGTTGCCCGCCTCGGATATCGCCTGGTGAAGGGTGCGCCGCCAGATGAGCCGTCCTTGCCCGGCTGGCAGAAGACCATCGCGCATCTGACCCATTGGGCGCTTTACATCGTGCTGTTCGCAAAGGTGCTGAGCGGCTGGGTGGCCATTTCGCTGTATCCATCACTCAATGTGTTCGGGCTGTTTTCCTTGCCAGGCATCGTCGCGCCGGATCAGGCGGCTGCGGCACAGGCGTTCTTTGCGCACAAGGTGCTCGGTTTTGCACTGGCCGGGCTGCTGGCTGCGCATATCGGTGCATCGCTGTTCCACCATTTCATCCGCAAGGATGGTGTGCTGAGGCGGATGCTGCCGAAGAGGGCGTGAGGGAAAAGCGTGCTCACTCCACCATCCTCATCCTTCGACGGGCTCAGGATGCGGATGGTGTGCTGGCAAGATCGGACGGCTTTGGAATGACGGCGACGTCTCAACCTGGTCTCGCAAAGAGATCGAGGTGTCCGACCAGCCCTTGCTGTGCGGCCGCCTTGGCGGCGAGCCAGCTTGCCACATCAACCTCCGGTACCTGGCCCGTCTCGCGCACGGCATCGGCGATCCCGCCGGTGAGGGCGGCCACCAGCTTTGCATCGGTGCTGTCCATCACCCATGGGCTGTCGCCGGTATCGGTGACATAGCCAGACTTCGCGAACGCATCAGCCATCAGCCTGGCCGCATCGGGGCCAGCGGCAGGGCCAAAACCCTTGTCAGAATGCTGATGTGAATGGAAAGCCGTGACCATCCCAGCATCGGCTGGGTGTGAGGGTTGCCAGATTTCGCGTCCGTCATAAGTCAGCACCGTGTAAAGCGGCAGCTTGCGGGCCTTGAGCGCGGCCACGAACCGGGCAATCCAGCTTGGCGAGACCAGATCGAACAGGGCGGCAGCCGTGACCAGATCAGGCTGCCAGTCAAGCACGCGCTCAAGGTCGGCATTGAGGTCGGCGCGGCGAAAATCGACCATGAGCCGCTTGCCGTCCTTGACGAGCAAAAGCTCCTCCCCCGCCTCCTCGGCCTCATCCGCCCAGGCTGCCAGGCGGGTGCGGGCGCTGGCCAGCAGCAACGGGTCATAGTCCACGAGCGTCCAGTGTTGGCTCCCGCCGAACAGCTTGTAGCCACCGCGCAGGTTGGAACCCGCCCCGCAGCCAAGGTCCATGACCGAGATGTGGTCCGGCCCGTCAAACCATTGCGACACGCGCTCCGCCAGACCGGCATTGACCGAACGGTGATCGACTGGCTCCCGCAAGGCCAGCCATTCAGGTGAGAAGCTCATGTGACGATACATCCTGCTTGGGGGGCGGCTTCTGGAACCCTTCCCCACAAGGGGAGAGGGCTCGATGATACTGAATGACGTAGCCTGACACTTTGGTTTGTATCGATGCTGTCATGGTTTGAAGTTCTTGACCACATCAGCAATCATGCGGGCTGTGTCGTCCCAGCGCGGCAGGTGGCTGGCGACAGCCCAGGCCGCATCCGCATGGCGCTGGCGGGCAACAGTGTCGCCGATGAGGTAGGCCAGCGCGCCAGACAGTTCACCTGCATCGCCGGGCTGCACTTTCTGCGCGGCACCATCGGGCAGCGCGGCAGCGCCTGGGCCTGACAATGTGGTCACGATGGGCAGGCCGCGCGCCAGCGCCTCGGTCAGCACCATGCCGTAGCCCTCGAAATGCGAGGCCATGACGAAGATGTCGCTGCTGCGATAATGCGAATCGAGTTCGATGTCAGACATGGCACCAAGCATGGTGATGCGATGGCCAAGTTGCCTGGCGTCTATCAGCGCGCGCAGGCTGGCGGGGTATGGCGAGGCCTCGTCACCTGCGCCAATGATGGTGAGGTGCCAGGGCAGGCTGGCCAGCGGCACCAGTGCCTCAATCAGCAGGTCATAGCCCTTGCGCGGGCTGAGCGAGCCGACAGCCAGAAGCCTGAGAGGCTGGCCGAAGGCGGTCTCAACGGCGCGCGCGCTGCGTTCGACGCCGGGCTCGGCCACGGTGATTTTTGCGGCATCGACGCCGAAATCGGAGACCAGCAGATCACGTGTGCCGTGCCCGGTGACGATGACGGCGCAGGCATAGCCCAGAGCCGCCATTTCAAGCCGCTTCAGGTCCGCTGCGCGCTCGGGCGGCGTGCCCGTTTCAAGCGCGAGCGGATGATGGCACAGCGCGAGGACGCGGCCCGCAAGCCCCGCAGCCATGCCGGTTGGAAAAGCCCCATAGGCGAGGCCGTCGATCAGCAGAGGTGTTCGCCAGTCCTGGGCCAGCAGAAGCCGGCTCGTTTCGGCGAGGTCTGCGTCCGTTGGTGCTGGGAACGAGCCGGGCAGAGCCACATGCACCGGTTCGATGCCATGATCGGGCAGCAGCCTCAGCACATGCCGATCATAGGCATAGCCACCGGTGGTGCGGCTCAGATCGCCCGGAATGGCGAAGGCCACCGATGTCACGAAAGCGTGCCTTCATAGGCTGCGCGGGCAAGGTCTGTCTCGTGCAAGGTGACGCGAATTTTGGCGAGGCCCTTGCCGTCTTCGCCGAGCGCTCCGCTCTTGGCTGCATCTGCAATGGCGTCGAACACATGTTTGGCGAGAAATTCGGTGGTGGTGAGGATGCCCCTGAACTGGGGTAACTCGTCAAGGTTCTGATAATTCAGCGGTTTCAGCGTCTTGTTGAGGACATCGAGCGCAGCGCCGATATCGACCACGACGTTCTGTGCGGTCATGCTTTCGCGAAAGAACGCGACATCAACCACGAAGGTCGCACCGTGCATGTTCTGGGCGGGGCCGAAGAACGGATGGGGCAGGGAATGGCCGATCATGATGCGGTCACGGACTTCAACGGAGAACATGGCGGGCTTCCTTGTGATGAGGGTCGATGAGTTGTCCGTCATTGCGAGCGCAGCGAAGCAATCCAGTGATCTTGCGCACCGTTCTGGATTGCTTCACTTCGCTCGCAATGACGGGGTGTCGTGATCATGGCTCTGCTTGATAGCTGAGCACCGCTGTCAGCCCCTTCGCGCCGGGCGCGAACAGGGCAGGCAGGCGGGCGGGGGCGTCGGCGAAGGGGATGTCATCGGTGATCAGCGCATCAAGGCGTGCATCGCCGAGCAGTTCCAGGGCTTTGGCCATGCGGCGGGCATATGTCCAGCGGGCGCGGCGGCTATCCGCGACATGGCCGACCTGCGACGAGACGAGCTTGAGGCGACGTGAGTGGAACGCCCCGCCAAGCGTGACAGGCGTGTCGCCAGTGCCGTGCCAGCTCAATTCGACAATCGTGCCCTCGAAGCCTGCCAGCGAGATGGCCCTGTTCAGGCCTGCCGCGCTGGCGGAGGTGTGGAAGACGATGTCGGCATCCTCCGCGCCCTCGCCATCAGTGCTGAAGGCGCATCCCAATGCTGCTGCCGGGGCGGCGCGGGCGGCATCGACATCGATCAGGGTGACGTCCGTTCCGGGCAGTCTGGCGGCGATGCTGGCCACGAGCAGCCCGAGCACACCTGCGCCGACCACCGCGATCCTGTCGCCTGGGCCCGCGCCAGCATCCCACAGCGCGTTCAGTGCGGTTTCCATGTTGGCTGCCAGGACGGCGCGGCGCGGCGGAAGGTTCTCCGGAAGCAGCGTCAGTTGCCCGGCAGGCAGGGCAAACTGTTCCTGATGCGGATGCAGTGCAAAGGCATGTCGACCAAGAAGCTGCGCCGGTCCGTCCTCGACCCTGCCGACGGCGCAGTAGCCGTACTTGACCGGAAACGGGAAGCTACCCGCCATGTTCGGGCCTTTCATGCGTTCGCATTCCGAAGCAGGCACGCGGCCCTCGAAGACCAGCCGTTCGGTGCCGCGACTGATGCCGCTGTAGAGCGTCCGCACAAGCGCCTCGCCGGGATGGACCGTGATGATTTCGTCATTCAGGGCGCATTCACGCATGCCCGCATACCACAGGGCGCGGGTTTTGATCTGGCGGGGGGCAAGGTCTGTCGTCATGATCATGATCTTCGGGATTCGTCCGGAACGCCTCTCTGCCCTATGTGGAGCAGGGAAGGTATCAGGTCCACCCACACGTCCAGTCCGATTTGCACATCATCCATGAGCACAAGATGAACCAGCGCCCCGAACCTGAGGAGTTTGCACGTGAGGCCACCATCAAGGCTGCGCCCGAACGCGCAGATGGCCTAACCCCTGCCGGGCTGCAATCACGAGCCATGATGACACGGCGGCGGCTGACCGTGCTTGCGCTGAATGTCCTGACATTCGTTGCGCTGATGTGGGGCCTGTCGGTCGTTCTCGCCGCCGGTGGCTGGACGGTGATCGACGTCATCATCTTCGTGGCTTTCGGATTTGGCGCACCATGGACCGTGCTCGGCTTCTGGAATGCGGTCATCGGGTTGTGGCTGCTGCATGGCGTGAAGGACGGCGTCGAACGGGTCGCGCCCTTTGCTGCCGCCGGGCACTCGAACGACCCCATCACCCTGCGCACCGCGATTTTCATGACATTGCGCAACGAGGATCCAGGCCGGGCGATCTTCCGGCTGAAAACCGTGAAGGCGAGCGTCGATGCCACGGGCTTCGGCGCGGCCTATGACTACTTCCTGCTGTCAGACAGCAATGACGAGGTGGTGGCCGCCCGCGAGGAGCTGCTGGCGGCCGAATGGGCGCGCGAGGTGGGTGACCCATCGCGCGTGATCTATCGCCGCCGCACCGACAACACCGGCTACAAGGCCGGCAATGTGCGCGAGTTCTGCGAGCGCTGGGGCGACCGCTATGAGCTGATGCTGCCGCTGGACGCCGACAGCCTGATGTCGGGCAAGACCATCATCGCCTACACCCGCATGATGCAGGCGCATCCCAAGCTCGGCATCCTGCAAAGCCTCGTCGTCGGCATGCCGTCGCAGAGCGCTTTTGCCCGCATCTTCCAGTTTGGCATGCGGCAGGGCATGCGCTCTTACACCATGGGCCAGGCCTGGTGGGTGGGTGATTGCGGCCCGTTCTGGGGCCACAACGCTTTTGTGCGCATCGCGCCATTCCGCGATTCTTGCCACTTGCCGATCCTGCCGGGCGGCCCGCCGCTTGGTGGCCACGTGATGAGCCATGACCAGGTCGAGGCGACCCTGATGCGCCGCGCCGGATACGAGGTGCGTGTCCACCCCGAAGAGGGTGGCTCGTGGGAGGAAAACCCGCCGACCATGCTGGAATTCGCCAAGCGCGACCTGCGCTGGTGCCTTGGCAACCTGCAATACGTCAAGCTGATGGACATTCCGGGCCTCAAGCTGATGAGCCGCTTCCAACTGGTCTGGGCGATCCTGATGTTCGTCGGCCTGCCGGCCTGGACGCTGATGATCGCGCTGCTGCCGTTCAAGGTGATCGAGGACAAGGGGTTGGCCTTCTATCCCTCTGGCCTCGCGGCCTTCCTCTATGTGTTGTTCTTCGTGATGTACCTTTCGCCGAAATTCGCGGGCGCTGCCGATATCCTGCTCACCAAAGGCGGCACGGCGCGCTGGGGCGGGACGGCGAAGTTCATCGCTTCGGCCGCCATCGAACTGGTGTTCTCGTTTCTGCAAGGCGCAGTGTCGACCTTCCGCACCACGATTTTCATGATCGGGCTCGCCTTCGGCAAGTCGAAGATCGGCTGGAACGGCCAATCGCGCGACGCGCAGTCGCTCTCGGTGATGACGGCGCTGCAAGGGCTGTGGCCGCACCTTCTGTTCGGCATCTATGTCATCGGCGCGCTGTGGTATCTCTCTCCAAAGGTGATGTGGTGGGGCATGCCGCTTCTGGCGGGTTATGTCCTGGCCGTGCCTTTCGCGGTGATCACGGCATCGCCTGCACTTGGCCGCTGGTTCCAGAAGACCGGGCTATGCGCCATCCCCGAGGATGTCAGCGCCCCGCCCGAGGTTGAGGCCGTGTTGAAGGCCTCGCGCTCATGACTGCGCGCGTGGCACTGCCCAAGGGCACGGCGAAATCGCTGCACCGCTCCTTGCGCGTCTATCACGGCGACAAGAGCCGACAGCCCGCCATGGACGCCATGTACGCGCATTTCATAAAACCCGGCCACTTGGCCTTCGACATCGGCAGCCATGTGGGGGACCGCATCTCGTCGTTTCGGCGTCTGGGCGCGCGGGTTGTCGCGCTGGAGCCGCAACCCGGTCCGGCACGCGCCATCGAGATTATCCACGGGCGTGATGTGAACGTCACACTGGTCAAGGCCGCCTGCGGCAAAGCGGCTGGTGAGGTGACGTTCCGGATCAACTCGGCCAACCCGACCGTGTCGACCGTGTCTGATGACTTCGTCAAGGCCGCCGCCCGTGCGGGCGGTTGGGAGGCCCAAATCTGGGATCAGGCGATCACCGTGCCCTGCGTGACGCTGGACGGGCTGATCGCCGCCCATGGCATGCCCGCCTTCATCAAGGTGGACGTGGAAGGTTACGAGCTGGCAGTGCTTGAGGGACTGTCATCGGCAGTCGCCGCGCTGTCCTTCGAGTTCACCACCATCCAGCGCGATGTGGCCTATGCCTGCATCGAATGCCTGCAGGATCTCGGCGATTACCGCTTCAACCTCGCGCTTGGCGAAAGCCAGGAGATGGAGTTTGACAGGCCTATCAGCGCGAACGAAATGACCCTGCACATCCAGGCCTTGCCGCATGAGGCGAACTCGGGCGATGTCTATGCTGTGTTGACCTGAAACCAGAGGTGTCATCCCCGGCGGCCCGCTGGGCCGGTATGGGGATCCACCTTGCCTGCGACGAGAATGGATCCCCTTCCCGCGCCTTTGGCGCGCCGGGGATGACACCAACTGAAATGGATACGACCCATGCTCCGCATCACCACCGCCTTCGCCGCCATCGCTTTCAGCACCACCACTTTCGCCGCCATCGCCTTCAGCGCGTCTGCCTTCGCGGCTTCGCTGGATGCTGTGCCCGTGACCGTGACGAACGAGTCCGAGCCGGTGCTGTGCGCGGAAAAGGACAACATCACCATCAAGACGACGTCGCCGGAGGTGCGGCGGTTCCGCATCGAGGCGGCGCATCCGCCCTATATCGGCGGGCTGGTGAAGGACAACTGGGAGGCTGACTGGACGGCCTGCGACATGACGGGTGATCCGTCCTTCGCAGCGCCGGTGCCGCCGCGCCGGATCACCTTTTACGAGAGTATCGAATACTGGCTGGTGGGCTACACCTTCCCGACCTTCTGGCGGCCTGCCGACACCACCTTCCGGGTGGGTGACCGGGTCGAAAAGGGCCTGCACCTGGTGCAACTCTGGAAGCTCGGCAAGGACAAATCCCATGAGGTTCTGGTGGTGTACCCGCAGGACGGCTATTGGCGGGCACGCCCGATGCCGCCCGCGCATCTCAGTTCCAGCGCCTATGGCTCATCCTTCCTGTTTGGCCCTGTGGAAACCGAGGGCCGCCCTGTGGTCAACATCAACGAGATCGCGTTCGACCCGAAAACGCTCGAATTCAGGATGACGTTCAAGGACGGCAATTCCGGTTCACTGAAGCTGGAGAGCGTCGACGAGAACCGCATGATCCTTGATGCCGTGCT
>JANMHN010000244.1:0-3206 GCA_031375185.1 Allobosea sp. | reverse complement strand
ATCTTTGACACATGCAAGCTGGCCAGTGTCCGGCTATGCAGACTTGCCGATGGTCTCGCCAGATCGTAACACGTGCATGGCAGGTGACTCCTGACGTAGCGTCATATATCGGATTTGTCAATTGCCCGAAACAATCACCTCAACCACCTGATCCTGTCCGTTGATCTCGATTCGGTCATAGATCGCGCCGCCGCTTGGCAGACTTTCACGTGGTTCATACCAGGTCACACGGGTGGAGACGTACCAGCTTCCGGGCTTGACGTTCTCGAACTCGAAGCTGCCGGTCTTGTTGGCTTTGGTGGTGCGCATCAGGCGCGCATAGTCAGGGTCGGTCTGCTCGGTGGCGCGCGCGCCTGTGGCAGGGTTGAGTTTGCCGCGCGGAAACAGCTTGGCGAAGCGCTCATCCGCATAAGGTGTGGCGGGGATGAGATAGACCACTTCGCCAGCGGCAGGCACGACCGTGCCGCTCTTCTTGCGCATGAAAGCGCTGCCCTTGATCGTGTTCGTGCCGGCCAGAAGGGCTGCTTCCGCCGGCTTCGGATCAAACCTGGACTGAACCTGAACGGTCGTCTGGCAGGCCCCGAGGAGCGTGGCGCCGAGAAGGAACGTTGCAAGTGTCTCGGTCTTGAATGTTGCGCGCATGTCAGTCCTCGTCCTTTCGCAAGAGCATGGCGCGCAAGTTGATTTTCGCAAGGGGCGGGGCACCTGACAAGCGAGGAAGCTGCAGCCAAGCTGCGAATTTTCTTGGTTCGATCCATGTGAGAGGCTACGTCATGCTGGCATCATTCTGATCCTTGTGCAGACATGACGGAGCCATTCATGCTGATCCTTGTTCTCGGGCTTGTGCTGTTTTTAGGCATGCACGCCTTCACCATGGCGCGCGGACCTCGTGGCGAGATGATCGCACGGCTGGGCGAGGGCGGGTTCAAGGGGCTTTACACAGGTGTTTCTCTGCTCGGCTTTGCGCTGATCATTTATGGGTTTGTGCTTTACCGCGCGAGTGGATGGATTGATGTCTGGTATCCGCCCGTGTGG
The DNA here is from genome assembly GCA_031375185.1 of Allobosea sp. Classification (GTDB taxonomy): domain Bacteria; phylum Pseudomonadota; class Alphaproteobacteria; order Rhizobiales; family Beijerinckiaceae; genus Allobosea. The sequence continues at coordinate 2,171 of JANMHN010000244.1, read as the reverse complement.
ACGAAGCATCTGGCACTGCTGCTCAATCTGCCGATCTTCGTGTTGCTGGCGGCAACCAATTCAGGCGGCCGCATCCACGCGGCGGTCAAGCATCCGATGTTGCTGGCCGTCAAGATCTGGGCGGCCGCGCATCTCATCGCCAATGGCGATCTGGGAAGCATCCTGCTGTTCGGCGGGTTCCTGGCCTGGGCGGTGATGGCGCGCATCTCGCTCAAGAGGCGTGTCGGCGTGCGCACGATTGCTGCCTCCGGCTTCACCTCGCGAGACTGGATCGCCATCGGCGTGGGCCTGGTGTTGTGGTTTGTCTTCGCGCGCTGGCTGCACGCGCTGCTGATCGGCGTTTCTGTCTGGCCAGGCCGATAGGACGGCCGCGCTGTGACTGAAGCCATCCCTTTCGGCCTCAACATCCGCGCCACCGATGGCGCGGCTCGTACCGGCGAAATCCGCATGCCGCGCGGCGTCATCCGCACGCCGGCCTTCATGCCTGTCGGGACTGCCGCCACCGTCAAGGGAATGTATCCTGACCAGGTGAAGGCGTTGGGCGCAGACGTGGTGCTGGGCAACACCTATCATCTCATGCTTCGCCCTTCTGCAGAGCGCATCGCCAAGTTGGGGGGCCTGCATCAATTCATGAACTGGCCTTATCCGATCCTGACGGATTCAGGGGGATTTCAGGTCATGTCGCTGTCCCAGCTGCGCAAGATCACTGAACAGGGCGTGACGTTCCAGTCTCATATCGACGGTTCCACGTACGAGATGAGCCCCGAACGCTCTGTCGACATCCAGAACCTGCTCGGCTCCGACATCGTGATGCAGCTTGACGAGTGCGTCTCTCTGCCCTGCGAGGACAAGGTGGCCGAAAAAGCGATGCAGCTGTCCCTGCGCTGGGCGGAGCGCTGCAAGGTGGCATTCGGGACGCATCCGGGCAGGGCCCTGTTCGCCATTGTTCAAGGCGGCGCTTCCGTCACACTGCGCGAGGCCAGCGCAAAGGCACTCGTGGACATGGACTTCAAGGGCTATGCCATCGGCGGGCTCGCTGTGGGCGAGCCACAGGATGTGATGCTGGCCATGATCGAAACGGTCGAGCCGCATCTGCCAAAGGACAAGCCGCGCTATCTGATGGGCGTGGGCACGCCCGATGACATCTGCGAGGCGGTGCGGCGCGGCGTCGACATGTTCGATTGCGTGATGCCGACCCGCGCGGGCCGCCATGGCCAGATTTTCACGCGATTTGGCCGCATGAACCTGCGCAATGCAAAATTCGCAGAGGACAACCGCCCGGTGGATGCTGCGTCGAGTTGCGCGGCTGCCAACACGTACAGCCGCGCTTACCTGCATCATCTGGTCAAAGCCGACGAGATGCTGGGCAAGATGCTGCTGACCTGGGTGAACCTGGCCTATTATCAGGATCTGATGGCGGGACTGCGCGCTGCGGTAGCAGCCAGCCGCCTGACTGATTTCATTGCAGAGACCAAAGAGGGCTGGACAAGAGGCGAGGCCTGAGCGCGCGCTGATCCAGGGTTCACTTCCTCGCTCATACCTGCCAGAAGCCACTTTTCATCGCACTCCCGGCCAAGGATCATCTCATGGCGTCTCAGCCGACACTTCCTCTCGCGCCACTCCATCTCGGCCAGGCTTCCAGCATTCCGGCTTCGCCTGAAGAGGCCGTTCTGGACCGTGTACCGAATCCCCATGTCGGGACCGACTATCTGGCGCGTTTCACCGCGCCGGAATTCACCTCCATCTGCCCGGTCACCGGCCAGCCTGATTTCGGCATCCTGGTGATCGATTATCTTCCGGGCAACTGGCTGGTGGAGTCGAAATCACTCAAACTCTATCTCACAAGTTTCAGGAATCATGGTGCTTTCCATGAAGACTGTACGGTTGGCATAGCGAAACGGCTTGTCGGCCTTCTCGAACCGAAATGGTTGCGCATGGGCGGATACTGGTATCCGCGCGGCGGCATTCCCATCGACGTGTTCTGGCAGACATCCATGCCGCCCGCCGGGCTCTGGGTGCCTGACCAAGGCGTAGCGCCTTATCGCGGACGGTGAAAAGCAAGCAGCAGGCTACAGCCTCAGCACCTTTGGCGCGATCAGGCCAAGCAGGGCGATGCCGACGGCCATGGTCAGCAAGGCTGCCTGAGGGCTGAAGCTGGTCTTGAGCAGCCC
>JANMHN010000222.1:0-4079 GCA_031375185.1 Allobosea sp. | reverse complement strand
GCCGAGCCGCGCGCCCATGCAGCGCCATGAGGGTGGCTACTATATCCGCCTCGCCGCGCTTGACCGGCCCGGTGCCGCTGCCAGCATTGCGACGCGCATGGCCGAAAGCGATATTTCACTGGAAAGCATCGTGCAGAAACGCTCCGAAATTGCTGCCAAGCAGGATCCGAAAGGGCGTTCAGGCCAGCCTGTGCCCGTGGTGCTGATCACCTATGCCACAACCGAAGCCGCCATCCGCGCCGCCGTCGAGAAGATCAAGGTGGATGGCCATATCGCCGAAGCGCCACAGGTGATCAGGATTGAGCGGGATTGATCCGGGCTGTCGGGCTTTCCGTAAATTCGTCATGCTGCGCGTTCCCTACATCCTTAATCTGCTCATCCTTGTGCCGGTGGTGTTCACGCTGTTTGTCCAGCCGGATGCCACGCGCGCGGTGTTCGGCCCCGGCCTTGTCGATTCGCCGACCTTGCGTCCGCTGGTTGCCAGCCTGTGGTTCGGCGTGCTGGTCTGTTCGCTGGTCGCGCTCGGCGCTCCGGCCCGCTTCTGGCCGCTCTTGCTGTTTCAGGTCATCTACAAAGCGACCTATCTGGCCGTGCATGTCATCCCGATGCTGCTGCGCGATGGCGCGGGCGCTGTTCCTGTCGGCGTAGCCGCGACCTTTGTTGGCATCGTGCTGATCTGGCCATTTTTCATCTGGCAGGCGCTTCAGGCTGACGCGCAAAGCGGTTGAGCGCGACGCGCAATTGCCGCCGGTGCCAATACCAGCTATGCGCGACCGGAGAGACAAAATAACGCATCCGAGGAACGCCCCCATGACTGATCTCACCATTCAATCCGGCCAGGTGATCGAGCGTGTCCTGTCGATGGAACTGGTGCGCGTGACAGAGCGCGCCGCCGTCGCCTCCGCCATGCTGCGCGGGCGCGGCAATGAGAAGGCGGCGGATCAGGCCGCCGTGGATGCCATGCGCCGCGAACTCAACAAGCTGCCCATCGATGGTGAGATCGTCATCGGCGAGGGCGAGCGCGATGAAGCACCCATGCTGTTCATTGGCGAGAAGGTTGGCAACAAGCGCGGCCCCAAGGTCGACATCGCCGTCGATCCGCTGGAAGGCACCACGCTCTGCGCCAAGGACATGCCCGGCGCGATCGCCGTGATGGCCATGGCCAATGCCGGCAGCCTGCTTTATGCGCCCGACGTTTATATGAACAAGATCGCCATCGGCCCCGGCTATGCGCGCGGCGTGGTCGACCTTGACGCCTCGCCAGAGGAGAACATTCATGCCATTGCCCGCGCCAAGGGCTGTAAGCCCCATGAGGTCACGGCGCTGATCATGGATCGGCCCCGCCACGAGGCGCTGATCGCCGCCGTTCGCAAGACGGGGGCCTCGATCCGCCTGATCACCGATGGCGATGTGGCTGGCGTCATCTTCACGACGATGCCGGACAAGACAGGCATCGACATCTATCTCGGCATCGGCGGCGCGCCGGAAGGCGTACTGGCCGCGGCCGCCCTGTGCTGCGTAGGTGGCCAGATGCAGGGACGTCTCATTCTCGACACCCAGGCTAAGGCTGACCGCGCCTACAAGATGGGAGTGCTCGACCCCAACAAGAAATACGACATGTCCGAGATGGCCTCGGGCGATGTCATCGTCTCGGCCACGGGCGTAACAGACGGCGCGCTGCTGGCTGGCGTCAAGATGGGCAAGGACGTGATCGAGACCGAAACCATCGTCTATCGCTCGATCACTGGCACCGTCCGCAGGATCCACGGCGAGCACCGGCAGTTCGAAAAGTTCAAGCTGGATTGAGCCTGGCCTTTCGCCGTCGTCACTGCACCCGCAGGCGGATGTCGGCTTCGCGCTGCTGGCCGTTCGTGGAGGTGATGAGCACCTTGACGCTGTCGAAGCCGACATAGCCGGGCTTTGCATTGTAGAACAACGTGATCACGGGCAGTTGCACACCCTGGCATTTCCTAACCAGGGCGATAGAGCGTGCATTCAGCCGGAAATCCTTGAGAAACTCATCTGTGACCATGCGGTTGATGAAGCGAAGTTCCGCCGTTCCCTGCTGCGGAAGCTGGCTGACCTTGACATTGAAGCCCCGGACGACCTTGCAGTCTTCACCCATTTCCCAGGTGTCCCACACCGTCTCCTCGCGGTTGTTGCGGGCGAAACGCGCGATGATCTCGCTCTCCACAGATGCCTGCTGCGCCATGGCAGACGGGATGAGCAGATGCGGCATGCCTGGCCAGATTATGGCAGCCATGCCCAGCAGCAGGGCAATTCTGGGCATCGTCAAGGTCGACCCTCCGGAATGGTGACACGCGAGAATATATCCAGCAAACCATGGCCGGGCCATGTCCGCCAAACATTTTCGCGATGATGGCCGATTGACGGGATGCGGTCGAGAGCGATCAGCCGGGTTCATCCCGTCAGCATCGGAAATGTCGCGCCGATCGCCAGGGCGAAAGCGACGGCATGTGCGGCTGCAGCAACAAGGGGCTGGCCTGTCCTTGCATGGATCCAGTGTCCGAACAGCCCGAACACGGCAAGGAACGGCACGATCACGGGCACGATGATGGCCAGAAAGAACAAACGCTTCGGATCAAGCGCGACTGCAAGGGCAAGCGACACAAGGAAGGCCAGCGGGACCACGACGGCGGCTCCCCGCGCCGCATGCGGGCCACGCATGGTCCATTCCGTCGCCATGAAATAGCTTGATGTGCCCGCGAACAGCGCGGCGATCAGAACGAGACGCGCAGGTATGGGTGCAATCGCCGTCACGAACGTGTCGATGGCCATGAACAGGCCGCCAAACGTGATGGCAAGCGCCGCGAGCGCGGTCAGCACTGTGGAGGAGGTGGCAAGTCCGGCCAGGTTTGGCAACGATGAGCCGCTGAAGCGGAGCATCGCGAAGGTGAGCAGCCCGTAGAGCGCGAAATGCAATGCGAGATAATCCGCCACCAGAATCGGCAGGAAATGTGTTGGCACGACCCTCAGGACCAATGGCGTCAGCAGAGCCGGGATCACTGCCACCAGCCAGAACCTGCGCCATGGCACACCACCGCCGGCAGCGGGCTTGCTGAGGACGGGCAGCAGCCGCGACAAAGGCCTGACGGCGACGATCAAGCCTGCCAGCAGGAGAGCGATCCACAGCCCGCTGCGCACGGGTGGCGCGTGAGCGGGGATGCCGAACACCTGTGAGAGCCAGCCTTGCGCTTCCGACAGGCTGGCAGCGCTGTAAAGCACACCGACATGCTCGACATGGGGCGCGATCACCAGCCGCCGTGCGGTGCCGTCCGTGATGTTGCCATAGGTCACCCCCGGCTGCGGATTGGCGCCACTGACCTGCCCCACGAGCCGCAAGGCTTCTGCGCTGAGGTAGCTTTCCCATTCGCCGGCAATGAGCAGCAGGTTGCGCGGGCTTTGTGCCGTCACGACCTGCGAGAACGCCGAAATGGCTACAGTGGCGGCGATGTCCGGCTCCGCTTGCGCCACGCGGATGATGATGTCCGATGCCATGGAATGACCCAGCAGGGCCAGACGCCCATCTCCCAAGGCGCGCGCGAAGGCCGCCATCCGCGCCGTCTGCAGGGCAAGCGAGCGCGTCGCCCCGCCGATCTCTGTGACGCTGCCGCCAAGCGGCGCGGGGTTTCGCCCATGGCCGAGAAAATCAAACGTGACCGCGATCATGCCTCCGCGCGCCGCGTTCAGCGCAAAGGCCTGCATCAGTTGCTGCGAGCCTGCAAAACCATGCGCGATCAGCACCACCGGTGCCTTGGCGCTTCCTGTCCGGAACACCGTCGCAGGCGTGCCGTCGATGGTGATCTTTTCGGTGCGGATGCCCGAACGGTCATGCGCAAGGCCCAAGAGCGAGATGCCAACCAGGCTTGCAGCGATCAACGCCCACATCAGATTGATCAAGGCTGATTTTGAAAGCTGCGTCATTCTGCCTTGCCGCTATCCTTTTTCGCCAGCCCATATGCCGTCACAAGCTCCCAGACATGCGGCGGGATCATGTTCTTCGCCTTGGCGGGCTCCTCGCGTTCCAGATGCAGCACGGTCTCCACCGCTTTCATCTC
>JANMHN010000189.1:0-4421 GCA_031375185.1 Allobosea sp. | reverse complement strand
GCACCAACGATGAAAACAGCGTCTGCGCCACGCCAAGCCCCACCGATCCGGTGGAGAAATCAACATCGTCGATGTCCTTGGTGCGGGAGGGATAGCTCTGCGCGCCCTTGTAGCCACGGAAATTCTGCAACTTCTCGCGTGTCTGGTTGCCCGCAAGATACTGGATGGCATGAAAGATCGGCGCGGCATGCGGCTTGACGGCCACGCGGTCCTGCGGGCGGAGCGAGCCGAAGTAAAGCGCCGTCATGATGGTCGCCATCGATGCGCAGGACGCCTGATGCCCGCCCACCTTGACCTCGCCGGCATCACGGAGATGGTTGGCGTTATGGATTGTCCATGTCGAGAGCCACAGGATTTTGCGCTCGAGTTCGGCAAGGACGGGAAGTCGTGGATCGGTCATGGGATGCTCTGGTCGAAAATGATGATTTTGAAACGATCCTCATTCTGAGCCCGTCGTAGGTGGAGCGCCAGAGGTGAATTGACTGGACCCTCGTCTTCAGCCGGTCTTGGGATGAGTGCACTTGCAGTTTTCTTGACGTTCACCTTGGCACGGGCGTGCCGCCGCTCAGGATCGTGGCGGCCCAGTCGCGGTCGATGTTGCCGCCGCACAGGATCACGGCGCATTGCTTGCCCTGCATGCGGTCCTTTTCCTTGATCAGCGCCGCAAGCGGCGCAGCCCCCGCCCCTTCAGCCATGTTGTACGTGTCTTCATGATAGATGCGGATCGCTTCGGCGATCTCGTCATCCGTGACGCGGATCACGCGCGCCACCGCTTTGGCATATATCGCGAAGGCATCAGGGTTCGGAATGCGGGTCGCCATGCCGTCGGCGAAGGTGCGCGTCGATGTGCCTTCGATGATGCGCCCGGCCTCGATGGAGCATGCCGCAGCATCGGCAATGCTGGAGGTCACGGCGACCACCTCGGTCGTCAGGCCAAGTGCGTCGCGGGCGGAGATAATGCCGCAGATGCCCGAACCAAGACCGATCGGCACATAAACGGCGTCCAGATGCGGATAGGCCCCGAACAGCTCAAGCGCATAGGACGCCACGCCTTTCACGAGATCAGGATGGAATGACGGCACCATGGAAAGGCCGCGCTCGTCTGCTGTCTTCTGCGCGACAAGGCGGGCCTCGTCAAAATCGGTGCCAGACTCGATGAGTTCGGCACCAAAGGCCTTCATGGCAGCGTTCTTCTCGCGTGAATTGCCCTTCGGCACGACGATCGTCACAGGTACACCGAACACGCGTCCTGCCAGCGCCAGGCTCTGGCCATGGTTGCCCCGTGTGGCGCTGACGACGCCGCGCGGACTGTTGTGCCCTGATTGGCGGCTGCGCTCCTGCTCCGCATAGGCCTTCATGTAGACAAAGCCGCCCCGCACCTTGAATGCGCCTGTCGGCGTGTGGTTCTCGTGCTTGACGATGACATCGACGCCGATCCGCGCTTTCAGCAACGGCCAGGCAATCTGCGGCGTCGGCGGCATATGGGCATGCACGATGGCAGCGGCAGCCTGAAGCTCGATGAGTGACGCGGTTGGCATGACATATCCCGGTTGATTGACTTTATTACCGCCTGACCGTCGGTTTGATCAAGTTATCGGCGCATCAGGGCTTGAATCATCAAATTATTTGTTCTGGCATGGCATGAACGCTAACTCTGTGCGCAAATGTGAGACTTCCGATCATCACCTGAAAACAGTTTGCGCCATGGCCTTGGTTCCCCTCGACGATTTCGACAGGCAGCTAGTCGCTGCGCTCTCCAGGAACGCCCGCTTGAGCAACCTTGAGCTTGCCCGCAGCATCCCGCTCTCCCATTCAGCCATCTCGCGCCGGATCAAGCGGCTGGAGGACGGCGGCGTGCTCACGGGCTACCGGGCATTGATCAATCGTGCCGCGCTGGGGCTTGGCGTGCGGGCCTTTGCAGGCCTTGCACGTGACAATGCCACATCTCTCGATGACATCTGCGCGGCCCTGAAAAATCTCGATGAAGTGGCAAGTTGCTGGATCGTCACCGGCGACCACGATATCATGATCGAGGTTCTGGCGCGTGACCTTGACCATTTCGCCGACATCATGCTGCGCAAGGTGCAGAAGGTTCCGGGCATCGCCGCAACCCGCTCGACGTTCGTCATGACAGAAATCAAGCAGCGGTGAATGACCTCACCACCGTGCGGTTGACCAGCCAAGCGCCCTCGCCTATCAGCACCACACGCATGGTGCGAGTTCGTAGCTCAGTCGGTAGAGCACGTGACTTTTAATCATGGGGTCGTGGGTTCGAATCCCACCGAACTCACCATGCGTTCTTTTTCCCACGCTGCGACTTCAGCGCGTTGTGCAGGGTGGTCCATCATGCGGATCGTGGTTTTTCTCTTCATAGCTGGTGTGGCCGCTTTCATGGGCTTCATCGCCTTGCGCGGCGAATGTCCCGGTGGAGCCATCGTCATGTCAGCATCGCAGTGCCGCGCGGCATCGGCCATGAGCGCTGAAGCCTGCGCAACGGTCTTTCGCGATGCAGACCGCATCACGCGTGCCGCGGCCACTGTTTTCACCGATGAACAACGCTGCCTTGCAGGGTATGATGCCTGCACCCGCAGTTCAGTCGTCCAAGGGTTTACGCCGGTCCCGGCAGGCTTCTGCGTTGTCGTGACTGGCAGTACGATTACGCGGCAAGAGCCGATCTATCGTCGTGTCAACGCGCCCCGGATCGGAGGTAACTCCTGATGAACCATGTCGTAACAACCGGCGGGGTTTCGTTCGCCAATCATTTGCCGTTCTCGCTGATCGCAGGCCCCTGCCAGATGGAAAGCCGCGCACACGCGCTCGAGATGGCAGCGGCTCTGAAAGACATCTGTGCCAAGCTCGGCATCGGGCTTGTCTTCAAGACCTCCTATGACAAGGCCAATCGCACCAGCGGAAGCGCCGAGCGCGGCGTCGGCATGACAGCGGCGCTGCCGATCTTTGCCGAGATTCGCGAAACGCTTAGCCTGCCTGTGCTGACCGATGTCCATGAGCGTGACCATTGCGCGATTGTGGCGGAGGCCGTCGACATCCTGCAGATCCCGGCGTTCCTGTGCCGCCAGACGGACTTGCTGAAGGCCGCCGCAAAAACCGGGCGGGTGGTCAATGTCAAGAAAGGCCAGTTTCTTGCACCGTGGGACATGAAGAATGTCGTGGCCAAGATCACGGGAGCCGGAAACCCCAATGTCATGCTGACGGAACGCGGCACCTCCTTTGGATACAACACCCTTGTGTCCGACATGCGGGGCCTGCCGATCATGGCGGAACTGACAGGCGCGCCTGTCATTTTCGATGCCACCCATTCCGTCCAGCAACCAGGCGGCAAAGGCACGTCCAGCGGCGGACAGCGTGAGTTTGTGGCAATCCTGGCACGCGCGGCCGTCGCGGTAGGGGTCGCAGGCCTGTTCATCGAAACGCATGAAGACCCCGACAACGCGCCGTCAGACGGGCCGAACATGGTCCACCTGAAGGACATGCCTCGCCTCCTGGCACATTTGCAGGCTTACGACCTCATCACGAAAGCAGCCTGACAGGATGGACAAGGCGGCAGAAGCAGCAGCTTTGAAACGCCTGATCCTGGTTCTCGGCGCCTGCGGCTTCGCCTCCACCTTCACCATGAGGCTGCTCGATCCGCTGGTTCCGACTCTGGCCACTGAATTTGGCAGGAGCATTCCGCAGACCGCCATGATCGCGACGGGGTTTTCGATCAGCTACGCCATCGGACAGCCATTTCTGGGGCCGGTCGCCGATGCCGTCGGCAAGGCGCGCACCATTCTCGTCAGCCTTATCGCGCTCAGCGTCATGCTGGTCCTGTCGGCCCTTGTGACGCAGTTCGAGGTGCTTTTTCTCATCCGCATGTGCATGGGCGTGTTCGCTGGCGGCATCATTCCGGTGGCCATGGCAGCCATCGGTGACCGCGCGCCAATGCAGGAAAGGCAGGTCGCGCTTGGCCGGTTCCTGACCATCATGATCATCGGGCAGACCGCAGGCGCGGCCTTTTCGGGCATCATCGCCGACGCTTTCGGCTGGCGGACGGTGATGATCGTGTCCGCCGTCCTTGCCGCGATAGCCGCCACACTCGTGACCGTCATTCTCAAGCCGCGCCCCGATGCAAAGCGCGAGAGTTTGTCCATCGGCAATGCACTGGCACGTTACCGCATCGTTTTTGCCAACCCGAAAACACTCGTCCTGTACGGTCTTGTCGTCGCAGAAGGCGCACTCATCTTCGGCATCATGCCCTATGTCGCCGGGATTCTTGCAGACCGGGCAGGTGTCGGTGCCACTGAAGCCGGGCTGGCCGTGGGCGGAGCGGGGCTGGGCGGCCTGATCTACGGATTTGGCGTGCGCTCTCTCGTGGCGCGTCTTGGTCCTGTCCGCATGGTCACGGCTGGCGGCTTCCTGATGGC
>JANMHN010000155.1:0-4492 GCA_031375185.1 Allobosea sp. | reverse complement strand
CTGACGGTGACGGGCGACGAGCCGGTGGAAATGCGCGCCTTTCTCAAGCTCGGCGACAAGGTGCTGAGCGAGACCTGGCTGTACCAGTATCACCCGTTCGGGTGATGGGGGATTCATCCTCCCGCGCGTTTCCGGGGCCGGGAGCGGCTTGTCCGCGGATGGAACCCGGAATCCAGCAAAACGTGTCGCCGCAGGCGTCAGTTCTCATGTTTTTTTTATTTTGACGCCTTCGGCGAGGACGATGTCTGGACTCCGGGTTCCGATCCGCTGCGCTTCTCGGCCCCGGAAATGCGGATCATTCTTCAGCCGCGCATCATCCCAAAGGCGGCAAGTTGACGGCGCTCGCCGGCACATTCGCCAAATCGTAGGTCCACACGGAAAAGCCTTTCAGCAGATGCGGGCCGAAGGAGTTCATCAGCGGGATGTCGGCGGCGTCGCGGCCGCGTGCCACCACGATGCGGCCGATGCGGCGGATGTTGTTGCGCGGATCGAACGTGTACCATGTCCCGCCATCCGGCCCGCCGAGGTAAACCTCGATCCAGGCGCTGAAATCCATCGGGTCGACCACCGGCACGCCGATGTCACCTAGATGCCCGTTCACATAACGTGCCGGGATGTTCATGCAGCGGCACAGTGTGATGGCAAGGTGCGCGAAGTCGCGGCAGACACCGATACGGCCATGATAGACCTCGAGCGCGCCGCGCGTCGATGACGCGCCCTGATAGTCGAAGCTGATCTGCTTGTTCACGAAATCGCAGATCGCTTGTACCCGGCCCCAACCGGGCCGTGTCTGGCCGAAACGGTCCCAGGCGATCTGGCTGAGCTGGTCTGTCTGGCAATAGCGGCTGCCCATCAGGTAAAGCAGGGTCTCGTCCGGCAGGGCGCCGACGGGCACTTCACAAGCCTCCGGCACGAACGGATCTGGCTCGCCGCTGTCCTCGATCACGCCATCGCTGCGGATGGTGCTGTCGCCTGCAGGCGCGGTGAAGCGGCGGCAGATGTTGCCGAACAGGTCACGGTAGGTCTTGGTCGGCACCTGAGGCACCGTCAGCACAGTTGCCGCCTGCCGGATGTCGCCGTCACGCTCGGAATGGACATCGAGCAGGCAGACCATTTCGGTCGGCTGCGCGCATGTGACCGTGATTTCGTAACCGTATCTGATCAGCATGGACCCGCCTGTCAAAACATGAGCTTACACTTTATCGCGCCGCAAAAGGAGGAAATCGCTTGAGGGCGGACTCTTCACCCCGGGGCGATTCACATCAGTGCCATCTTGACCACCAGACTTTCAGCCTGGTCCGGCTCATGGCCCGGTAAATGCATGAAACATGCCTGACCGCCAGGCTGATCATGCGAGCAAGCAGACGATGCTGATGAGATGGATGCAAAGCGTGCAGAGTGCAAAAGCGGGCTTGTGGAGCTTCGGCCATGTGGACAGTCTGTCATCCGGAACATCATCCCCTGACGTGCTGACAGGATCAGCTAAGATGTCCGCCATAAGTTTTGCAAGATGAGTTCTTCATCCCCCGTTCTCAGATCGCACTGGTGGTGGGATCATTCGGCAAGGGATTTTGCCGGTTTCGACATGGCCGGAATGGTCGCCATCCTGCCGGTCGGAGCCGTTGAGCAGCACGGCCCGCATCTTCCGGTGTGCGTCGATGCGGCCATCAATGCCGGCATCGTGGCGCGGGCCGTTGCGTTGATGCCGCCCGACATGCCGGTTCTGGTCCTGCCGATGATGCCGGTGGGCAAATCCAACGAGCACATGGCCTATCCCGGAACGCTGACGCTGTCTTACGAGACGCTTGCCCGGCTCTGGATCGAGATCGGCGAGAGCGTCCGGCGCGCAGGCTGCCGCAAGCTGATCATCTTCAATGCGCATGGCGGCCAGCCACAGGTGATCGACATCGTCTGCCGCGAGTTGCGTGTGCGCCACAAGATGTTCGTCGTCAACGCGGCCTGGTTCAGGATCACGCAGCAGGATGATCTTTTCAGCAGCTCTGAACTGAGACACGGCATCCATGCCGGCGAGGTCGAGACCAGCGTCATGCTGCATCTGCATCCTGAGCTTGTCGCCATGGATGAGGCGGCAAATTTCCAGCCCCTCACCATTGCACTGGAAAAGGCAGGCGGCATCCTGAGCGCGGAAGGCGCTGTCGGCTTCGGCTGGCAGGCGCAAGATCTGGAGCCATCGGGCGCGTCGGGTGATGCGGCCTCGGCCGATGCCGGGCGGGGTGCCATCCTGGTCGAACGTGCGGCCAAGGCCTTGGTGGCGCTGTGCGCCGACGTCATTGCCTACCCGCTGACCAACATGACCGACAGGACCATCTATAGCCATGAGTGACACATCTCGTCCATCCCACCTCGTGCTGGATGCGCTGACGGCCAGGTATGGCTCGGCGCTGGCCGTGGACCAGATGCAACTTGAGGTTGGCAGGGGCGAACTGGTGGCGCTGCTGGGCCCATCGGGCTGCGGCAAGACCACCACGTTGCGCATGGTCGCAGGCTTTGTCGGCCCGAGCGGCGGGCGGGTGCTGGTGGCGGGAGAGGACATCACGCTGCTGCCGGCCCACAAACGCAACATGGGCGTCGTATTCCAGTCCTATGCGCTGTTTCCGCACCTCACCGTGCTGGACAATGTCGCCTTCGGATTGAGGATGCGCGGGCTGGGCAAGGCCGAGCGGCTCGAGCGCGCACAGGCGGCCCTCGAAATGGTCGCCCTGGCCACGCTGGCTGAACGCTATCCGTCGCAACTGTCGGGCGGGCAGCAGCAGCGCGTGGCACTGGCGAGGGCACTTGTGATCGAGCCCAGCGTGCTGCTTCTGGACGAGCCGCTGTCCAATCTCGATGCCCATCTGCGGGCCGACATGCGCAGCGAAATCCGCCAGCTTCAGCAGCGGCTCTCCATCACCACCCTGTTCGTCACCCATGATCAGGAGGAGGCGCTGGCCATGTCCGACCGGGTCTGCGTGATGAACCACGGCAAACTTGTCGAAGTCGGCACACCTCTTGCGCTCTGCGACCACCCGCGTCATGCCTTCACCGCTGCCTTCCTGGGTGCCAGAACGCTGATCAACGGCCGGACGGGAACTGAAGGTTTCACGGCGCCCGGCCTTGTCTGCACGGGCGCGCCTGCCAACGCATCGGCCATCGTGCTGCGGGGCGCACGCCTGCGCCTGTCCGACAGGCAAGCGGGCCCGCTTTGGCTCAGCGGTGTCCTGGCCAATTCCGCCTATCTCGGCGACGTGTTCGAGGTGGACATCGAAACAGCGTCCGGTCTGGTGCGCGTCCTCAGCCCGTCCGACACACCGCCGCCGCCCCTTGGCAGCACATGCCAGATCAATGTTCTGCCCGGAGGGTTCAGCTTCATCTGTGCCTGATCACGACCCAAGCCTGTTCAGCCCGCGCCCGTTCAACCCTCGCCTGCAAAGGAAATCTGCCATGACCGTATCCAGAAGAACGTTCGGAAAACTCGTGCTCGGTGCCGGTGCGGTTGCACCTCTTCACTTCGTCTCCACAGCCATTGCCCAACCCAAGCCCGGCGATGAACTCATCGTCGGCGTCTGGGGTGGTGCCCAGGAGCGGCTCGTCAGGGAACATTGCGAGAAGCCCCTCGTCGCCAAGTATGGCTGCAAGGTCTCCTATGTGCTGGGCGGCACCCCTGAACGCCGCGCAAGGGCCTATTCCGAGCGTGGCCGCCCCAGTTTTGATGTGCTCTATCTCAACATTTTCGAGAGCCGCCAGGCCGTGAAGGATGGCGTCACGCAGGCTCCGACGGCAGCCGTTCCCAACTTCGCCAACCTTTATGACGCTGCGAAGATCGGCGGTTACGGCGTCGCCTTCAACCCGATCACGGTTGTCTATGACAAGCGCAAAGCCTCAAAGCCCGTGACCTCGTGGAAGGACATCTGGAATCCGGAATGGAAGGGCCGCATCGCCTGGCCCGTCTATCCCGGAACACAGGGTGCCGCCGGCATGATCATGGCGGCGAAGGCCTGGGGCGGGGACGAGAAGAACATCGACATCGGTTTCAGCAAGGTGCGCGAACTGAGGCCATTCGCCGCCATACAGGGCAGCCAGGACCAGCTTTACGGCATGTTTGACCAGGGTGTTGCCGATCTTTCCATCGAATTCGGCAGCTTCACCCGGAAATATGCCGAAACGCGCAACCCGAACATCGAGATCGCCAATCCGCTGGAAGGGCAGGCCATCGCCATGAATGTCGCCTGTATTACCAGCGGCACGAGGAACCAGAAACTGGCCGAGGAATGGATCAACCTGCATCTCGACGAAGCCTGCATGCTCGCCTATGCCAAGGAGATCTACTACTCGCCGACGGTCAAGAACCTGGTCATGCCGGAAGATCTGCGGCCAAAACTCGTGCTCGGTGCCGGTGCGGTTGCACCTCTTCACTTCGTCTCCACAGCCATTGCCCAACCCAAGCCCGGCGATGAACTCATCGTCGGCGTCTGGGGTGGTGCCCAGGAGCGGC
>JANMHN010000202.1:0-48623 GCA_031375185.1 Allobosea sp. | reverse complement strand
AAGGTTGCGTCTGCTGCCGAACTTGTGTCGAAACTCAAGAATGAAGCCGGGGTGCTGTGATGGCCACACTTCTGATTGCCGAACATGATGGACATGCCGTCAAGGACGCCACCGCCAAGGCCCTGACGGCGGCAAAGGGCCTCGGCGCGCCCGTGCATGTCCTTGTCGTGGGCACAGGCTGCAAGGAGGCCGCCGACAGCGCAGCCAAACTTGATGGCGTCGACAAGGTGCTTCTGGCAGACAACCCCATCTTCAGCCACATGCTTGCCGAAGCCACCGCAGGGCTGGTGGCAGGCCTCTCCGACGGCTACACCAACATCGTTGCGACCTCGACCGCCAACGGCAAGAACGTCGCGCCTCGCATTGCGGCCCTGCTGGATGTGCAGATCGTGTCCGATGTGATGAAGGTGCTGTCGCCAGACACGTTCGAGCGCCCGATCTATGCCGGAAATGCCATCCAGACCGTGCAGTCGACGGATGCGAAGAAGGTCATGACAATCCGCACAGCTTCGTTCCAGGCTGCTGGGATGACGGGTTCCGCTCCCGTCGAGATCGTTTCCGCTGCCAGCGATCCGGGCCTGTCAACCTTCAAGGGCGAAGAGGTTGCAGCCTCCGACCGTCCTGAACTGGCGTCCGCCAAGATCATCGTCTCGGGCGGGCGCGCGCTTGGATCGGCCGAAAATTTCGGCAAGATCATCGAGCCTGTGGCTGACCAGCTTGGTGCCGCCATGGGTGCCAGCCGCGCTGCCGTCGATGCAGGCTATGCGCCGAATGACTGGCAGGTCGGCCAGACCGGCAAGGTGGTTGCGCCCGAGCTTTACATCGCGGTCGGTATTTCAGGTGCCATTCAGCATCTTGCCGGCATGAAGGATTCAAAGGTCATCGTCGCCATCAACAAGGATGAAGACGCACCGATCTTCCAGGTTGCGGATTATGGCCTTGTGGGCGATCTGTTCACGCTGCTGCCTGAACTGCAGAGCGAACTGGCCAAGATCGGCCGTTGAAGCCGGATGTGATGATCAAGAGCCTGCAAGACCCGAGACCAGACTGAACTGACGGACCCCCTGATGAGCGTGACCATCAACACCATTGGAATCGTTGGAGCCGGCCAGATGGGCAATGGCATTGCCCATGTCTGTGCAGCCGCAGGCGTCAATGTCAGGCTGCATGACATGAGCGAGGAGCGCATCAATGGCGCTCTCGCGACGATCAACGGCAACATGGCACGGCAGGTTTCAAAAGGTGCCATGACCGAAGAGGTCCGGCAATCTGCACTCAGCCGCATCTCCGCAGCCAAGACCTTCGAGGATCTGGGCGGCTGCGATCTGGTGATCGAGGCTGCGACCGAGAATGAAGAGGTCAAGCGCAATATCTTCGTGGGCCTGTGCCGCGCCCTGCCGCCAGAAACACTGCTCGGCACCAATACCTCGTCGATTTCGATCACTAGACTGGCGGCGGCCACCAACCGCCCTGAAAAGTTCATCGGCATTCATTTCATGAATCCCGTGCCGGTGATGCAGCTTGTCGAATTGATCCGCGGCATCGCCACGGAAGATGCAACCTATGAAGCTGCCCGCAATTTCATCACCCGTCTCGGCAAGACATTCACGGTGTCGGAAGATTTCCCGGCTTTCATCGTCAACCGCATCCTGCTGCCGATGATCAACGAGGCGGTCTACACGCTCTACGAAGGCGTGGGTTCGGTTGAATCCATCGATACCGCGATGCGCCTCGGGGCCAACCACCCCATGGGACCGCTGCAGCTTGCCGATTTCATCGGCCTCGACACCTGCCTGTCGGTGATGCAGGTGCTGCATGACGGTCTGGCCGACTCCAAGTACCGCCCCTGCCCGCTGCTCGTGAAATATGTCGAGGCAGGCTGGCTTGGCCGCAAGACCAAGCGTGGCTTTTACGACTATCGCGGCGAGAAGCCCGTGCCGACCCGGTGATGGCAGCCTGGCCGACCCTGTTGTTGGCCTGGCATCTTCACAACGCTGTCATGTTCGGCCTACATTTGGCGTATGGCGGCGTCTATGGTGATTCCGCAAGCAACAGCCGGAGTGACGTGCGTTGACGATGCACGTGCCACCCATTGTTTCTCCGGATGCATGTCCGGCCCTCGTGCTCAATGCCGATTTCCGGCCTCTGAGCTATTACCCTCTTTCGCTTTGGTGCTGGCAGGACACGCTGAAGGCCGTGTTCATGGACAGGGTGAATATCGTGTCCGAGTATGACCGGGTCGTGCGTTCGCCGAGCTTTTCGTTCCGCCTGCCCTCGGTTGTCTGCCTCAAGACCTATGTGAAACCATCGCGTCACCCGGCCTTCACGCGGTTCAACGTGTTCCTGCGCGACCGTTTCAGTTGCCAGTATTGCACAGCGCGTGAGGAGCTGACCTTCGATCACGTCATTCCGCGCTCCAAGGGCGGGATGACGACCTGGGACAATGTCGTGGCCGCCTGTTCACCCTGCAACCTGCGCAAGGGGGACAAATTGCCGAAGGTTGCGGAGATGTACCCGCTGCAAAAACCATTTGCGCCCACCGTTAACGATCTGCACAAGGCCGGAAAGATGTTCCCGCCCAACTTCCTGCATGAAAGCTGGATGGACTATCTTTATTGGGACAGCGAGCTTGAGCCTTGAACGCGTCCGGCCGCAGCCATTGCGGCCCAGAGCGCCAGCACCAACGAGATGAGGGCGTTCCATCCCGCCAGCGACAATCCGGCGAAACGCCAGGCGGCTTCGGTGCAACTCACCACACGCGTTGTCTGAAGCTGTTTCATGAAATCCTGCATGGAGGCGGCTGCAGGTGCATTTGCTGCGCCGCAATCGGACGGGCCGAGAAACCAGCCCCATTCCACACCGGCGTGATAGCTGCCCATGATGGCTGAGATGGCAAAGATGACAGCCATGAGCACGAGGCCGGGCCTGGCCAGGCGGCCGGCTCCTGCCAGTATCCCCAGCAGCAACGAGCCCCCCAGACCGGCTGCGAGATAATGTGGCCAGCGCTGCTCCAGACAGAGCTTGCAGGGCAGAAATCCAAGGACAAGCTGGAAATACCACGCTCCGCCAAGCAGGCCAGCGGCGCTGAGCGTCAGGACGACAAGACTGGGCAAGGGTCGCACGAGCTTTGCCGACAAGGAGATCGCATCCGTCATCACAGTGTTGTAGAGGAGCGACGCATGCTTCAAAAGAGCCACTTGGCGGCAAATACACCGCCGATGATCCCAAGGATGATCACGATTGCGATCAATGTCAGATGTCCGTCGAGAAGATGCCTGAGTGGCCCGCTGAAGCGGTTGAGCAGCCCCGCCACCGCAAAGAACCTCGCACCGCGCGTGATCAGCGACAACACCATGAACATGACGATGTCATAGCCTGCAAAGCCTGAGGTGATCGTCACAAGCTTGAAGGGAATCGGCGTCAGTCCCTTGAGCAGGATGATCCAGTGTCCATGTTCGGCGTAGGCCGCGCGGAAGGCTTCGACACCACCCTGGTAGCCATAAAAATCAATGATCCACCTGCCGACGGAGTCATAGAGGAGCGCGCCGATCGCATAACCGAGCAAGGCTCCGAGCACGGATGCAGCCGTGCAGATCGTCGCATAGCGCCAGGCTTTTTGGGGCTGTGCCAGCACCATGGGAGCCAGCATCACATCCGGTGGAATGGGAAAGAACGAACTTTCGCTGAACGAGATCACACCAAGCGCCGCAGGCGCTCGCGGGCTTGTGGCCAGTCTCAGCATCCAGTCATACAGTTTTCTGAGCATCAACCTGACCCTGCGATTCATGGCCTTATCTTTGGCACGGCTGGTCTGGAGAATACATGAACGATGATCACCGCATGCGTGAAGCTGGGGGCAGGGTGTAGGGATCCCTTCTTGCCACCCGCCTGCGAAAGACGGCATCCGTGTTCGGTTCAGCGCCATTTCAAGCGATTGTCACCGGTATCATGACACCCCATTGACCGGAGCGGACTTCAGCAGCTAAACGTGAAACAGATGGCGTGTACATTTGTCGGTATGGTCTTGTGCGCACGACATTCCCAAGATCGTTGCGATCCTGGCATAGCCCCTATGGCGGAACTGGTAGACGCGTCCGACTCAAAATCGGATTCTGAAAAGAGTGCTGGTTCGATTCCGGCTAGGGGCACCACATCACATTCCGTTGACGTCCAAGCTCGTCCGTAAGTGACTGAAAAATCAAGATAAACTGACTGTCATGCGTCCAGAGGCGTCCGAAGACATCCATTTCCGTGCGCTTGCAACCAACGGATTTGTTGGGTTTAATGTTGGGAACGTCGCCAAACCCAACACCGCAAGCCCAACACGGACCCAACAATGGCACTCACCGACACCGCATTGCGAGTGCTGAAAGCGAAAGTAACGAGGTAGAAAATCTCGGATACCGAAGGGCTTCAGATTTGGGTTTTGCCTACTGGGACCAAAGTTTGGCGCTTCGCCTATCGGTTCAACGGCACGCAAAAAGACATTGCCCTTGGGAAATATCCCGCTGTTGGCCTTGCTGACGCCCGCAAGAAGCGTGACGAAGCCAAAACCCTATTCGCTTCTTGCATCGACCCCGGTCAAAAGCTCAAGCTTGACAAGATCACGATGGCGATATCCGACGCGGCAACATTCGATGCCGCTGCCGAAGAATACCGCGAGCGCTGCACATAATTCGGGATCGATCTCAATCGCCGTCAGACCGCAACCGATACCCGACCCCAGGCTCGGTCAGGATGAAGCGCGGATTGGCGGCATCGTCGCCCAACTTGTCGCGGATTTGGCCGATGGCGATGCGCAGGTAGTGCGTGTCGGCTGCGTGTGATGGTCCCCAGATCGTCGTTAGGAGTTGCTGGTGCGTGGCCAGCCGCCCCGCATGCCGGGCCAACATGGCGAGGACGTCGAATTGCTTGCGTGTGAGTTTCACGTCGGCTTGGTCGAGGATAACGGTGTGCTCGGCGAGATTGATGCTGAGCGCGCCCACGATGATCGTCGCGCCCTCTGCTGCCCGGTCTCCACGCTTGCGCAACAGAGCCCTGAGCCGGGCCATGAGTTCGCCTGTCGCGAAGGGTTTGGTGACGTAATCGTCGGCACCGGCATCAAGTGCAGCGATCTTCTCGGCCTCGCCGTCGCGGACCGAGAGCACGAGGATCGGCGCATCCGACCATTCGCGCACGGCGGCGATCACACTCTTGCCGTCGGTGTCAGGAAGCCCGAGATCGAGCACGATGGCATCGGGCTTGGACGTGGCCGCCAGTTCCAAGCCCATCCGAGCGGTGTCGGCCTCGATGACATCGAGCCCGCCGCTTGCCAGCGCGATCTTGAGGAACCGGCGGATCGGCGCTTCGTCGTCGATGACGAGGATGCGTGCTGCGCCCGACGGATGGGACTTGAGGACTTTCGGGCTGGTCATGTTGACTGCTCGGCAGCCGGGTCGTGTTCCGGTTGTGCTGCTGCCAGCGGCAACGTGATGGCAACCATCGACCCGTTGCCATTCGCGCCAGCCAGCATCTCTGCCGAGCCGCCATGCGCCTCGACGAGGCCCTTGACGATGGCGAGCCCCATGCCGGTCCCGGCGGGCTGACCATCGCCTGCGTCAGCGCGGTAGAACAGATCGAACACTTTGGATCTGTCTTCGGTCGGCACGCCTGGCCCTTCGTCTGTCACAGTGACCCGCGCCATGGCGTCCACGCTCGCAGCTGCGATGGTGATGGTCGTGCCGGGCGGCGCGAACTTTGCGGCATTCTCGACAAGGTTCGCCAGCGCCTGGCCGATGAGCACCGGATCGACATCGACCAGCGGAAGGTCCCTTGGCATCGAGACCACCACATTGTGCGCGTAGAGGACACGGGCCAGATCCTGACGCACGCTGCCCACGATCTCGCGCAGGTCGATGGCCTGACGGTTTGGCTTGAGCGCGCCATAGTCGAGCCGTGTCATGTCGAGGAGGTTCTGGACATAGCGGTTGAGGCGCTGCGCTTCGTCATGCGCGGAATGAAGAAGCTCCCGGCGATGCTCAGCCGACAGAGTGTCCTCAGCATCGAGCAGGGTCGATGTCGCACCGATGACGCTGACCAGCGGCGTGCGCAGGTCATGGCTGACGGAGTTGAGCAGCGAGGCCCTGAGCTTGTCGCTCTCGGCGCTGACCCGCGCATCTGCGAGTTGTTCACTCAGGTGATTGCGTTCGACCGCAACCGCGACCTGATCCTCGACGGCGAGGAGCAAGCGCCGCGTTTCGGGGTCATTGGCGCGGGATTGGTCACGAAATCGAACGCCAATGACGCCGAATGGCCTGCCCGCTGTCGCCAGAGGCACAAACAGCCAGTCGCTGTTGGGCAATGTGCCGGTGCCCAGGCCCGCTGCCTCACCCTTGTCGAAGGCCCATCGGGCAGCGCCCTCGGCCCGCGCATCAAGGTTGTCCTCGATGCAGGGATGGCCCTGAACCTGCTGCAGCGCGCCAGTGGCATCAGGGGTCATGATCAGGGCGTGGCAGTTCAAGGCCTTGGCGATGTGTGCCACCGCGCCCCACAGGACGTCATCCGACTTGGTGGTGGCGGCTATCTTGCGGGCAAACTCGTAAAGTGTCTCGGTGCGCGCCTGTGACGCCCGCATGCTTTCGATCTGCGCCTTCAGCCTGCTGGCGAGAGTGCCCGTGAACACGGCGCCCAGCAGGAAGACCAGGAGAGATACGACGTCGGATGGTCGCGATACCGACAAGGTGTAGTAAGGTTCGGTATAGAGAAAATTGTAGGCGAGGAATCCCAGTCCAGTAGCCACCAGTGACGGCACAAGCCCCAGGCGCGCGCCCACCAGCATGACGGCCAGCAGGTACAGCACCGTGATCGCACCGGCTGGAATCGCATCCCAGATGCTGATCGGCCATGCCAGCAACGATGCGACCCCGACAGCCGCTGCAGCCACGGCATATCCGGTCAAGTCGGGCCGTATGGCAGGTCTTGCGATCGCCTTGCGCCGCTCGACCCGCACATGGGGCGTTACCACCGTGACCTCGAAATCGGTCGCGGCGTCGAGAAGCTTCTCGGATACCGGTTCGCGCATCAGCGCCATTACGCGCTGCAGGAGCGCGCCCCGCCACCGTGGCCGCCCGATCACGAGGCGGGTCACGTTGCGGCTGCGCGCGAAGCGCAGCAGTTCGCCTGCCGCGTCGGACTCCGCCCGCAAAGTGACGGTCTCCGCCCCAAGCGTATCGGCCAGCCGCAGCGCCTCGGTCGTGATGCCGCGTGTGTGGATGTCCATGGTCTCGTGGCGCGGCGTGAGCACGGTGGAGACGATCCACGGGATCTTGGCGCGCTCGGCCATGCGCTTGCCGGTCCGCACCAGGGTCTTGGCGGCCGGAGCTTCGTTGATGCAAACCAGCAGCCGCTCTTCGGTCGGCCAGATGCCGGTGACGGCGTTGGCCTCCTTGTAGGCGAGCATGTCGGCATCGACACGGCCGGCGACGGCGCGCAGCGCCATTTCCCGCAAGGCCGTCAGCTTGCCCTTGGTGAAGAAATTCTCGAGCGCGCGGCCGGCCTGCTGCGTCTGATAGATCCGGCCATCCTTGAGCCGCGCGATCAATTCGTCGGGCGGCAGGTCTATCAGCTCGATCTGGTCGGCTTGGCTCAGAACGGCGTCCGGCACCGTTTCCTGCACGCGCACGCCGGTGATCTGGGCGACGGCATCGTTCAGGCTTTCGATGTGCTGGATGTTGAGCGTGGTGACCACGTCGATGCCGGCGGCAATCACCTCCATCACATCCTGCCAGCGCTTGGGATGGCGCGATCCCGGCGCATTGGTGTGGGCAAATTCATCGATCAGCGCGAGTTGCGGACGGCGCGCGATGAGCGCGTCAACGTCCAGTTCGCCAAGGGTGTGGCCGCGATGCTCGATCGACAGGCGCGGCAGCAACTCGGTGCCCTCGAGCACGGCTGCGGTCTCGGCCCGACCATGGGTTTCGATGAGCGCCGCAACCACATCGACGCCGGCCCGCTGGCGCACACGCGCCTCTTCCAGCATGGCGAAGGTCTTTCCGACGCCGGGGGATGCGCCAAGGAAAATCTTGAGCCGGCCACGCCGCGCGTCGCCCCCGCTTTCCTCACGCGCGGCGTCCAGGAAGCTCTCGGGGTTGCGGCGGTTCACATCGGTCAAGGCCATTGCGTCTTTCTGCGCTCAAGGACGGACGGCGTCCATAGCGAGGTTGAGTGCCAGCACATTGACGCGCGGCTCTCCGAGGATGCCCAGGTCTCGACCCTCCACATGCCGCTCGAGGACAGCGCGCACCTGCGCTTCCGGCAGTTTCCGCGCAGCCGCGACCCTTGCCACCTGCGCCAGCGCACCGGCTGGCGAGACGTGCGGATCAAGGCCGGACGCCGACGCTGTCACGAGGTCGGCAGGTTGCGCACCGGTTCCAAGAGCCTTGGCGCGGCTCTCGACGGCCTCGATCAGCGCTTTAGCCGTTGGTCCGAGGTTCGAGCCCGTCGAGCTTGCGGCGTTGTAGGGCGCATCCACCGTCTTAGAGGCATCGGCCGGATCGGAGGCGGTGGTGGCTGACGGGCGGCCATGGAAGAAACGGTCGGATGTGAAGTTCTGACCGATCAAGCTGGAGCCGACAATACGGCCATCGCGAGACACCAGCGAGCCGTTCGCCTGACTTGGCAGCAGAAGCTGACCGATACCGGTGATGGCGAGAGGATAGACAAGACCCGTCAGCACCGTGAAGGCGATGAGCAGGATAAGGGCGGGGCGGAGTTGCGACATGTTTATTGGCCTTTGGTTTTCGGTGTCATTCCCGGCGCGCCAAAGGCGCGGGAAGGGAATCCAGAATTGGTCGATCAGGTGGATCCCCTTCCCGGTCCTCACGGACCGCCGGGGATGACACTTGGGCTCAAGCGAGACGGAACGCGTTGACGAGAAGGTCGATGGCCTTGATGCCGATGAAAGGCACGATCAGGCCGCCGAGCCCGTAGACGAGCAAATTGCGCGACAGCAGCGCCGAGGCCGATGATGGGGTGTATTTGACGCCCCTGAGCGCGATCGGGATCAGGGCGATGATGACCAGCGCGTTGAAGATGATGGCCGAGAGGATGGCGCTCTGGGGCGAGGCCAGGCCCATGACATTCAACGCCCCCAAACCGGGATAGGCGGCGAGGAAGAGGGCCGGCAGGATCGCGAAGTATTTCGCCACATCGTTGGCGATCGAGAACGTGGTGAGCGCGCCGCGCGAGATCAGCAGCTGCTTGCCCACCAGCACGATCTCGATGAGCTTTGTGGGGTCGCTGTCGAGGTCGATCAGGTTCCCGGCCTCCTTGGCGGCAGGCGTGCCGGAGTTCATGGCGACGCCCACATCGGCCTGCGCGAGCGCAGGCGCATCGTTGGAACCATCGCCGCACATGGCGACGAGCCGACCCTCCGCCTGCTCTTTGCGGATGTAGGCGAGCTTCATCTCCGGCGTCGCCTCGGCCAGAAAATCATCGACGCCTGCCTCCGCCGCGATGGCTGCGGCTGTCAGCGGGTTGTCGCCCGTGATCATCACGGTGCGGATACCCATCTTGCGCAACTCGGCGAAGCGCTCGCGGATGCCGGGCTTGACGATGTCCTTGAGGTAGATGACGCCAAGGGCTCGGCCTCCGCGCGCCACCACAAGCGGTGTGCCGCCGGCATTGGCGATCTTCTTCACCGCCGCCTCGAGATCGGCAGGGGCGGGTTGCCCGAGATGCTTCAGGATCGAGTCGGCCGCACCCTTTCGGATGATGATGCCATCGGGCAGATTGACGCCGGACATGCGCGTCTGCGCGGTAAAGGGCACGAATGCGCCGATATCGGCTGCGGGCTGGAAAGCGAAGAGCTTGGCGGCAAGCTCGACGATCGAGCGGCCTTCCGCCGTCTCATCGGCCAGCGACGACAGATAGGCCGCCTCTGCGATCTCCCGCTCGGTTGCGCCGCCGACAGCCACGAAAGCAGCCGCCATTCGGTTGCCGAAGGTGATGGTGCCGGTCTTGTCGAGCAGCAGGACGTCGATGTCGCCGGCTGCCTCCACCGCGCGGCCCGATTTGGCGATGACGTTGGCCTTCACCAGCCGGTCCATCCCGGCAATGCCGATGGCGGAAAGCAGCCCGCCGATGGTGGTCGGGATGAGCGTGACGAACAGCGCGGCGAGGTAAATCACGGGCAGGGTCGTGCCCGACCACGAGGCGAAGAACGGCAACGTCACGACCACGAACAGGAACACCAGCGAGAGACTTGCCAGCAGGATGTTGAGCGCGATCTCGTTGGGCGTCTTGGCACGCTTGGCGCCTTCGACAAGCGCGATCATCTTGTCGAGGAAGGTCTCGCCAGGCTTGGCCGTGACGCGCACCACCAGCCAGTCAGACACGATGGTCGTGCCGCCTGTTACGGACGAGCGGTCGCCGCCAGACTCGCGGATCACCGGCGCGGACTCCCCCGTGATGGCGCTTTCGTTGACCGAGGCAGCGCCCAGGATCACTTCGCCGTCGGTCGGAATGAGATCGCCGGCCTTGACGAGGATCATTTCGCCCGGTTCCAGGAACTCGACATCCTGCATCTCATAGAGTTCGCGGTCAGGCGGCGTCAGCAGCAATCGCGCCTTGGCAGTCGATTTGGTGGCGCGGAAGGCGTCCGCCCGCGCTTTGCCGCGCCCTTCTGCGACAGCTTCTGCGAAATTGGCGAACAACACTGTGAACCAGAGCCAGATCGCGATCTGCAGGCCGATCCAGAAGGTGGGGCCGCCGATGATCCCTTCACGAACCACCAGGATCGTGGCGAACAGCGACACCAGAGCGGTGGCGAACATCACCGGATTGCGGGCAAGCCCTTTGGGGTTGAGCTTCAGGAACGCCTGGCCGATGGCGGGCTTGACAATGGCTGGCGCGAACAGGCTGATGTCGGCGGATGATGTCTTGGACATGACGGTGATCCTTCTAAAAGCGCTGGCCGGCGAGCATCGAGACATGCTCGGCAATCGGCCCCAGCGCGAGGACGGGCAGGAAGGTGAGCGCGCCGACAATCAGGATCGTGGCGATCAGCAACACGATGAATACGGGGCCGTGGGTCGGGAAGGTGCCAGCGGTTGCCTGCGCCGGGGTCTTGGCGGCAAGCGAGCCTGCAATGGCGAGGATCGGCAGGATATAGCCGAAGCGGCCCACCAGCATGGCTAGGCCAAGCATGACGTTGTGGAACGGCGTGTTGGCCGTGAAGCCCGCGAAGGCCGAGCCGTTGTTGCCGGTGGCGGAGGTGTAGGCGTAGATCAGCTCGGACAATCCATGTGGTCCGGCATCCTGCACGGACGTCTGTGCGTTGCCGGTGACGATGGCGATGGCGGCAAACCCGAGGATGCCGACTGGCATGATCAGCAATGTCAGCGCCGCCAGCTTGATCTCGCGCGCCTCGATCTTCTTGCCAAGATATTCGGGCGTCCGCCCGACCATTAGCCCCGCAAGGAAGACGGTGAGAATCACGAACAGCAGTATGCCGGTCAGGCCCACGCCGACGCCTCCATAGACGATCTCGCCAAGCTGGATGTTGAGCATCGCGACCAGCCCGCCAAGAGGCGTGAGCGAGTCGTGCATGGCGTTGACCGAGCCGTTGGAGGCGGCGGTCGTGGTCACGCCCCAGAGCACCGAACCCCCGATGCCGAAGCGGACCTCCTTGCCCTCCATGTTGCCGGCGGACGGGTCGACGAAGGCGGCGGTGAGCGGATTGCCGATGCGCTCGGCGGCGTACATCGCGGCAAATGCTGTCACCAGCAGGATCGCCATGACGGCGAACAAGGCGCCGCCCTGCCGCCTGTCGCCGACGAGACGGCCGTAAGTGAACACCAGCGCGGCTGGGATCGCGAGGATTGCCAGCATCTGGATCAGGTTCGAGATAGCATTCGGATTCTCGAACGGATGGGCGGAATTGACGTTGAAGAAGCCGCCGCCATTCGTGCCGAGTTGCTTGATCGCAAGCTGGCTGGCGACGGGACCAAGGGAAAGTGTCTGCTTCGCGCCTTCCAGCGTCGTGGCGTCGACGGAGGCCAGCAGCGTCTGCGGCACGCCGAGCGCCAGCAGGACGAGTGCGAGCACGATGGAGAGCGGCAAGAGGATGTAGAGCACGCCGCGCGTCAAGTCCGCCCAGAAGTTGCCGAGCGCCGGCGTCTTTTTTGCGGCGAAGCCTCGCGCAACCGCGATGGCCACAGCCAGCCCTGACGCCGCCGACAGGAAGTTCTGCGTGGTCAGCCCGATCATCTGGCTCAGATGCGACATGGTCGTCTCGCCACCATAGGACTGCCAGTTGGTATTGGTGATGAACGACACCGCCGTGTTGAAAGCCAGATGCCATGACAGGCCGTCAAAACGCTGCGGGTTGAGCGGCAGCAGGTGCTGGAACATGAGGATCAGGAACAGCAGCGCGAAGCCTGCCGCATTGAACAGCAGCAGCGACGTGGCATAGGCCGTCCAACGCTGTGGTGCGCCAGCGCCGGCTGCTCCCAGCAGCACGCGCTCAACCGGCGCAAGGAAGGTGAACTCGCCCGTGAATACCCGCGCCATATATGCTCCCAACGGCACGGCGACAGCGAGTAGCAGCAGCGCGTAGAGTCCCGCCTGGATCAGATCAGCCTGCATGGTGATCGCTCCTTAAAAGCGTTCAGGGGCGAGAAGCGCCGCCATAAGATAAACGAAAAGCCCGCCCGCCAGGGCAAGGCCGAGGATGATCTCGAATGTCATGATGTTTGTTCCAGGCCGGAGTGTGACGACTTGGATAGGCTCGCGAGCCGTAAAGCGGCTATGTCGAAGGCGGGAGTGATGCGTAAATTCGGCGTAAAATCGAACTGGATGCCCGCCAGCCAGTTGCTCCGCAAGTGCAAGTCGATTGCGATGCGATCTGCGCGGCAACGAGTATTAATACGTGCATCGGTTCAAATAAGCTGGGTAGCGGAACACGTGACGATCCGCTTCCCAGTGACGTAATCGTCAGATCTCCGTCTGCTCGGATATCCGATACGGTCACACGATCGTTGGTGGATAATCGCTGAAGGCCTGCTGGAACCATTTGGCATAGGCGGCGATGCCCTGTTCCAGCCCGACGGCTGGTCGCCAATCCAGTGCCGTGGCAGCGCGGATATCCGCAACCATGTCAAGGGGATCACCTGTCCGGGCAGCGCGCGAAAAACGAATGATCGGGCGGGGTTTGAAGTGAGCCGCGAGCAGCGTCAGTACCTCGGACACAGCCGTACCATTTCCTGTTCCGCCATCGACGAAGAGACACCCCGGTCCAGCATGCTCTCCGGCACGCCAGAGAAGGCTGATGGCATCCTCGACGGCAAGGAAATCTCTTCGTTCCGCACCGCTGCCGCCAAACTCTGCATGTCCGGTACGAAAACGTTCGCAGGCGTCCCAGAGTAGCTGCTTTCGCAAGCCCGGACCGAATACCGAGAACAGCCGCACAATCGCTGCCTTAAGGCCGTTCTGGCTTGATGCGGCCCGGATCACTGCCTCGGCCTCTGCCTTGTGTTGGCCATAGGGCGACAGCGGGGTAGCGGGCTGCAGGCAATCCCGCGGCACAACGGCAGCGCGCGCACCATAGACGGCACCGCTCGACGGATAGACAAGCCGAGCCTGAGGCGCTTTATCGAAAATGTGGCGAACCAGCAATTCAGTGGTTGCGACTGTTCTGTGCCGATCTCGTACGGGGTCGTCTACCGATGCAGCCACGCTTGCGCCCCCCGCGCAGTGGAGAACCAGATCGGGTTTGAAGGGCAAGCTTGCGAGAGCTCCCATGTCGATCGGACCTGGCCGGTGCCAGGCCAGGCCCGCCCTTGCGATATCTTCAGGACCGAGCCGTGCGGCACCGCCAAGTCCGGCAACCTCGCAACCAAGCGATGCGGCATGACGTGCCAGATGTCCGCCGATGAACCCTGTCGCGCCAGTGACCAGAACCCTCACGCCTCTGCCCCCTTGACTGGATGGTTCTCGTCCGATCCCGGCTTGCACAGGCCGGCAGCACGTTCCACTGTCAAGCGGAGCGCAGCGGGGCCCACTCCTTGACCGTACCAAATCGCAAAAATCTCCGGGTCCTTCGGGACATGGCGCTTACTGCCGGGCCTAAGATTGTTGGTGGCTTGCTGATCCTCCTGCTCAATGTGGGATTGGTTTTCGTCTGGCCACCGGCGATCTACGGGAGTTGGGTATTCTGGCTTATGCTGGTGCTCCTTGCTGATGCGCTGATCGGCGCACCCTTCGACCTGGCCGTCATCCGGCTTGCGCAGTCGCCACTCAACGATGCGACCAGATCTGACGATCAGATCGTCAGTCCGCTTGGTTGCGAACACGCTGCAGTCATCATGAAAATGCTGCTGTTGCTCCCGGCAGGATTGGTCTTCCTCCTGACCGGGCAATCCGCAGGCGACGTGGCTGCGGGTGCGTCGCTGGTCCTGCCGTCTCTGGCTGCTCTGGGCGCTTTGCTGTTCCTGCGCAGCACGTTGGTGCATCTGCAGATGCGACAAAAGTTCGCTTTCTATGGTGCGGTCGAGACGCTTCATGTGGTCCTGCGACTGGCATTTGCAGGTCTTGCAGTCTGGCAGGCTGGCCTTGGCCCCGTTGCCCTGATGTGGGGTTTTGCTGCGGCTGCCACTAGCGCCACTGTGCTTTCGGTGTATGTGGCAAGAAGAAGTCTCCTTTGCCGCAGCATGGGCATAACCAGCGCGGCCCGTGCATTGGCAGGTCAGGTGTCCTGGTATCTGCCCACCATCGCCCTCGGTGCGGTGATTGGCCGCCTCGATCTTATTCTGATGGGGTGGCTCTCCAGCGCAAAGGAACTGGGACAGTATGGCGCTGCTGCAAACTTTGCCGTCGCACCCGAACTCGTCGGCGCGTATCTCGGGATCGCCCTTCTGCCGACTTTGGTGTCCCGAGTGGAGGCCGGGCTTGCGCGGCGTTTCCTGGTACGGAGCCATGCCGTCATGCTGTCGGCGGCGCTGGCGATCTACGCCGCAGCTTTCGTCCTTGCGGAGCCATTGCTGTTGCGCTTTGCGCCTCCAGCCTATGCTGGCATGGCACCTTTGCTGCTGATCCTGCTCGGCGGGACACTGGCCGGCATGCTGACAACCCCACTGGCGCTGCCTCTGGTGCTGCTGACCCGGAAGGAGTTCCTGCTCAAGATCGACCTTTTGGTCGCGCCGGCTGCATTCCTGGCTTACTGGATCGCCATACCGGCTTTCGGAGTAATGGGCGCGGCGACCATCGCAACGGCGGTGCATGTGGTGCGGTCGATCGCCGTCCATGCCATGGCATGGCGGCTTTCTGCTCACGTCCATGATCTGCATCGGCACTGATCACACGCTTCATAAACGGGGCGGCGCTGCGCGGATCGCCGCCTGGTTTTGCCAGCGGCTCCAGATCTCGAAGGCCGCCTTTGGCCGAAGGTCGGCATCGAACAATCCGGTGTTGACCCAGATATTCATCCACTCCTGGACCGTGCCCATGTCGCGGAATTTCGCCATGAGCCGTGTATAGTCGATGGCAACGAACCAGACTACGAAGAGATATGAATCCCGGACGGCAAATTCGATCAGATCCTCCAGAAACTGCTTCTGCAGCACAGGGTCACCTTTGAAGTCGATCCCGGCGTCCGCCAGCCTCACATTGGCAGTGGTATACCCCGTCTCGGCCATGGCAACAGGTTTGGCTGTCCATTGGCGCAAGAAGCGCAGCGGCGCGCGCCATTGTTCCGGCGGGGCGGGAAGGGCGGGGGCTCCAAGCTTGACGCCATACTCGCCGCCATAGGGGTAGAAACTGACGCCGATGAAATCGCCATACTCCGCGGCCGGCTTCACCATGTCACCGACGCTCTGTTTCATCACCGATTGCAGAACGATTTCGAGGCCGATCTTCACATCCGGATGCGATTGCCGCATGGCATCCACCGTGTGGCGGAACAGTTCGTCGAACGCCGCCCATTCGCCGGGATGCTTGATGGCAAGTTCGCTGATCTCAATTGCGACGATCATGTAGGCCGGCTTCAGCTCGTCAGCAATCCGGCGCACATAGTTGACATAGGCAGTCTTCAGGGCCGGTGCGTTGAGACGAGCGGAACGCAGGGCAGAAGGCATGCTGCGTTCTTCGCCCTCTGTCTCGGCGCAAGCGGCTGCGACGGAGCGGCGATCATTCTTTGTCGGTGTCACGGCCACGTACATGATCTGCTGCGGGGTGCGCCGTTTACGGATTTCCTTGAGGTCGTTCTGCAACCAGGGCGGGAAGGCACCGCCCGTCAGGGCGGCATGCCAAGGAAGGCACTGGTCCATGTGCTGTGCATAGAGCGTGGCGTTTGGCAGGATGCGTTCGTGTACCTGGTCAACAGCCTCCGCCGTCAGGTCGTGCGGAAATGCCGTGAAGCCGTACAGAACGTCCCGTTCCTGGGCCCTCGCCATGGCAAACCCCAGAGAGAGGAAACACGCAGCTACGCTCGCAACCCGTTTTGCAGGTAACATGGAGTGATCCTTTTACGCCCCCAAGCCACGTTTCATTGAGGTTGACGTTAGAGCACATATGCGTCTAGCTTCCAACCCATCGTCGGGAACGCCGGGAGAAAAGTAAATCCGGTTTCATGTCTCACGCGCCCTCCAAGCATCCTGACGACGGGATAACAGACGTTTTGACGGGAAGGCGAAGGTGATGGGCCACGTACTTGTCACAGGCGGTGCCGGCATGATCGGCTCGACGCTGACCAGGAGGCTTGTTGCCGCGGGACATCGTGTCAGCGTGGTAGACAATCTTTGGCGTGGCCAGCTGGCCTACCTCCAGCAGGCCGGCGGCCGGTTCGTTATCGACATCGAGCGTGACTTTCACAGGGTCGACCTGTCGCTTCCCGATATGCTGGATGGCTTGCTTGGCGACGTCAGCCACGTTTTCCATCTGGCCGACGTGGTGGCTGGCATCGGCTATGTCTTCAGCCACGAACGCTCTCTGTTTCGGCAGAACCTGCTGATCAATTCCAATGTCGTGGCAAGCGTGGCGCGATTTCCGAAGCTCAAGGGCTACATCTATGTGGGAACGGCCTGCAGCTTCCCCGCAGAACGGCAGACTGGCCCGGATGCTGCCCCGCTGCGAGAGGAGGAGCTGTTCCCTGCCTCGCCTGAATCCGCCTATGGCTGGAGCAAGCTGATGGGCCAGTATGAAGCCATGCTGATGGAAAAAGAGACTGGAATCCCTGTCTGCCTGCCGATGCTTCACAATGTCTACGGCGCGCCGTGCGACTTTGGCACGGAGCGCAGTCAGGTCCTGCCCGCGATCACGCGCAGGGTCATCGAGTGGCCAGCCGCCCCGTTCACGGTATGGGGCACCGGTCGGCAGGGACGTGCCTTTGTCCATGTCGACGATGTCGTCGACGCGCTCGTTGCAGCAATGGACAAAGGCCTCGGCGAGGGTTCCATCCAGATTGGCCCCGACACCTGTACCACCATACGTGAGGCTGCCGAAACCGTGGTCCGAATATCCGGAAAGCCGATCGAGATCATCTACGACCCCACGAAGCCCGAAGGTGATCTCGGTCGTTGCGCCGACTTCTCCAAGGCTAGGCGAATTCTTGGCTGGGAGCCGCGTGTCCCGTTCGAAGACGGCATGCGCGACCTGTACGCCTGGATCAGCGAACGCCTCGCAACCGAGGCCGCAGCGTAATCAGATGGCCGGAATTCCACGTCGTGCAAAGTGCTTGACCGATTCAAGGGCGAGTGTGCGGACCCTGGCGTCGGCCACGTCCATTTCATGAGTGAACAGCGTGACAAAGCCATGGCTGTCGAATGCTTTGTCGATGCGCGCCATAAATCTTGCCGGGTCATTGGCTTCGTCGACAAAATTTTCCAGCCTGAGATGACTTCGGATCATTGCCAGACCGTTGGCTTCAGTCCTGCCAAGCCGCGCAAGTTCACCGGCCTGGCGCGGACCCATACGCCAGGTAAGGACGGGCTTGTCGGTTGTCAGCAAGGCTTCGACACCATGCTCGCGAAAGAGCGGCGCGAGCTCGAAGCATTCCGAAAAGTAGTGCAGACGGACCCAGCGCGCCCGCGCCTCAGGCGAGGCAAGACGCGAGATGACCTCGAACAGGCCATGCATCGTCGCCGCCTGTCTGTCGAGCGCCTGCGCGTGCGGGGCCGTGGCGTAATCTTCCGCATGCGGCCCGAAGCGCACGCCGGCCAGCTTTGCCAGCGCCTCGATGACCAGCGGATTGACGACTTCGTCAAGGCTGCGGACGCGCCCATCGATCCCATGCATCCGGCGAAAGAGATACAGGTCGGTGATCGCGCCCTCGGACGCAAGCTGCGCACAGAAGGCGAGAAATGGCTGCGCATCGACGCCAAGACGCCAGTCGGAGAGCATCAGCAGGCTCTCCAGAACGTCGTCCACCGACAGATGAAAACCCAGGCGCTTCGTCACGTTTGCCCACCCTCAGCACAAGCTCGAACCTGAAACGGGGCACCATGGCCATCAAAGTCCTGTTTGTTGGCAGAACATGGGCCATGGGCGGGGCGCAGACAATCCTGCTTTCGCTCATCAGTTCGATGCCGCGTGACGCGGTTGAGATCGTTGTCGCACCTTATGATAGCGGCGAAGAGGGCGACCGCATCTTTGCAAGCACGGCTGCTACTGCTGGTGCTTGCCTGACGGAGCCTGTTCCATGGAGAGGATGGCGCTCCTGGCAGGCGGCCGTTGCTACGCTTGGCAGGATCGTCGTGGAGGAACGCATCGACCTGATCCACAGCCATGACAACTTGTCGAACACGCTTGTAGCGTTCAGCAGGGGACGGCTGGCAAGGCCGGCCATCGCGACGGCATTCGGCTGGTGGGAACTCAATGCCAAGCTGAAGGCCTTCTATGCCTTCGAAAGGCGCTTTGTATTGCCGCGCTTTGATGCGGTCTACACTGTGTCGCACCAGATGGCTGGCAAGATCATACGCGCCGGCACTCCTCGGGATCGGGTCGAGGTCATACACACGGGCATCGATTGCGCCGCATGGGCACCAGAGGGCCATCGTCTCGAAAGCCGCGCAAGACTTGGGATTGGCCAGCACGCGCTCGTGGTTGGCGCTGTCGGCCGCATCTCGCACGAGAAGGGGCATGAGCACCTGCTCGGGGCCATGGCCATTCTGGCGGCCGAGTTTCCCGACCTCTTGGCCTTTTTAGGTGGAACCGGTCCTGACATGCAGCGGTTGCGCGAGATCGCGTCGGGATTTGGCCTTTCCGACCGGCTGATCATGCCGGGTTATGTCGCAAGTGCTGCCCAGGCTCTCGAAATGCTGGATGTGGCCGTGCTGCCATCGGTCCTGGAAGAAGGCTTTCCGACCGCTTCAATGGAAGCGCAGGCCGCAGGACTTCCGATGGTCGCCAGCGACATCGGAGGCACGGGCGAGACACTGGTTCCCGGCGTCACCGGTTTGCTCGTTCCGCCCGGCGATGCTGCCGCCCTTGCCACCGCGCTGAGGCCGCTGCTCCTGGACGCGGGCTTGCGGCAGCGCATGGGTACTGCGGCCCGGCGGCGCGTGGCCGAAGACTTCACTCTGGAGGGCATGCTCGTAAAGATCGAAGCACTTTACCGGTCGGTGCTCGACCACCGCGCCGGTTAGTCAGCGCCGTTCAGGAAATCTTGAGGTCAGCCATCACACGGCGGTACACTGCCAGTGTTTCGGTCGCTGTGCGTTCCCACGAGAACTGCCCGGCCCGTGCCAGCCCGGCAGCGGAAAGCCGCGCACGCAATCCAGCATCGTTCGCAAGACTGCAAAGACCGGAGGTGATGTCCTCGACAGACAAAGGGTTCACAGTCAATGCGGCGTCACCTGCAACCTCTGGCAGCGATGACGTGTCGGAGGTCAGCACCGGCGCTCCGCAAGCCATGGCCTCCAGCACCGGTATGCCGAATCCTTCCCAAAGTGAGGGAAATGCGAACATCACCGACCCGCCATACAAGTGCGGCATGTCATCATGCCGGACATAGCCAAGCCTGACCACCGCGTCGGCAAGCCCGAGTTCCCTGATCTTGCGCGCAAGTGGCTCGGCTTCCCAGGTCATGTCGCCGGCTAGCGCGAGGACGCAGTCAGTATCGGTGGCACGCAGCCGCGCAAACGCCTCGAGCAACCTTGCCAGGTTCTTGCGCTTCTCGAAACGCGCAGCGCTCAGGACATAGCGGCCGGTCAGGCCATATTTCAAAAGGGTTGGTGCGCGCTGCTCGGGGGTCGTCGGCTGGAATTGCGCTCCGACTCCATTGTGGACGACACTCAGCCGGGCCTTGTCCAGCCTGTAGTGGTCGGCAGCGCGTTCGAGCACGTCTTGCGAGACGCAGATGACATGGGCCGCATCGCGCATGCCCCTTGCCAGAAGGAATTTCAGCCGTGCGAGGATCGCAGGGGGAAACAGCTCCGGAGTAGCAAAAGGGCTGGAGCAGTGGAGCGTGAAAACGTAAGGCACGGGTGACCAGGGCGGCGGAATATAGGCCGCATGCATGAAATCGATTTTCTCGCGTTTCAATACCCAGGGCAGGCCGACTGCCATGGCCAGCGGCCGCACGCGGCAGGGAATGATGTGGGAGTGGAAATTGGGCTGACCGGTCTCGAGAGCCTTGGCGGCCGCTGAATTCAGGCAGGTGATGCGATAGTCCGTCTCGTGATCGTGTATGGACAAGCCCCTGACCAGTTCACGCTCATAGGTTTCCGGCCCGCCCCCGTTTCGACCGGACATAACGGGAAAGATGGCGATCTTGCTCACACTTCTGCCTTCGTGGCCAAGACCATGAGCCACGGATTGAACCCTGAGCGCCTTAACCTGTCGAGTGGCGGCAGTGACAACAAGCGCAGATAGGCTTTCAGCAGCTGGGCCAGAACCCACGTTGCCGGCCGCTCCTGCTTGCTGTGGAAGCCCCAATAGCCGCTGACCGGCAAGGTGGAAACAACCGCTGCGTTTCCAAACAGGCGGACATGATCATCGAATGACAGAAGGAAGCGCTCTGTCGTCGGATGCCATCGGCCAAGGGCTGCGGGATGCGCCATCTGGCCCTTGTGGAACAGGTCAACCGGGCACAGCCGGTTCGGATTTCCCATCACGATGTGGCCTCCGGGCCGCGTGACGCGCAACAGTTCCCTGGCGACCTGCTGGCGTGCCTCCTCGACGCCATCGCTGACGTCCACGCTGTCGCCGACGACCCCGATATGGGGGAGCAGGCAGCCGGTCACGACCGCATCGAATGTCGCATCCGGAAAGGGTAGGTGCGCGACACTGGCAAAGTGCAGCGCCTCCGGGTGCTGCCTTCCGGCCCATGCAGCGATCCGGGACCCGCAATCCACACCGTAGGCCTCAATCCCGGCGGCACGGTACAGATCGACATCAACGCCCACGCCGCAACCGGCGCTGAGCAGGCGCAGGCCAGCTAGCTCGCGTCCCGCAAGCTTGCGCAGCAGGGGGATGCTGTAGTTCCGCGTGGTGAATGTATTGGTCCTGATCTCGTCGGCGTTGAGGCAGCAGTCGGCGACATCGTCAAAACGTTGGTCGGACGCCGTCAGGAGGATTGGCCAGCCTTCCTCGACGACATAGACGGCTTCGCATTCTACGC
The DNA here is from genome assembly GCA_031375185.1 of Allobosea sp. Lineage (GTDB taxonomy): Bacteria > Pseudomonadota > Alphaproteobacteria > Rhizobiales > Beijerinckiaceae > Allobosea. Next base: position 27,031 of record JANMHN010000202.1, on the reverse strand, counting down.
AGGTGATTGCCTGTCGATCAGCCAGCAACTTGCCCAGACAGGCAGGGCAGACCACAAGGCTGCCGATCCGCATAGATGTTTCGCCTTGTTTCATGCACGAAACCCCTCGCAACAGCAAAAAGACGGCCAATGCTGACCAACTTGTCAAGCTGCGCCACAAAAATGCCGCAGAGGTACCTACCATTGAGTTAGCTCAGTAAAATCAATTAGATATTCTAATCATGTATCAGAATTTTCAATTTAAGCGGGTTAAAAAAGTGTTAATCCCATGCTTGCCGTTACGCAAGAATGTTTGTATGCTGAATTGACGTTTGGACGTTTTAGCAAATATGATCAATAAATTCCAGATCTATCATCGGATATATGTTCAAGTCGGCTTTATTTGCTTAGTTTTGTTATGTAAAGTCAAGCTCTGTGCCAAATCTTGTGGGAGTGTCTGCCATGCAAGAAGGTTCCATTCGTTCTGGTGACAACTTTGACGTTGTCGGGCACAACCCATCCATCACCTCCGCGGTGTCTGTTTCCTCGCGGCTGAGCAACCCGTGGTGGTTTGTTTTTCTTGAGCGGGTTTTCGCAAGCGTGGCACTGGTCAGTCTTTTGCCGGTCATCCTTGTCCTGATGCTGATCGTGAAACTTGAAAGTCCCGGACCTGCGCTTTTCATTCAAGAACGCATTGGCCGCCATGGACGCAGGCCGTTCAGGTTCGCAAAGCTGAGGACCATGTACACCGACGCCGCGACACGATTTCCAGACTTGTGTGCATACTCTTTCAGCAAGCAGGAAGTTGGCGACGTCAAGTTGTCACTCAAGGATGACCCACGCGTGACGCCCTTCGGCAAGTGGCTCAGGCGTACCAGTCTCGATGAGCTTCCGAACTTCTGGCACGTTGTCGTCGGCGACATGGCGTTGGTGGGGCCGCGTCCGGAAATGTGGAAGATGCTTCCGTACTATGACAGCCGGACCATGCGGAAATTCGATGTCCTTCCCGGGATCACCGGCTATGCCCAGATCTGCGGTCGCGGCGATCTGACTTTCGACGAGACGATCGAGTATGATCTTGCCTACATCAAGGACAAGTCGATGCGCACGGATCTGCTTGTCCTGTTCCGGACCGTGGGCTGCACGCTCGCCCGCAAAGGTGCCTTTTAAAGTTCCATGCCAACGCCAGGGAGGTCTGGAATGTCAGTGAACAACAGCGCCAGCCGCCTCCTGAAGAGCATCCCGCAATACACCCGGATGGGACGGCACATGCGGGCCGTGTTTGAGCATGGCACCCCGCGAAAATGGGCAAATCTCGCGCTCGTTGAAACCGAGCGCAAGCTGCGCCGCATCGAGGTACGTGGGCGGCCCTACATCCTGTTTCTTGATCCGTGTAATTTCTGCAATCTTCGTTGTCCGCTTTGTCCCACCGGGATGGATGACCTGGGACGCAAACAGACAATGATGTCGATCGAGTGCTTCAAGCGCTATCTCGACCCGCATCTGCCCTACCTGTTCGAGGTGAACGTTCACAATTGGGGAGAGTCACTGCTCAATCCGGATATCTTCCGGATGATCGCCTACGCCCAATCCAATAACGTGGGCACCAACATGTCGTCGAACCTCGTGATCGCACAGGAACACCATATCGACGGACTGCTTGAAGCCGGTCTTGAACACCTGACCGTTTCGCTCGATGGCACGGATCAGGCCTCCTACGAGAAGTATCGTGTCAGGGGCAAGTTCGACACGGTTGTCGAAAACATGTCGTCACTCATCCGCAAGCGCAACGCGCGCGGTCTGAAAACCCCATTTGTGGAATGGCAATACATCGTGATGAAGCACAATGAAGATAACGTCGAGGAAGCTGAACGGCTTGCGGCCAGCCTCGGTGTCGACCGTATCCGCTTCATTCCGGTCGGACTGCCTTTTGAGACCCGCAACCGCCGCATTCTTGCTGACGAGTGGTTCCCGACAAAGTTCGAAGGGCGGGACAAGGGCGCGGACACCCCCCAGACATTCGGGCAGGCAGACCGGCCGGCACCATGTTATTACCTGTATCGCTCGATGGTCGTGAACGCCGACGGTGGAGTTTCTCCATGTTGCATTGTCTACAAGGACCGGCGTGACTTCGACCATATGGAGGCGCACGAGACCATCGACATACCCGCTATCTGGAACAACGAGAAATACCGTAGCGCCCGCGCGCTGTACACCGACAAGGACTGGGAAGGCCGAAAGAAAACGATCTGTGACGGCTGTGACATTTTCCAGCGCCATCCGAGCAAGCTTCAGAAGCGAGCACGGCCACCGAGGTCCGGTGTATCGGCAGCGGACACGGTTGCTGGCGATGATGCCGGTTTGGTGAAGGGCTCTGCAACTGTGCTGAACATCTCCCACCGTCCGTCATCCGGAAAGCAGGCACCATGATGCCCGGAAGCATCGCACCGCAGCTGTCTATTGTCATTGTGAACTACAATGGCGGAGAATTACTGATGCGCTGTCTCGCCTCGCTCGACCGTTTTGCGCCAACGGCTCGCTATGAGACGGTGATCGTCGACAACGCATCCGTGGACGGCAGCCGTGAATGGGTCCGGCAGGCCAGGCCAGATGTGCGACTGGTCGAGTGCGAACGCAATCTTGGCCTGACTGTGGGGTTCAACCGCGGTGTCGCCAGCTCGCGCGGTGAAATCGTGCTCTCGCTCGACAGTGACACCGAGGTCACGGAAGGGGCTATCGATGCCATGCTGGATTTCATGCGTGCAAATCCCGGCGTCGGGGCCTGCGGTTGCACACTGGTTTATCCGGACGGCACGCCGCAGCGCACGGCGCGGCGGTTTCCCTCGCCGTGGGCAGGACTTTTCGGGCGAAGGGCCATGCTCACCAGGCTTTGGCCGGACAACTATTTTTCACGACGCTACCTGATGGCAGAGCATGACGGCGACAGTGCGCCGTTCGATGTCGACACGCTTTCCACGGCCTGCATGGCGGTGCGCCGCTCGGTGATCGACAAGGTCGGTGCCTACGACGAAGGATACTTCGTCTATTGGTCCGATACCGACTGGTGTCAACGCATCAAGAAGGGCGGCTTCAGGATCGTTTCGCTTCCAGGCCATGTCGTGATCCACAACGAGAATCTGAAAGCCCGTCACCGTAAGGTCCGACGAACGCGGATGGTCGTCGACTTCCATCGCGGAGCCTATCGCTACTATGCCAGCCATCATGCGGGTCCGCTGAACCCGATGCGCTACGTCGCCATGGCAGCCCTGTCGGCGAGGGCGGCCGCTGTCCTGCTGGGCGATGAAATTGCTCGTCTCAGGACGACCGTTGGTGCTGCGGCTCACCGGAGTGGCTGAAGCATGAGGTATCGGCTGAGATGACGACGCAAAACAGATACATGGGGGCGATCCTTGCCGCCGGCCATGGCACGCGCATGGCTCCGTTCGGCGAGACAATCCCCAAGGCTGCGCTGCCGATCGGCAACCGCGCCCTGATCGAGTACCAGATCGGGCAGATGCGCGACCTTGGGATCACCGAGATTGCGGTGCTGATTGGTCATCGCGGCTATCAGATCACGAAGATCCTGGGCGACGGCGACAAACTCGGTGTCACCCTGCACTATATCGAGCAGACTGAAATGGCCGGTATCGCCCACGCGCTAGGCCGCCTCGAACCTGTGTTGACAAGACCGTTTCTCCTGATGCTGGGGGATATCTTCTTTTTGCCGCGTGATCTGAAAGACATGATGCGGGTCATGGAAACCGAGCACTGCCAGGGTGTGCTTGCTGCCAAGATCGAGGCTGACCCAGCTGCGATACGCAAGAATTTCGCCATCATTCAGGACACCGAAGGCCGTGTGCGGCGCGTCATCGAGAAGCCGCGCCATGCGCAGAACAATCTCAAGGGTGTAGGCCTTTACCTGTTTGATCCGGTCATATTCGACGCTGTGCGACGGACCCCGCGCACAGCGATGCGGAACGAGTACGAGCTGACGGAATCGATCCAGGTCCTGATCGATGATGGCCATGATGTCAGGGTCAGCGATTGCATCGAGGACGACATCAACCTCACCTTTCCGGCTGATCTGCTGCGTTGCAACTTGATCGTGGCAGCGCGGCAGGGGCAACACAACATCATTGACCCGTCAGCGCGGCTGCATCCCGATGCTGTGCTTGACCGCGCCATCATCGGCCGCAAGGCCACGATTGATTGCGCCATCAACGTGCGACGCTCCGTCATCCTCGAAGGTGCGGTGGTCTCCTCGCGACAGGACATTGACGGGTTTGTTGTCTCGTCGACGCAGATGGTCGATTGCCGGGCCGATCTTGCGGAATGGCCCGTTGGTAGCGGGGCCTGAACCATGCGCATCCTTGTCCTGCTGCCCTCGCAGCCGTTCCCTGCGTATAACGGACAGACACATCGCCTGGCGCTGGTGGCGCGTTCGCTTGCCGAACGTCACCAGGTCTCGCTCGCCTGTTTCATCGAGCCATTGCAGACCCAGCCCATGTGCGACGCCGACCGGTCGCGTTTTTTCGATGTCCGTCTGGTGAAGCGCAACGCCGGCTCTGGCAACTTTGGTGGCAGCGCCATGCGCCGGCTCTCGACCGAACCTGCCGATGTGCACGAGTTCCGGTCGGACGAGATGGCACGACACCTCGCAGAACTCGTTGCGGCAAGCGAGCCTGATCTGGTGCTGCTTGGCGATCCGGCGCTGGTGGGCTGTGTCGAGTTCCTTCAAGACAAGTTCCTTGAAGGCAAGCCGCTGGCAATCGACTATGTCTGTGAATCCATGCTCCAATTCGAGCGGATGGGAGCGCTGGCCGGGCCGATCAAGCGGCCATTGTGGACGCTCCGCCGCGCCAAATATGCGCGCTTCCTGCGCCGCATCGAGCCGCTGGTCGATGTCGCGTTCCTCAATTCCGCCGAGGACCTTGTCTCGCTCGCGACGGTCTGGCCGCGTTCCAAGCTCATGCACGTCGCCAATGGTCTCGATCTTGACGACTATCCTGTCGGACTTGCTACACCTGTTCCGGACCGGCTGCTTTATCCAGGATCAGTCGCGTATCCGCCCAATAGGGATGCCGTAGCCTGGTTTGGCGCCGAGGTTATGCCGCTGATCCGGAAAGTGCGCCCCAATGCCGAACTGCGTGTCACGGGCATGAAGCCGGAAGACGGCAGTGCGCCAGAATTTCCAGGTATCGTTTACACCGGACGGGTGCCGGATGTGAGGGTCGAGATTGCCAGTGCTTGGGCAACCGTTGTGCCCTTGCGCCTCGGCGCTGGCGGGGCTCGTTTCAAGGTCATTGAATCCATGGCTCTGGGCACGCCTGTCATCGGAACGGCGATTGGCGTCGAAGGGCTCGAAATGGCCGACGGCACGGACTATCTGGCTGCCGAAACCCCGACCGATCTTGCGGCTGCCTGTGTCAGGCTCCTGACGGACAGCGGTCTGCGCGACAGGGTAGGTGCGGCTGGCAGGCGGCGCATGGAAATGGACTATGACTGGGGTAAACTCTCATGCCGCATCGAACAGAGGCTCACCAGCCTTGTGTACGGAACGACGGCGGTTGCGGTATGAGTGAGATGGCAAGGTTCCTATCTGTCCTCGCGATCTGTCTGTGGTCTGTTGCGGCATCGGCACTTGAGGATTACCGGATCGGGCCTGGTGACCGGCTCAGGATCGAGGTTCTGGATCAGGCCCAGTTGAGCCGCGAGGTCATGGTGCAGGCGGATGGAGCCGTCAGGCTTCCGCGCGTCGGATCAGTTGCCTTCGACGGTCTCACACTCGGCGAAGCGCAGGCGCGGTTGACGCAGCGTGTCACCGCCAGCATGGGTCTGGCGCGGCCGGATGTGAACATCGAAATCGTGACTTACCGGCCGGTCTATGTGACCGGTCATGTGCAGACGCCCGGCGCACACGCCTACTCGGCGGGCATGACGGTGATCAACTTGATTGCGCTTGCGGGTGGCTACCGGCGCAGTAACTCCGACGATGCAGTGTCGCGGATTGAAGTCGGCAGGTTGCTGGAGCGCCTTGGACAACTTCAGGACCAGTTAGCAGCCTCGCACGTACGCCTCGCCCGGCTTCAGGCCGAGCGGGATGGATCGAATCAGATCGCTCGCGTTCCCGATCTGCAGCAACTCGTTCCAGATCGGCGTATTTCTGAACTTTACGCGCTCGAAGAGAGTCTGCGCGACGTGCGCAGGCAAACCCTTTCGGAAGCTCTCGACAATACCTCCAACCAGCGTGCTGAACTTACCCGCGAACTGGACTCGTTGCAGGCGCGCCGTGCCGGAAAGAATGCGCAGATTGTTATTCTGCAACGTGAGATCACCCTGTTTCGCGGACTTCAGGAGCGCAATCTCTCACCGGTGACGCGTGGTTTCGAGCTGGACCGGGCGATGATTGGCTATGAGGGTGACCTGCGCGAGATCGATGCGACCATTGCCCGTGCCCGCCGTGAAGCCGCCCTCGTCGATCAGCGCGAACTGTCGCTGAAAGCGGACCGGCAGCTCGAGATTGCAAACGGTCTCAAGGACATGGCAGACGCAGTTGCGCAGCAACGCGATACGATCTTCAGTCTGGAAGCCCAGATCGACACGGCTCGCGGCTTGACAGTCGCCACAGGTGCTGCTGTCGATCCAACTGGCGTGGCGTTCGAAAAGCTGATGGTGCTACGCCGGGGGGCAGAGCGTTTCGTGCCGATCGGACTTATAGATACTGTCAGGCCCGACGATGTTGTGGCCGTTCCGCCACCGCCTCCCTCACGAAACAGTCGCAGGCTGGACTGACCGTTTCAGAGAACCCGACCGGCCACGACAGCCAGTTTTGCAAGCAGTACAGGGTCGCGCATGGCCGGAGCGGTCATGATCGCGCCATCCAGGGCGCGTTCGGACTTGACCGGGCACGGTTCCCGCTCGGCTGGCAAGTCGCGCGCCACGCGCGCCACCAGCCTGGCGGCATTCGCGGCATTCTGTTTGACGGTTGCGATGATCTGGGCCACGTCCACCGCATCGTGTTCCGGATGCCAGCAATCGAAGTCCGTGACCATGGCGCAAGTGGCATAGGTGATTTCGGCCTCGCGCGCGAGCTTCGCCTCGGGCATGTTCGTCATGCCGATCACGTTGCAACCCATCGCCCGGTAGGCCTGTGACTCGGCATAGGTCGAGAATTGCGGACCCTCCATGCAGACATAGGTGCCGTTCGCCACATATGGCACGCCTTCGTCCCTGGCAGCCGCGATCAGGCGCTGTTGCAGGCGTGGCCCGACAGGATGTGCCATTGAGACATGTGCAACGCAGCCGGCACCAAAGAATGATGTCTCCCGGCGAAACGTCCGGTCTATGAATTGGTCGGCAAAGACGATCAGGCCCGGATATAGCTCGGGCTTGAGTGAACCACATGCCGAAAGCGAGACAAGGTCGGTGACCCCAAGCGATTTGAGGGCATGGATATTGGCGCGGTAATTGATGTCGCTGGGCGACATGCGATGCCCCCGCCCGTGTCGTGCCAGGAACACGACATCGGTCTTGCCCAGTCGCCCGACACGCAGGCTGTCGGAAGGTGGGCCCCATGGCGTATCGACCGTCAGCTCTTCGACCTGTTCGAGACCAGGGAGATCATAGACGCCAGAGCCGCCCATGACGCCGAGAACTGCCTTGGTCATCCGGAGCTCCTACCCGATAACCCAAGGACAATACACCGGCCTCACGTAAGGTCAAGTCTCTGCTTTGGCTCCATCCTGACTTGCATGCACTCAGGCGACGGAAAGGCGGGCCTCGCCGCGCGCTCGCGCTTCGACATACCAGTCATAGGTCTGCGACAGGCCTTCTCCGAGGCTGATCTTTGGGAGCCATCCAGTGCCAGACAGTTTCGAGACGTCCAACAGCTTGCGTGGCGTGCCGTCAGGCTTTGTCGGGTCGGTAAGGATTTCGCCCGTGTAGCCGACCGCGGCTGCGATCTGCCGGGCCAGGTCAATGATCGGCAGATCGACCCCCGAGCCGACATTTACTTGCTGATCTGCAGAATAGGTACACAACAGATGCACAAGTGCATCTGCCGCATCGTCGACATGCAGGAACTCGCGGCGGACCTGCCCTGTGCCCCAGATCGTCAGTGCCGGATCGTTAGAAAGCCGGGCATCATGGGCCCGCCGGATCAGAGCCGGGATGACATGGCTCCTCTCGAGATCGAAATTATCTCCAGGCCCGTACAGATTGGTCGGCATGGCCGAGATGAAGTCGGCCCCGTGCTGCCGGCGATATGCCTCGCACAGTTTGAGCCCGGCGATCTTGGCAATAGCATACCATTCATTGGTCGGCTCAAGCGGCCCGGTCAGTAACGCATCCTCCGGGATCGGCTGCGCTGCAAGCTTAGGATAAATGCAGGATGATCCAAGGAACAACAGTTTCTCGACGCCGGACGCAAAGGCAGCATCGATCACATTGCTCTGGATTGACAGGTTATCTTTCAGGAAATCTGCTGGGTACCGTGCGTTGGCAAGGATACCGCCGACCTTTGCAGCGGCAAGGATAACGGCATGCGGCTTTGCTTCGCTGAAAAAGAGGCGCACGGCATCCTGATTCCGGAGGTCGAGTAACGTTCTGTCACGGGTCACGATTTCGCAGCCTTCCGTTGTCAGCCGGCGCACGAGGGCGGCCCCCACCATGCCGCGATGGCCCGCGACGAAGACGCGCTTGCCGGCGAGAGGGTAGGCCGCTGATGACATCATTGCCTCCAAGGCTTCGTTGCTGTGATCGATCGCGGCATGGCCCGTGCCCATGAAAACCGGCGTGATATCGTCCTGTTTGTGCCGATATCCTTGCCAAGGCAAATGCGCCACGACGAAGCCAGCCGGCAGGTCTGTCAATCCACGGTGTTGAGCGTCGGGTTCCGGTCCCCCAGATCGGCCCTGACCATTTCCCTGACCAGTTCGCGAAAGCTGACTTTGTGTGTCCACCCGAGCATGGTCCGCGCCTTGGTTGGATCACCGATGAGGAGTTCCACCTCAGTCGGCCGGAAGTGGCGCGGGTCGACCGCGACAAGCCGCTGGCCGGACTGTGCATCGATGCCGATCTCGCTTGCACCGTTGCCTTCCCAGGCAATGCTCCGATTCACTTCGGCAAAGGCGAGTTCGACGAATTCGCGTACGGAATGGGTCTCGCCCGTGGCAAGCACAAAGTCGTCGCCGGTTGGATGCTGCAGGATCCGCCACATGCCCTCGACATAGTCCCGGGCATGGCCCCAGTCGCGCCTTGCATCCAGGTTGCCAAGATAGAGCGTCTTCTGCCGGCCTTGTTCGATGGCGGCAACGGCGCGCGTGATCTTGCGGGTCACAAATGTTTCGCCGCGCGTGGGGCCTTCATGGTTGAACAGGATGCCGTTGGACGCATGCATGCCGTAGGCTTCGCGGTAGTTCACCGTGATCCAGTAGGCGTACAGCTTGGCCGCCGCATAGGGAGAGCGTGGATAGAACGGCGTGGTCTCCTTCTGCGGTACTTCTTGCACCTTGCCGAACAGCTCAGAGGTGGAGGCCTGATAAAAGCGCGTCGTGTTGGCAATACCAAGTATGCGGATGGCTTCGAGCAGCCTTAGCGTCCCGAGCCCGTCTGCGTTGCCAGTGTATTCAGGCGTCTCGAAACTGACCTGCACGTGGCTCTGCGCAGCGAGATTGTAGATCTCGGTCGGCTTGGTCTCCTGCACCAGCCTGATGATGTTGGTGCTGTCGGTCATGTCGCCATAGTGCAGGAAGAAGCGGGTCTTGTGCTCGCGCGGATCGAGATAGATGTCGTCCACGCGCTTGGTGTTGAACGACGACGAGCGTCGCTTGACGCCATGGACCACATAGCCTTTTTCCAGCAGGAGGCTGGCCAGATAGGCGCCGTCCTGTCCTGTGACACCTGTTATCAGGGCGACCTTGTCCATCATGCGGCTGGCTCCGGCTGGTTGATTGACGATGGCAAGCCGTCCGGCCTCGCGAGGGCGGCTGGCATCATGTGTTCCGTGTCGCGGATTGGCATGGGTTCATCGAAGGTACGTCTCAATTTTCGACGAGCACGCCGCCGAAAACCGGCGTCTTCATCTGTTGGAGCAGCGCCGCTGCGGCAGCAACATCATCCCTGCGGTCCAGAGCCGACACAGCGGTCAGGACCACGCCGTCCACGACGCCAGCCAGCAGGTGCGTCATCGATGACGACAAGAGCGGTTCCGCTGCCAGAAAGCAGACCTGATAGCGTTCCCTCAGCAGCGCGGCGAGGCCCTGAAGGTCAGCCCCGACAAAGTCGTCCATGTTCGGGCCAGCAGCACCCGCGAGGCTCAGCAGCCGAAGTCCACGTGCCGGCCCCTGGACCCCGGCAATGGCCTGCACACCCGGTTTGGCGAGCAATTCAAGCAATCCTCCTTGGCCGATGAGCGCTTTGAACTCAGGGCGGCTCACACTGTCGAAGGCACAATCGAGCGTCGCTGTCTGACTGCCGCGCATCATCGCAAAGCAACTCCCGAGCTGGATCGCCAATGCCGCCGCACCATGATCGTGCCGGATGCCGCACACCATCACCAGCCTCGCATCACGTATGCAGGAACTGAGACGTGCGGCCAGTTGCATCGTTTCCGGCGGGGGCGAGGCGGCTGTTCCTGTTGCGTCAAGGGGCATCGAACACCTGTCTGTCGCCCTGTGCGACTTGCTCACGCATGAGCCGGTCAAGCACGAGTATCAGGCCCGCGACGAGCCACCAGCCCTTCAGCGGGAAGTGAAACACATCCACCTGCAAGCCGAACACCGGCGCGACCAGCAGCGAACAGAACGAGGCGGCGGCGAACCAGCGCATGCGCGAAAGTGCAGGATCGGCGCTGCATCGGCGCATCACCTTCCAGCTTCGCAGCAGCAGCGATCCAATGAAACCGGTGAAAATCAGAAGGCCAGGAAAGCCAAGCTCCGTGAACACCTGCAGGAACTCGTTGTGAGCCATCATCCATTCCCCGTCGAAACGCAGCGGATCGAGATAGGCGATGATAGCCGTGCGGTTGCCGACGCCGACACCGGCGAGCCAGTGCTCGCTACCGAGTTTCAGTGCGGCGGCCCACAAATCGAAGCGCCACTGCAGGTTGGTGGCGTTCCCAAGGTCATACGCATCCAGATGCAGCACCCGGTCCCAGACACTTTGCGGCAGAAGGGGCAGCAACAGGCCCCCGATCATGATGGCGGACAGCGCCCGCACCACCGTCACGCGGTAAAGGCCGAGTGCCGCGATCAGGACAAACATCAGCACGGCCAGAATGAGCACGGCGCGGGTGTTGGTGAGCATCAGGTTGTAGACGACCAGCACCAGACCAAACGCCCAGAACCCGGCTGCGGGCCATGAATGGGCCACCCTCATCCGGTAGAATGTGAACGGAAGAGCCAGCAGAAGATTGATCCCATAGACGGCCGAATTCGACGTCGTACCCATGGCTCGCTTGACAGCACCCAGCGTCTCTTTTTCCGAAAGCGCATTGAGTGTTGTCGAGAAGCGGGCGCTGACCGAGCCGATGTCAAGATCGCTGATCTCCGCGCCAAAATGCCAGTCGTAGATCTGATAGAGGCAGATCAGCAGCGTTGCCACGAGCCATGCAAGCAGCGTGGCTTCAACCGCGCGCCAAGAGCGCACGCCCTGAACGATGGTGAACAGCATCAGCAGACCGCCCAGCATTGTGATCGCGTGGGCCTGCGTCGAGGCAGGATCGAGCGCATAGGCTATCGAGGCAAAGGCCTGCGCCTGCAGCAATGCACACAATGCCAGCGGCGTCGACAACGCCAGCGACTGTCGCCGCAGCAGCATTTGCGCAATCACGGCCAGCAGCGCCGCCAGACCCACGATCCTCATCAAGGAAAACGTCTGCAAGGTCAGGTCGTCACCAAAACGGCCGATCCTTTCAAGCGGCGTGACAAAGGCCATCGCCAGAAGCAGGAGATTCGGCACGTAGACAACGATGGCGGTGCCCGTCACTGCTGCCGAGAGCGCAAGCATGCCAATCAACGGCGAATACAGCAACGCGCTGATCAGCAGGATCAATCCGCCCAAGGTGCCTGCTCCGACGCCGATCATTGCAGCCAGCCAGTTACGCTCCGGATACGAGCGCAAGCCTCTTGACAGGCCACTTTGCGTCATCGTGCGGCCCGTCCCTTGCTGCCGGTCGGCCGGCCGGGGCTGAACGTCCCGAGTGGAGGGATGCCCGAGGCACGTGCAAGGTCATTCAAGGTGAGGACGCGCGGGTCGAGGAAGGTGAAAAGTGCTGCGAGTGCCAGCCCAAGCAGAAGGCCGAGCGGCAGTGAAACGAGCATGATCATGACGCGGCGTGGGGACTCCGGCAGCGACGGGCGTGTCGGCGGCATCAATACGGAGATGTTGGCGATCCGCCGCTGTTCGAGTTCCGCGCCGACGAGGGCGACGTCCCGCTGTTTGCGATGCTCGCTGTAGCGTTCGCGCACGAGGTTGCGTTCAAGGTTCAGCCGATCGAGTTTCAGTTCGCCACCATTGAGGACTTCAAGACGCCGGTCGATGCCGCCCCGCTCTGTCATTAAAGTGGCGATCTCCTTCGCTGCGGACCGTTCCATCAGGGCCGTCAGCTGGCCAATTCTGCCCTCTATTTCCTGCAGCGGCTGGGCATCAATGGCGAAACGTTCCAAGAGCGTCGCCCTCTCGATGATCAGATCGGCGATGCGCGCCCGCACTGCGCCGGGGCTGGCACCTGCGCCGGACTGGGCAATATCTCCGGTGCCCGGAACAAAACGGGCGAGGGTTTCGGCCATCGCGGACGCACTGACCGCCGCCGCGATCAAGGAATCCAGTTCGGCTGCACGGCGCAGCAGATTGCCGCGCTCCACTTCCACAGAGGCAAGCGACAACTGAGAGCGCAACTGCATGATGTCCATGTCGAGCTCGTCGAGCCGTGCCTTGTCCTCCGTCACCCTGTCGTCGAAGAACCGGGTAATGCCACTGCTGCGCCTGGCGACGGAGCGCTGGGTCATGAACTGCTCGACGTGCATTTCGAGGAAGCGTGCCCCCAGATCGGGGTCCGGCGTGCGCAGAATAACCGATATCACATCGGATTCTCCTTCACGCCGTGCCATCAACGCAGTCTCGATGCGGTTGATGATCTTCTCGCGCGGTGTCTGTTCGCGCGCCAGCCTGAGGGCAATCAGAAGTTCCTCCAAGGTGCGAAACAGTGCCTGCGCAGAGCGGCTGATGGCCTGGCGGATCATCTGGATGACGCCTTGCGCCGGCGGTTGCTGACGCTGGAACGCGTCGATGCCAAGTGCGTCGACCGAACGCTCGATCAGGGCGCGCGAACCAAGCAGGCTGACATCCGAATTGATGTCTTCCTTGCGTACGCCGGTGGAGACGAGATTGCCGCTGCCCGTAGCACCGGGCACTTCGACATTCTGGCGGCCGATCTTGACCAGCAGGTTTACCCGAGGCGTGTAGACGTCCCCGATCATCTGCAGCGCGCCATAGACCACAAGCACCATCGTCATGGCCACCAGCAGCACGAGGCGCCAGCGCCGGAGGATGGCCGACGTGAACAGCAAAACCAGCTCGGACGGATCGCCAGGCTCGGCCTCCATCCTTGTCCTGTTTTGCATCGGACCAAAAGGCAGTTGCATCATAAGAGCCGCTTTTGGGGTTTATCTGCACGCATCTCGATGTTCATCCAGTCGGGATACTGGCCCGGGCTGCGATCATCTCACTTTTCGAGACAACCACGGAGGCCCGTGTCTAGCTCTGCTGGTGCCGATACATTGTCCCGCCAGATGGCGTCATTGCAAGATTTATTTGACGCCCCCACCAAAGCATATCAGGATGTAGTGACGCTGGGGCATTAAAGCGGCGGTGGCGTATGGTCAGTGTGATGATTTTCGGGGCGGCAGGCATGCTTGGACATGCGATCTGCCGCCGTCTGGCTGCTTCCCCGTTCACTCCTTGGGCGGCAGTGCGTTCGGACTGGAGCCAGCATCCGGCCCTGCACGGCGCTGTCGCGAGGGATCACGCAGTTTCATTTTGCGACATCCTCGACGAGGCCAGTGTCGCTGGTGCCTTGGAGCGTGCCACACCGGATGTGGTGGTCAATTGCGTCGGCATGATCAAGCAGCGGGCCGAAGCGTCCAATGTCGAGCTTTCGATCGCCGTCAATGCGCTGGCTCCCCATCGGCTGGCGCGGCTTTGTGATAATGTCGGCGCAAAGCTGATCCAGCCGGGGACGGACTGTGTTTTCTCTGGTACCAAAGGGCAGTACGTAGAGGAGGACATTCCGGACCCTCCCGACCTTTACGGACGTACGAAGCTTCTTGGCGAAGTCATCCGCGCCCCGCATCTGACGATCCGGACCTCAATCATCGGCTGGCAGCTCACCGGCAGTGAAGGCCTGGCCGAGTGGTTCCGCTCGCGGCGCGGCAAAACGGCAGAGGGCTGGACCGGTGCCATCTTCTCCGGCCTGACCACCTATGCACTGGCTGACATCATCATCCGCCTGATCGCGCAACACCCCCGGTTGTCGGGGCTCTATCACGTGGCAGCGGCTCCGATCTCGAAATTTGACCTGCTGACGAAGCTGAACGCGCTGAACAATTTCGGCATCGACCTTGCCAAGGTCGAAGGCCTTCAGATCGACCGCAGCCTGTCGGGAGAGAAATTTTCTGCGGCGACCGGAATCAGCACGCCTTGCTGGGACGACATGCTTGCCGACATGGCCTTGCAAAGGAGCGCCTATGACCAGGCAATCGCTACGACATGCGCTTGATCACAAGCGCATACTGATCATTGGGGGCACCGGGTCCCTTGGCAAGGTGTTGACCTCGCGGCTCCTCTCCGGCTTCTACGGTCGGCCGCGCCGCATCGCGGTAATGAGCCGGGACGAGGCGAAGCATCATGACATGCGTGTCTCCTTCCACAACATGGCGATGGCCTCGGAAGACATCATCTACAAGGACAATCAGAGCCTCTTGAGCTTTCGCGTGGGTTGCGTGCGCGATATCTCTGTCGTGCGCACGGCTCTGCGAGATGTCGATGTCGTGTTCAACGCTGCTGCGCTCAAACAGGTGCCGTCCTGCGAATACTATCCCTCGGAGGCCATCGACACCAACATCCTGGGTCCACGCAACATCATTCGGGCCATCATCGAGGAAAGCCTTCCGGTCGAGGCGGTGATCGGCATCTCGACAGACAAAGCCTGTCACCCGGTCAACGTGATGGGCATGACCAAGGCGCTGCAGGAACGGCTGTTCATCGCAGCCAACATCGAGACAACGAGAACACGTTTTGGCGTTGCCCGCTATGGCAACGTCCTGGCGTCGCGGGGCTCGGTGATACCACTTTTCCATGCCCAGATCACGAATGGCGGGCCGTTGACAATCACTGAACCCACGATGACGCGCTATCTGCTGACTTTGACGGACGCGGCGGACACAATCGTTTCGGCCTACGCCTTCGGCGAGCGTGGCGACACGTTCATCCCGCGCGCGCCGGCGGCGCGTATCGGGATGCTGGCGAAAATCCTGATCGGTGACCGCCCGATCAGGATTGAGGTGACCGGCATCCGGCCGGGCGAGAAAATCCACGAGACGCTTGTGGCTGAGGACGAGGCAGTGCGGACTGTCGAGCGCGACGGCCACTATGTGATCCGCCCGAGCCTGCCTGAACTTGCCGGTCCGGTCGAGACGCCATCCCTGACGCGCTCCTACTCTTCCGACATCGACCTGATGGACGAAGCCGCGCTGACGGCGCTTCTGACGCGGACCGGACTGAGGGTCGAAGACAAGCCAAACTTTGCGGCGATGTACTGAATCCACCGGCGGCACCATCTGCCGCTGAATCTGAAGTGAGTTTGATGCCAGCAGTCGGCAAGGGCCGGCGGTCGAGCGCGCTAAGGAGATTGGCATGATCGCCCAAGGGGATACTGTCGCTGCGTCTCGCAAGTCCATGCGGCAGCTGCCGTTTAATTCGATTGTCGGGCGGATGCTCGTGGTGTTGACCAACGGGCCGGCGGACCAGTCTTTCCTGGGAAACCCGCTCCTGCCCGGCCTGATCCGCCGCGTGCCTGAAGCGCACAGGCGACGGTTCGTGCTGAGGCTTCTGAGCATCTCCCCGCACTATTTCACCGAAATTGGCAGCAACCGTTATCCGCCGTCCATGCCGATGCCGGATGTGCTTGAGCTTGAGCTTGCGCGGAACGTGCTGTCACGTCGGCGCCTAGCCGACGAGGTCATCGCACCCTTCCTGGATCCCGGGTCGCGCGTTCTCGATTTCGGTTGCGGAATAGGCATTCTGGCCAGCCACATGGCCGATCGCTGCGCCCACGTAACCGGTGTTGACATTTCATGTGGCGCAATTGCCTGCGGCAGAGTGCTCTTCCCGAAACCAAATCTTGATTTTGCAGCTGTTGCTCGCGGCCAGATTGGGGGCGTCGCGGACCAGGTCATGGATCTGGTCACGGCGATCGCCGTCATGCAACACATGGATGACGTGGCTCTGGCCAGCACGCTGCAGGAAATTCATCGGGTGTTGGTTCCGGGCGGGCGGGCCCTGTTCCATGTGCCACTCGCCGAGTCGTCGAGCGCGACGCCCCAGGCCACCCAGCACCAGAACAGACGCAACCCGTTCACACGGCTTCTTCAGCGCCGCTACGGCCTGCTGATGCTCTACCGCGACCGTGCGCAGGTCGAGGCCATGTTTCGAAAGGCTGGTTTCGTGACCGAGAGTTCCGGCAGGATTGGCGAACATGCAGAGATCGACGATGACATCGCACACCAACATCTGTTCGTGCTGAAGCGCACGCTGTCCTGAATTAGAAGGCTGATGAAGCAGGACGACGGTCAAAACCGTGGCTGGCCAATCCGTTACGCCTGAGCTTTCATACCAGTGGCCTTCGTCTTTGACTCGTCAAAGACGAAGGATTCTTCGCACAACCTCGGGCGCGCAGTCGCGCTTGCCAACAGCCCATCGGTCAAAACCGAGGGCCGTTGGTATCACTCCTGCCTGCATCATGTAGGCTGGATTCATGAAGTCGGATGCGGCTCCACCTGCCGAGGGGTACCTACCGCGTGTATCGGTGCTTGAATCCGCGCATGTCGGTGTACAAGTAAGGCAGCTCTGGCGGGCCTTGACTTTACTCTCAAAGAACACTTCCCATGCTGAATATTTGTTGTCGATTCTGGAAGAGTGAAAATGACAAGAATTTCCCTTCATTTTATTGTTTGCAAATATACTATATAGTCTGCATTATTATCTTATAAATTTTGGCTTATTGTTTTTTCTTGTAACTATTAATTCATCGCCAACATCTGGTGATTGTGAGCGGAATGTCTGCTCCCGATGCCTTTGATGAAGGCTTTAACGTCCGGGTTGGGTCAGAACTCCCCGTTCGCTGCATCACGTCATTGGACATTCAAAAGGGGTCGTAAGGTCGTCGGATGCTTAATTCTGTTCCCTGAACTGGAAACAAATTGTTCGCGCCTTCCCTGGTCCGGCTAAAAACGTTCCCTGTTATTGATCACAGGGAAAGCGTCTCTATCTAACTGTGAAGTCACACTATTTCTCGCATCAATTTGTCTAAAGGGGGCTGATTTCTGGGTTTTCCTTGTTCTTTTCCCTGTTAGCAGGGAAAACATACGCCCGAGCGGTTCGCACTGGACTGCGTGGCGCACCGTTCCTTTTCATCTGGCTGGCTTTTTATTGACTTAAACAAGTCTGCAGATGGATCAGGTCGTCATTGGCTTGGGCTCTGTTTCTTCACGCCCACATGCGCGGATAGGGCCGGACCATGCCGATCTGTTTCTGGGCCAGTCTGGTGATGTCTTCCGGCGGCATGGGCCTGGCGAAGTAAAAGCCCTGCAGGTGATGGCAGCCGGAGGCGCGCAGGAAGATGTGGTGTTCCAGGCTTTCAATGCCTTCGGCATGCACGATCAGGCCAAGAGCCCGGCCAAGCGAGACGACCGCGTGAATGATGGCTGCGGATCCGGGCCCGCCGCCCAGGTTGCGCACGAAGCTCTGGTCGACCTTGAGCTTGTCGAACGGAAACCGCCTGAGATAGCTGAGAGACGAATAGCCGGTGCCGAAATCGTCAAGCGCGATGTGCATGCCGGCATCGCGGAACTGCTTGAGAATCCGGATTGCGGTGTCCGCATCCTCGACCAGAACGCCCTCCGTGACCTCGATTTCGATCCTTTTCGGATCAATGCCGATTTCCTCGACAAGACTCAGGATCGTGCCGACCGTTTCCTTGCGGCGGAACTGGACCGGGGAGAGATTGAGGGCCAGCGTCAGGTCCGGCCATTCCAGTGCCTGGGTCATCGCTGACCTCATCACGAAATCACTGAGCTGGTGTATCAGCCCCGAATCTTCCGCGACAGGGATGAAGACAGCTGGTGAGATCAGGCCCTGTTCGGCATGTTTCCAGCGCACAAGCGCCTCCACACCCACCATGGTCTCTCCGTCGGATGCGAAATACGGCTGGTAGGCCACGTGCAGCTCGTTGCGATCAAGCGCCTTGCGCAAGTCAACTTCCAACGACTTTCGTTTGCGTGCGTCATCTTCCATCGATTCATCAAAGCGCAAGCAGGTGCCGCGGCCTGATTCCTTGACACGGTACATGGCGATGTCAGCGCGGCGCACCAGTTCGGTCGTCTCGTTGGCATCGACAGGCGCAATGGCCAATCCGACCGAGCCGCCGATCATGGCTTCGACGTCGCCAAGGTCGAACGGTTCGCCAAGCGCCCTGCTGATCTCATGGCCGATGGCTTCGATCTGCGCCTCGTCCACCATCCGCTCGACGATCAGTGCAAATTCGTCGCCGCCAAGCCGTGCGATGGTCATGTCGGATGTGGACAGTTCCCTCAGCCGGTCAGTGACGCGTGACAGCAGGGTGTCCCCGGCATGGTGTCCGAAGCCGTCATTCACCTCCTTGAACCGATCCAGATCGACATAGATCACGCCGACAAGTTCCTTGGCGGAGCGCTTGGCAACGGCATTTTCGAGGCGGCGGCGGAAGGCGGCCCTGTTGAACAGGCCAGTGAGGGGGTCTCGCATGGCCATGTCGAGGGCACGCCCCTCGATCTCCTCGACGACGGACCTCAATGAACCCGCATGCATGCGGGCAATCCTGATACCGCCCACGATCGAAACCAGCGTCACCAGAATCAGCGGGACGGCGAGTAGCAGAAAAGGCATCACTGGTGTTGAACGCTCCCAGATCAGCGATCTGCCAGCCAGGCCATCAAGAGGCATGTGATGGTCCAGCATGCCACGGTCTGCGGCAGAGCCAAGCCTGAGTGACGGCATGTGCGCGATCGCGTCCAGCGCAGCGAGGTCAGCTTCGCCGATGATGCGATCAGGGGCGATGCGCGCAATCGCTGATTTCAGGATCAACTGGTCACGCTGCGCCCGTTGCCCATCGGCAAGGAAAGCGATGCTGACCACCATGACGAGGGCTGCGATGAGTGCAATGATACCGATGAAACCCAGGACTTCGCCACGCAGGTTGCTGCCGGGAGCCAGCGTGGACGCCTGCTCGGTGACAACCGCCCTGGTCTGTGTCCGAAGGCCGCGCATCTTATGGCTGGGTGCCGTCAGGCATGCCGTAACGCAGGATGATATGCTCAATCTCATCGACCGTGACATTGTTGTCGAGCCTGATGCCGTAGCCTTCGGCCTTCACGTTGACGATTTCGCCACGCCATTCGCGGTCTGCGAAACGCAAGGAAACGGGTGATCCGCGGCGGTCGAAAATGAAGGTGGATGCTGTCCTGAACAGCGCTCCACCCTCCGAGATTTCCACCACAAGCCCGTCAAGCGGTACGGCGCGGTCGAGAATGTCGAGCACGCCGATGATGCAGCAGGGATGCCGCTGGTGCCGGCGCACCCAGTTCACCGGCTTGCGCAGCAATGACAGCAATCCGGACTTGCCTGTCCCCGAGATCACTGAAGCCGGCTCAAAGCCGGAGGAGGCACCTGTCATCGGAGCGGAGTTCCTGGTGGAAAGGTTTGCGCGGATCGAATGGAGGTCCATGATTCAAGCCTGCTTCAAGACATGATCGGTGCGCGAAAGGCAGGCATGATTGCAGTGATGGCCAGATCGTCTGTTGCAGGGCATGATCATGGTCATCACCCGGTGGAACGGTTGGTCATCATCGATGATGCCATCTTGTAGAGTCGGTCTCGCATCTCATCGTGATCGATCTCGACCGTTTCTTTTGTCTCGGTCTTGATGGTGTGCTCGGGAATGCTGCTCTTGGCAGCCGGGGCATGAAGCGGACCACCGATGGGCTGGCCGTCGCTGTCGCCAAGCGCCTGCGACAGCACTGCGCGGTTCAGCACGGTCGAATAGGCTGCGAACACCGTCTCGAAGGACCGCGACATTTCAGAAAATCCGTTGGTGAGTTTTTCCTCGAATTCCGGCGTGATGCCCACCTGCCCACCGGATCGCGACGCCATGATCGCCTTCAGTTCCGCTTGCTCGGTGGTGAAACGCTGCATGCTTGACTCGATCGAGACGGCCGTTCTCTCAAGGGTTGAAACGAGACTGCCCAAGCCGTTCTTGACCTTGGATTCGATGCCCACGGCCACTTCGGCAATGCGGTCGCCCGCGGCCTTTAGGTCAAGCAGTTTGGCCAGGCGGGCATTGGTCTCATAATTTTCCGATGTCAGGCGGCGCAAACCGTCGAGATAGGCCTGGCCCGTGACTTCCATCACATGTGCCATGCCGTTGAAGCCGCTGGTCAGCCGTGTTTCCATGGAACGGTTGATGTTGATCATTTCCTGCATCAGTTCGGTGGTCGTGGCCTGGCCTGCGGTCATGGTGATCATCTGGCCGCGCAGTTCGCCCGTGTCGCCCGCCAGCCGCTCCAGCGACGTGGCAATGGTGCGGATCAACGCGATCTGCTCGCTCTGGACCTCCATCATGCGCGGCACCATGTCGGCGATCTTCTCGATGCTGGAATTGGTGCGTCCAAAACCCTGCGCCATGGTGGCGACAATGCCGACATCGGTGATGCCCGAGGAGGTTGCCTGACCGGTGTTGCCACCGGTGCCGCCAGGGTTGAGCACGTTTTCGGCCACAAGGCGTGCCAGATTGCCTGCATCGTCGCTGCCGGAGCCCTCGATCTGGGACACACTCGCAAGCCAGCTCTCGAAGGCGTGCTTGAGGGCCGTCGCGCCCGTGCCGCTCATGCGCATCATCAGGCCGACCACGAGCGAGCCGAACAGGCCGAACAGCGACGAGGAGAAGCCTGTCGCCATGCCGCGCAGGGGGTCTTCAAGGCTCTTGAGAAGGCCGCCGATGGCTGCCGATGTCTGGGAACTGCCGGCGTTCAGCCGTCCGATGATGCCACCCACCGAGCTGACCATTTCCATCAATCCGATGAAGGTGCCGATCAGGCCAAGAAACACCAGCAGGCCGGTGATGTAGTTCAGCAGCGAGCGATCTTCCGTCAGCTTGGCGTCGATGCTGCTCATGATGCTCTGCATCGTGCCGACGGACATCCGGATGCTGCGGTTGCGCAGCATCTCGTCATAGGTCAGCTCGAAACTGTGGCTCAGGATCTTGGGCTTGGAAAAGACCGTTCCCGGCTTCAGGGCGCGATAGTGCTTCCAGTAAGGGTCATCGGTTCCGTTGAGCTGTTCCGCGCGCAGATCCTGGAATGCTTCCTGAAGCGCCTGGAAGGCAATGTCCTCGTTCCACAGGCTCATGAGCCGCAGGAATGACAAGACAATGCCCATCAGGAAGACCGCGACAATGCCCCCGTTGAGATAAACGTTGGAGAGGATGCCTTCCATGATGAAGTGCCGTGCCCAGACGCACAGCCCGACAAGCAGGCCAACCACCAGTATCATCCGGTACATCTGACCAGAAAAGACACTTTGCAGTTCCGATTTTGGTGCGAAATAAGCCCGCATCAGACCCCCGACACTCAACGCCATTTTTCCGCATTTTACGGATGCGGAACTTAGAAAGGATTAATCATGCAAAGGGACTCGTCCCGTGCTGCCGGTGCATGGCATCAAATGTCGAGGCCATGGCCCCAGCAGGACAGGTCATGATCATTCATGGTGACGGTATCCGCTGCTTCTCACCCACAGCTTCTCATCCACAGCTTCTCATGGATTTGCTGCAGCCTTGGGCATTGTGGAAATCAGGATCTGCTCGCCGGGGAGCCGACCGTCCACCCGCACCTTGATGCGTTCAGGCTCCATCCCTGCCGACAAGAGCTGGCTGCGAACGATCAGGGCACGGTAATAGGCCACCCGGTTGCCATCGCTCACGGCCGGGCTTGCGGCATCGATGCCCGCCACGATCTCGATCAGGCCAGCGGTCCTCATCGGTCCATCCGCTGCCATGGCCTGAGCCAGTGCGCCTTTGGCGATCTCGTCAAGGCCGGTGGCACGAGGCTTGTAGATCAGCCTGAGCCGCGCCTGCCCGGTTGTCAGGGAAACAGGTGACGTTGTTTCGGACAAAGCGGCTTCTGCCTGTGATTCAATCCGCCGCTCGACAGGAGAGCTGCCGGGGGCATCACCGCTGCCAGCCGCCTGCGCACGGGCGATATTTGCATCCTGGCCTGTTCGCCGGGTAGCAGCACTATCGCGGTCCGCTGCCAGTGCGCTGACAGCGACTTGTGCTGCCAGCATTGCGGCATCCTGCTTCTCGACACGCTCGATCAGGATGCGTGTGATCTCGTCCGCGCTCATGTCAGGCGGCAAATCTTCTGGTAGCTTCATGGCCTTGGCGATGCTTTCCAGCATCCCCTTGGAAACATTCTGCGAAAGCGAGAACACGGCGAGGCCAAGAACAAGCATGATGAAGGTCAGCACCATCGTCATCGTGGTCAAGGCATCGACATAGCCAGGCCAGTAATTTTCTTCGTCTTCCTGGGATGCCATTCTGAGACTCAATGTGAACGCGGCAACCCTACGGCAAAGCGGTTCGCTGACGGTTAACGCTCAGGTCAGACCGTGGCAGCCATGTGGCTGCGTGCCTGTGCAGGTGGTTGTGCAGGTGGTTGTGCAGGTGGCTGCTGCACCAGACCGAAGCGCCGGAAGATCTCGGCCTTTGGCCCGTCTGCCGCAATACGTCCGTCCTCGATCCAGATGACCCTGTCGACCAGTTCGAGAGCCGCAAGCCGATGTGTCGCAAGGATCAGGCCGGTATCGCCAAGTGTCTGCCTGATGTCGGCGATCACCTTGGCTTCCATGGTGTTGTCCATCGCACTGGTCGGTTCATCCAGCATGAGAAGCCTGGGCTGTCCCATCAGCGCTCGCGCCAGCGACACGCATTGCCTCTCGCCCCCGGACAGGCGCTGACCACCCGGACCGACATCGAGACTGTAACCTGACGGATGCTTGCTCGCAAAGGCATGGACACCGCAGATCGTGACGATGCGCGTGAACCAGTCCTTGTCGACGCGGCCAAGGCCAAGCGTGAGATTGTCATCGAGGGTGCTGTCGATCAGGTGCGTGTCCTGCGACATGTAGCCGATGGCGCGCCGGACCATGGCTGGATGAAACTGGCGGATATCACGATGGTCGAGCAGCAGGCGGCCTTGCCCTGGTTCGTGCAGTCGCGCGATCAACCTGAGCAGCGTGGATTTTCCGCAACCTGCCTTGCCGATGATCCCGATCTTTTCGCCGGGCCTGAAGGAGAAGGTCACGTTGGAGAGAGCAGGTCTTGTTTCGCCAGGATAGGTGAAACTGACCTGCTGTGCATCAATCTGCCCTGATAACGCGTGTTCGTCTGCGAGGCTTTGATCACCGCCGGTTTCAGCCTTCATGTCCAGGATCAGGCTCGATGCGCCCGAGGATTGCAGGATCTGCACCATGCGGAATGACATCCCGGTGGCAATGCTGACCGGCATCATGGAGCGGTTGACGAGCAGGATGCAGGCTGACAAGGCTCCGATGGTCATGGCGGCCGCATCGATCTGAAACACGCCGATGACAATGGTTGCCACCACCACGAGCTGCACGATCACGGCGCTGCCCTGGGCTGCAAGACCATGCCAGTAACGTGCCTGATGTCCCGCAAAACCAGCTTCATCGACGCCATGCTCCCAGTCTGCCAGCATCCGTCCCGAAGCGCCTGTCAGACGAATGCGCTCCCGTGCTGCGAGGCTGTCGATCGCGATCTGCTGCAGGCGGCGTGTCAGTCCGCCCTGGGTCAGGGTGATCTTGTGGGCCATGATGTGAGCAAAGGCATGCAGTGCGATCAGCGCGACGGTTCCGGCCATCGCGGCAAGGACAATCGGTCCACCGATGCTCGCCACCAGGGCCATCAGGAGGAAAAAGAACGGAATGTCGACGGCAAGGCACACCAGAAGCTGCGGTGTCATCATCGACACCTGATCTATTTCCTGAAGTGGCTGCACGGCTGCGCCCGACTTGCCCGGAAGGGCGCTGACCGGGGCATGCAGGAGCCGGCCCATCGCACGGCCCTGAAGCGTCTGGCTGGTTTTCTGGCCAACCGCATCCAGCAATCTGAGGCGGGCGTTGCGCAGGCAGAATTCGAGCATGAGGGCTGTGGCAACACCAAGTCCCAGCGCCCAGAGTGTTTCCATGGCCGAATGCGGAATCACACGGTCGAACACGACCATCGAGAACAGCGGCAAGGTCATGCCGAACAGATTGATCAGGAGGGAGGCGATGACCAGTTGCCACAGTTGGCCACGCTGTTCGCGCATGCTGCGTGTCAGGTGCCGCAGGATCACGCCGCTGCCGGTGGACCGTGCGGGTGTCTGTCCAGCCGCACCCTGGCTGGAACCATCGGCTGTCGTGCTGTCCATGTCAGCATCCTGCCTTGCTGGGCGAAGCCGGAAAATGGCACCTGTTGCGGCGGCAGCAAACACTTTTGGTGCGACGGTGCGTTCCTTGCTGTGCTCATCAGCCGGACAAGCGAGCCGATAGTGACCGCCGGGTTGCGGGCCCAGAAGAAGGCGGCTGCTGCCGTTTTTCATCAAGGCGATCAACGGGAAATCAGACACCTGCAAGACTGAAAGATCGCGCTGCTCGCTGACGCAACCGAAGCCCACCTGTCTTGCGGCAATCATCATGGCGGCAGGGCCGGGAGCAGGTGTCGCCCCATCTTGAGCCTGCAAGGAAGATGTTGTTGCTCCTGGTCTGGTCTCGCCAGCATGTGCCGGATGATGCATCCGCGAGATCAGCGCCAGGTGACGCAGATCGGCCAGTGGATGGCTGTCTGGTCCAAGATCGGGGGTCAGTTGTCCGCAATCTTCATTGGTAAGTCCTGTGCCTGCATCGGCATTCTGGAAGCGCCCCTGGAGTCGCTGCAGGGCATCCCGCACAGATGTTTCCGGAAAGTCTTTGCCGGGCGAGCTGGCGGCTGCAGCGCCTGACATGTCGGGGGCAGGGTCAGAATGGCCAGAAACAGTCATGTTCAGCATTCCCCGCTGACAAATGCCGATGATCTCAAGACAGGCATGCCAATTTAAGCGCGCAGGCTGATCTGGCGCGTTTATGCTTAACAAGCCGTAAAGACTTTGCGGGTGATGATACCGATGCAGATTCCGGCGCGTTCCAGGGAACTTCCTTTCTCCCGGCAAAAGAAGCGCCGTTTTTCATCCATCGGACGACATCACACGGCACATGACCACATCACCCGCTCAACCCATGCCCGATATTCAACCGAAGCAGCTGCTCCCTTTCGTCTATCCGCGCCGCTGTGACCGCATTGCGACGCGTGCCCACAGACACATGATCATCATTGTGGCCGTCGGTGTCGGTCTGGCTCTGGGATGGGCCGCGCTCACCACGCTCGACAAGGTGACGCGGGGCACGGGCCGCGTCGTACCGCAAACCCGCAACCAAATCATCCAGCATCTCGAAGGCGGCATCGTGTCCGAAATTCTCGTGCGCGAAGGCGAGAAGGTCGCCGCCGGCGCGCCGCTCCTGCGTGTCGACAACAGCTTTGCCCGTGCCGAACTCCAGCAGAACCAGTTCGAACTCAAGGCCAAGAGCCTGCAAATGCTGCGCCTTGATGCCGAAACGACGGGGCAGGCATCCTTCACTGTGCCGCCCGACATGGCCAAAGCCCTGCCGCAGATCGTGATCCAGGAGCGTTCCCTGTTCAGGGCCCGCCAGGATGGATTGAAAGCCCAGATCAGCGTTGTCGATGACCAGCACCGGCAAAAGGAGCTTGAGCTTGCCGAAATGAGGACGCGCTGGACCAGCACCCAGCGCGAGAGAAGCCTTGTCCTGCAGCGCGTGGAAAGCCTGCGGCGCCTGACGAAGATGGGCGCTGTCTCGAACAACGAACTGCTCGACAACGAGCGTTCCCTGCAACAGATCGAAGCACGCCTGGCGGCCTTGGTGCATGATATTCCCCGGCTTGAGTCCGCCGTACAGGAACTGCAAAGCCGCCGCGAGGAGATCACTCTGCGCTTCCGCGCCGATGCCGAGAAAGACCAGCGCGAAACATCCGTCCAGATTGCCAAGCTGGAGGAGAGCATCACCGCAATGCGGGACCGCAGCCGCCGCACAGAGGTGATCGCGCCTGTGGCCGGGGTCGTCAACAAGCTGTTCATCGACACGATCGGCGGCGTGGTCAAATCCGGGGAGCCGCTGGTCCAGCTTGTGCCGGCGGATGCGACCGTGGTGATCGAGGCGCGTGTCTCGCCACGTGACCGCGGGGAAATCTGGCCAGGGCTGCCCGCTATCGTCAAGGTCTCGGCTTACGATTTCACCATCCATGGCGGGCTCAAGGGCAAGGTGCTCGACATCTCGCCTGATGCCTTGAGCGACGAAAAGGGTGAACCTTACTTTCGTGTGCGGCTCGAGGCCGATGCCGGCGCGCTGGGGTCAAGACGCCCAGTCATTCCGGGCATGACGGCGCAGGTCGACATCCTGTCAGGCCAGCACACGGTCCTGAGCTATCTGATGAAGCCGGTCCGCAACATGCGCGCAGAAGCGCTGCGGCAATGAAGGTGAACCCTTAGCAGGTTGATCAGATCACCGAGACGCGCGCGATTTCCGTCGATGCGTTCTGCAAGGTCGGATCGTTGTAGAAGACATAGTTGCC